>CAITJJ010000367.1 GCA_903892675.1 uncultured Hyphomicrobiales bacterium | reverse complement strand
TTCATTCGTCCTTGATCGAAAGCTGCGGCACGCGCGGCCGCGCGCCGTTCGATGTCGTCTTGACGCATGGCTTCGTGCTCGACGAGCAGGGCCGCAAGATGTCGAAGTCGACCGGCAACGTCACCGCGCCGCAGGACGTCATCAAGCAGTCTGGCGCCGACATACTCCGTATGTGGGTCTGCGCTTCGGACTATGCCGACGATCTGCGCATCGGGCCTGAAATCCTCAAGACCACGGCCGACACCTATCGCAAGCTGCGCAACACCATGCGCTGGATGCTCGGCTCGCTGGCGCATTTCCACGAGGACGAGCGTGTCGCGTTTGAGAAAATGCCGGAGCTGGAGCGGCTGATGCTGCACCGCTTGAGCGAACTCGACGAACTGGTGCGGCAGGCCTACGCCGATTTCGACTACAAGCGCATCTTCGCCGCACTGTCGGCCTTCATGACGTCCGACCTGTCGGCGTTCTATTTTGACATCCGCAAGGATGCGCTTTATTGCGATCCCTATTCGTCGCTGACCCGCAAGGCGTCGCTCACCGTGATCGATCATTTGTTCCGCTGCACTGTGGTCTGGCTGGCGCCGATGCTGTGCTTCACCGCGGAAGAAACCTGGATGTCGCGCTACGGCAATGACGCCAAGTCGGTGCATCTGGAAACCTTCCCCGACGTGCCGAAAAACTGGCGCGACGCCAAGTTGGCCGAGAAGTGGCGTAAAATTCGCACCGTGCGCCGTGTCATCACCGGCGCGCTGGAAGGCGAGCGCGCGCAGAAGCGCATCGGCTCGTCCTTGGAGGCGCATCCGATTGTGCATGTGTCGAACGCTGAGTTGTACGAAGCGGTGCTCGATGTCGATCTCGCCGAAATCTGCATCACCTCGGCGGCGACATTGGTACAGGGCGAAGGGCCGGCCGGCTCCTTCAGTCAGCCCGATGTCGCCGGCGTCGCCGTAGTGCCGGGTCTCGCCGAAGGCACCAAATGCGCGCGTTCGTGGAAAATCCTCAACACCATCGGCGCCGATCCGCAATTTTCCGATGTCTCGCCGCGCGACGCCAAGGCGCTGCGCGAATGGGAAACCATGCGCAAGGCGGCGGAGTGAACATCCGCCAATACATGAACGGCCCGCTCACCGGCTTCGGCCTCGCCGTCGCGGCGATTGCCGGCGTCCTCGACCAGGCCAGCAAGCTGTACCTGCTGTTCGTCTATGACCTGGCCGCCAATCCGACGCGGTTCGGGCCGTTCTTCGACTTCGTGCTGACCAAGAATACCGGCATCAGCTACGGCCTGTTCGCCTCGGAGGGCGCCGTCGGTCAATGGGTCCTGCTCGGGTTCAAAGGCGCGGCGGTGGTCCTGCTCTGGGCCTGGCTGGCGAAGGCGGAAAGCCGGCTGACGGCTTTGGCGCTCGGCCTGATCATCGGCGGCGCGGTCGGCAACGCCATCGACCGGGCGGCCTATGGCTGGGTGGTCGATTTCGTGTTTTTCCACCTTTCCGGGGCCAATTGGCGGTTCAATTGGTACGTTTTTAACCTCGCTGACGTAGCCATCGTTGCCGGGGTCATAGCCCTGCTGTATGAATCCGTGATCGGGGAGCGTGCCGCAAAAGCGCCCTGATCGGCGTCAATATGACCTGAAGTCATAACTGTTATCGCCAGTGAGGGTTCGTTTCGCATGATCGCTTTGCGACCGACACGTCCGACCGCCCAGGCCATTCCTGCCCGCGCTTTTTCCGGCGTCGCCATGAATCTGCATAGCGTGATGCGGCTGACGCTCGCCGTTGCCGTTTTCGCCGCGCCGGTGGCGGCCCGCGCCGCCGATGACGACACGCCGCTGGATACCAAGATCATCCGCAATATTCTCGAAGGCATCGGTCTGCAACGGGAAAACCGCTCCATCAATTATCAGGAGCGCGCGCCGCTGGTGATTCCGCCCAGCAAGACGCTGCCGCCGCCGGAACGTTCCGATGCGATGATCGCCAATAACCCGGCTTGGCCGAAAGACCCCGATGTGGAGCGGGCCAAGGCGGAAGCGGCGCGTGAGCGCACCACCGTCATTTGGGCCGGCGATGAAGCCCGCAAGCAGGACAGTGCGCTGCGCGGCAGCGATTTGGGACCGGGACCGAGCAAGCGCAGCGCCAGCCGGGCGGGCAAGTCCGAATCGAACTGGTCGAGCGACGATCCGCGTCTCAAGCCGTCCGAACTCGGCTACAAGGGCGGCCTGTTGAGCAGCATATTCGGCGGAAACGAAACAGAGACCGCCAAATTCACCGGCGAACCGCCGCGCGCCACGCTGACCGAGCCGCCGCCGGGCTACCGGACGCCATCGCCGGCCCAGCCTTACGGGGTGGGCGCGGGCGAAAACGCGCCGAAGGCGATCGATTACGCGACGACGCACGGTGAGGGCACCAAGTAGCCGCGGGAACGTTGGCGCGTCGCGCCGACGGTTCTCGCGCGTGTCGATAGCGTAAGCACCGATAGTGCTGCATAACGCAGGGCGCGCGCGGGGCGCGCATCAACGCAAAGCGGCAAGGTCCAACTCGTGAAATTCAAAAACAACGTCTTGCTGGCCGGCGCCCTGGCTCTCGCTGTCGCGCTTGCCACGCCGCCCGTCATGGCCGCCGAGACCGCTGGCGGCAAAGCCGCCGGGCCCAGGATCGCCGACTTCAGACTGGCGAACGGGCTCGCGCTTGTCGTCATCCCCGACCATCGCGCGCCGGTCGTCACCCACATGATCTGGTACAAGGTCGGCGCCGCCGACGAGACGCCGGGCAAATCCGGTCTGGCGCATTTCCTCGAGCACCTGATGTTCAAGGGTACGGCCAAGCATCCGGCCGGACAGTTTTCGACCGTGGTGGCGCGCATCGGCGGCCAGGAAAACGCTTTCACCTCGAGCGATTACACCGGCTATTACCAGCGCGTGCCGAGCGAGCAGCTCAGGACCGTGATGGAATTCGAGGCCGACCGCATGACCGGCCTCGTGCTGACCGACGCGGTGGTGTTGCCCGAGCGCGACGTGATCCTCGAAGAGCGCAATCAGCGGCTTGAGAACAATCCGCGCTCGCGGCTCGGCGAACAGATGGACGCGGCGCTGTTTCTCAATCACCCCTACGGCAAGCCGATCATCGGCTGGCGTCACGAGATGGAGCAGCTCAGCCGCGACGACGCCATTGCCTTCTACAAACGCTTCTACGGTCCGAACGACGCGGTGCTGGTGATCGCCGGCGATATCGAGCCCGATGCCGCGCTCAAGCTGGCGCAGGACACCTATGGCAAGGTCAAGCGCGTCGATGGCATTGCGTCGCGTCAGCGGCCGCAGGAGCCGCCGCAGGTCTCGCCGCGGTCGCTGACTTTGGCCGACCCGCGCGTCGAACAGCCGGCGGTACAGCGCAGCTATCTGGTGCCGTCTTTCGCCACCGCCAAAGCCAATAAATTGTCCGGCCAGTCCGAAGCGCTGGAAGTGCTCGGGCATATTCTCGGCTCCGGCTCGAACAGCCGGATGTATCGCGGCCTCGTTGTCGACAAGCATGTCGCGGTCAGCGCCGGCGCCTATTACGACAGTTCCGCGCTCGACATGGCCAAGTTCGGTTTCTATGCCTCGCCCGGCGCCGGCGTGACGCTGCCGCAACTCGAGGCGGAAGCCGACGCGGTGATCGCGCAGGTCATCGACAAGGGCGTCACCGATGAAGAGCTGGAGCGCGCCAAGGCGCGCATGATCGCAGACGCGATCTATGCCCAGGACAATCAGGCCAGCATGGCGCGCTGGTACGGCCAGGCGCTGATGACCGGCGCGACTGTCGACGACGTGCGGCAATGGCCCGACCGCATCCGAGCAGTGACCGCGCTTCAGGTGCAGGACGCCGCCCGGCAATGGCTCGACAAGAAACGCTCGGTCACCGGCTATCTGATCAAGGACACGACGCCGCGGGCGGAACAGCCCGCCGGCATTCAACCGGTCAAGGCGGAGAAGAGATCATGATGCGTCTCTTCACGGCGGCCTTGCTGCCGGCTTTTGCGTTGCTCGTTACCGCGCCGACGGCATCGGCCGTGACCATCGAAAAGATCGTCAGCCCATCCGGCATCGAGGCCTGGCTGGTGCGCGAGCAGGCGGTGCCGCTGGTGACGCTGAACTATTCGTTCCATGGCGGCGGTTCGCAGGACGGCGCCGAAAAAACCGGCACGGCCAATCTGGCCGCCGATCTGCTCGACGAAGGCGCCGGCGATCTCGACGGCGAGACCTTCCACAAGCGGCTGGAGAACCACGCCATCGAGCTGAGCTTTCAGGTCGGCCGCGACGAATTCCACGGCTCGCTGCGCTCCCTCAACGAGCACCGCGTCGAGGCCTTCGACCTCTTGCAGTTGGCGCTGACCGCGCCGCGTTTCGAAGCGGAGGCCGTCGAGCGCGTGCGCCGGCAATCCATCGCCGGGCTGCAGCGCGACACCACCAACCCGAACAGTATCGCCAGCCGCCGCTGGTGGCAGACGGCGTTTCCCGGCCACCCTTACGGCCGCGAAACCAAGGGCACGCTGGAAAGCCTGCCGACCATCACCGCCGACGATTTGCGCGACTATGTGCGCCGCGTCTTCGCGCGCAATGAATTGACCGTTTCGATCGTCGGCGACGTCGACGCCAAAACCGCCGGCGAATTGATCGATCGCGCCTTCGCCAAGCTGCCGGCGAAGAACGATCTCAAGCCGGTCGCCGACGTGAAGCCGGAAGGCCTCGGCCGCCGCATTGTCGTCAATCTCGACGTGCCGCAGGCGGTGGTGACTTTCGGCGGTCAGGGCCTTGCCCGCAACGATCCCGATTTCATGGCAGGCTATATCGTCAATCACATTCTCGGCGGCGGCTCGTTCTCCTCGCGCCTGTACAAGGAAGTGCGCGAGAAGCGCGGTCTGGCATACGGCGTGTCCGACAGCCTGGTCTGGTTCAAGCGCGCCGCGGTCGTGCTCGGCGGCACCGCGACCCGAGCCGACCGCACCGGCGACGCGCTGGCGATCATCGAGGCCGAGACCAAGCGCATGGCCGACGATGGGCCCACCGCCGACGAACTGGCGGCGGCGAAATCCTATCTCAAGGGCGCCTACGCGCTGTCGCTCGACACGTCGAGCAAGATCGCCGCCCAGTTGACGCAGTTCCAGCTCGACAGGCTCGGCATCGATTACATGCAGCGCCGCTCGGCGATGATCGATGCGGTCACGCTCAACGATGCCAAGCGCGTCGCCAAACGCCTGTTCGGCGGCGGCATGCTGGTCACGGTCGTCGGCCGGCCGAAGGGACTTGTCTCCAGCGGCGGCGAATGAACGGATGCCGTGTTGAAGCGTTAGGACGCGCATATTGCCGCCTTTTCTGATTTAAGACGAGACACCATGCCCCTTATCCAATCCATCGACGGCGCGCTTGAAAGCAATATCGGCCAGCATGGCGTTTCCGCCGATGCCCTGAAGAGCGCGCTCGACCGCGCCGAGAAAGCTCTCGATTGGCTGCGCGCGCGCCACGCCGATGGCGGCCTGCCGCTGCTCAATCTTCCCGAGACGCACGCCGATTTGCCGCCTTTGCGCGACGCCGCGCAGAAAATCGCCGACCGCGCAACCGACATCGTGCTGCTTGGCACCGGCGGCTCGAGCCTCGGCGGCCAGACTCTGGCGCAACTGGCCGGTCACGCGGTGCCCGGGGTCGACGCCTTTCGCAATGGCGCGCGCCTGCACTTCATGGACAATCTCGATCCGGACTCCTTTGCCGCGCTGCTCGAGCGTTTGCCGCTGCAGACCTCGCGCTTCGTTGCGATTTCGAAATCCGGCGGCACCGGCGAAACTTTGATGCAGACCATCGCCGTGCTGTCGAAGTTGAAAGCAGCAAATCTCGGCCCGCGCATCCCCGATATTTTCTTAGGGCTGAGCGAGCCGTCCAAGGCCGGCAAGGCCAACGGCTTGCGCGATCTGCTCGGCCAATTCAAAGTGCCGATGCTCGATCATCACACCGGCGTCGGCGGCCGCTTCTCTGTCTTGACCAATGTCGGCCTGCTGCCGGCGGCGATGCTCGGCCTCGATGTCGTGGCAATCCGCGAGGGCGCCGGGCTCGCTCTGGCGCCGGTGCTGGCGAAGAAGAAAGCCGCCGACGTGCCGGCCGCGCTCGGCGCGGCTTTGTCGGTGGCGCTCGCCGAGACGAAGGGCAAGAGCATCGGCGTCGTGATGGCCTATGCCGACCGGCTCGAGCGCTTCACGCGCTGGTATGTGCAGCTCTGGGCCGAAAGCCTCGGCAAGGGCGGCAAGGGCACCACGCCGATCGCGGCGCTCGGCCCCGTCGACCAGCACAGCCAGTTGCAATTGTTCATCGCCGGCCCGCGCGACAAATTGTTCACCGTCATTACAACCGATCGCGCCGGGCTTGGCCCGCGCATCGGCAAGGATCTGGCCAAGACCGCCGGCGAACCCGGCCTCGGTGGCAAAACCATCGGCGATCTTGTGGCGGCTCAAGGGCGCGCCACGGCCGAGACGCTCGTCAAGAACGGCTGTCCGGTGCGCACCATCCATCTGCCGCGCATCGACGAGGAAAGCCTCGGCGAACTCCTGATGCATTTCATGCTGGAGACGATCGTCGCCGCGCAGCTTCTCGGCGTCGATGCCTTCGACCAGCCGGCGGTGGAAGAGGGCAAGATACTGGCGAAGAAGTATCTGGCGGACTAAGTTCGCCGTATCATGCACCGCGTCACCGACTCAATCTCGATCGACGATTCCGAACTGGAAGAGAGCTTCGTGCGCTCCTCCGGGCCGGGCGGGCAGAACGTCAACAAGGTGTCCTCCGCCGTGCAACTGCGCTTCGACGCGCGGCGCTCGCCGGGTCTGCCGAACGACGTCGCAATCCGGCTGATGAAGCTCGCCGGCTCACGGCTCACCAAGGACGGCGTCATCGTCCTTCTGGCGCAGCAGTATCGCGACCAGACGAGGAACCGCGCCGATGCGCGCGAGCGCCTGTTCGACCTGATCCGCCAGGCGGCGGTCAAACCCACCATCCGCCGCGCCACCAAGGTGCCGAAGTCGGCCAAGAAAAAGCGTGTCGAGGGCAAGAAGCACCGCTCGGCGATCAAGGCCATGCGCGGCGGCAAGGCCTCGATGGATTGAGCCCCATGTCGTCCCCGCCCTAGCCGTCCGTAGGACGGCGTCGCTTCGCGGCGCCTATGGCGGGGACCCATACGCCGTATCCTCTCGATAGGGCACGGCGCATGGGTCCCGGGCCTCTCTTGCTTTCGCTCGGTCGTCCGGGACGACAGAAAAGCTCGCTTGACCAGCTAAAAATCCTATGCTTAAATTCCCTCGTCCTGCTTATCGAGGGCGCTGTCATGAGGCGTCAGGATGGTGGAGCAGGGCGCGGCGCCCGCGGGCGTGGAGTAACGCACTCCATGCGCTCGGGCGGTGCCGGGGCACGCGCAAACAAGTTTACGCAGTTTGCGCAAAAGCAAACTGCTATGCCCGCAGGCAATAGCACCTGCCGCGAGGAGCTCGCTGATGGTGCGAAGCCCTTGGCTTTGCCCG
>CAITJJ010000366.1 GCA_903892675.1 uncultured Hyphomicrobiales bacterium | reverse complement strand
GGCTTGGGCGCAGGCGCGGCCGGCTTGGCCACTTTGCCAGTGTCTTCGTCAGCAATGATGCGCCGGATGGAGGCTAGAATCTCCTCCATCGACGGCTCTTGGGCCTTAGCCGGTTGATTCATTGCGCCAAATCCCGAACGCTGCCCCACATCCCAAATCGCGCCGTCAAGCCCGATCACGCCTCACGTCACGGCGTGCCCTGACCGACCGGCGACCGGACGAATCGGCGTGATGCTTCTTTTATACGCTAGAGCGATATGGCTGTGGCAGTTGAAAAGCAAAGAGCCAGCAATGACCTGTGGACACAATACTGCCCGTTTTCGGCCAATTCGGGTGGCCGCGACGCGACGCCCGCGCGTTTGTTAGCGCCCGTCCGGCGTGCGCACGCCGGCCCAGCTGTCGCGCACCTGCTCGTAATGGGTCTCGGCCTCATAGATCGGAACCCGCAGGCCCAGAACCGACGGCGTCAGCCGGCCGACACCGGCCAACAAGGTATAAGACGCCACCACCCGGTCGCGCTGCGCGCCGACCAGGGCCACCCGCGCATTGACCAGTTCCTGCTGCGCATTGAGCACGTCGAGCGTGGTGCGCTGACCGACGCGGGCTTCCTCGCGTACGCCGTTCAGTGCGATTTCGGTCGCCTGCACCTGCGCCTGGGTCGCTTCGATATTGCCCTTGGCGGCTTCGAGCTGGCCCCAGGCCTGCACCACCGTCTGGCGCACCTGCTCGCGCGCGACATCGGCGTCGATGCGGCGCTGGCCGAGCGTTTCCTTGGCCTGACGGATCAGGGAATATTCCGCGCCGCCCTGATAGATCGGCACGCTGAGCTGACCCAGCACCGAGGCGTTATAGCCTTCCATCGTGTTCAGCGACGAGGCGGAGAGAAAATTCTTGGTGTAGTTTCCCTGCAGCGACAAGGTCGGAAACAGCGAACCTTCGGCCACCTTCACCTGCAACTGGGCGACGTCGATATTGTACTGCGCGGTGGTCACCGACGGGTGGCTGGCGCTGGCGAGACCGACGGCGCCCGAGAGATTGCCCGGCGAGAAGCGATCGACTGGCGTACCGGCGGAAAGCTTGCCCGGCGACGTGCCGATGATCTGGCGATAGATCGCGCCCGACGTCTTGACGTTGGATTCGGCGGTGAGGACTTGCGAGCGCCCGGAAGCCAACCGCGATTCCGACTGCGCCACATCGGTGCGCGTCACCTCACCGACGTTGAAACGGTCGCGCACCTGACGCAACTGCTCCTGCAGCACCTCGACGTTGCGCTTTTGCAGATCGAAGATCGCGGTATCGCGCAGCAAATTCATGTAAGCGGTGACGGCATTGAGCAGGACTGTTTGTTCAGTCACCCGCAAAGTCTCGCGCGCCGCCTGCACCTGCGCCTCGGCCTGCCTGGTCCGGTTGGCGGTCTGGAAACCGTTGAAAAGCGTCTGCGTCGCGGTGACGCCGGTGCTGAACGGCGAATTATAGCCGCTCTGCGTCGAGTAGGAATTCGGCGTCGTGGACGTGACCTTGGTCACGGTCGAGATCGACTGCTCGCCGCCCGAGGCCGTGATCGAAACCCGCGGCCGATAGCCGGACAAGGCCTGCGGCACGTTTTCGTCGGTGGCACGCACAGCGGCGCGTTGCGAATTGAGCGTCGGGTTATTCTGGTAGGCTTGGATCAACGCCGACTCGAGCGTTTCCGCCCCGGCCGTCGCCATCGGCAGCGCCAGACATGCAATCGCCCCGACTGCAAATCTACCGGCCCGAAAGTCCCTAAGACCGCACATAACGTGACCCAATCCCAACCCAATTGCCAACCGGCAACACAGCGCCATTCATAACCAAGCGTCATTCATAACCACAATCACGCCATCTCGCGAATCGCCTGGCCTTGACGTCTCGCGGCGGTATTTGAACCTTAAACGGGCCGGTCGGTCGTTAAAACCCCTCTGAAACTATTCACACACACAATGCTACCGGCTGGGGTATTTCCGCCACGTTTTTGCGAAAGTCGGCCCTAAAAGGCAAAAACCGGGGTCTTGGCGAAGCCCGGCAGCGGCGCCGCCGCCGCGTCGAAAATCGCCCGTCCACCCAGTTCGTCGCCACTGCGCCGGTAAAGCCGGGCCGAGGCCTGCGGCGCGCCGCCCAGGACGCAGGCCAGCCTGCCGCCTTCCTTGAGTTGACGGCAGAAAGCGTCCGGCAGGACTTCAATGGCGCCATCGACAAGGATCGCATCAAAGGCGCCGCCGCGCTCCCAGCCCTCGACCAGCGGACCCTTGGCCACGATCACGTTCGGCTGCGACGCCAGCGCCGCGCGCGCCGCCTGGACGAGCGCGTCGTCCTGTTCAAGCGCGACCACCTGCCCGGCAATCTGGCCCAGCACCGCGGCGGCATAGCCGGTGGCGCAGCCGACCACGAGAACCCGGTCGGTCGGTTCCAGTTCGAGCGCCTGAATGAGCTTGGCCAGCACAACCGGCTTGAGCAGGCAGCGTGTGCCGCCGATCGAAAGCGACCGATCGAGATAGGCAAGGCCGGCTGCCTCGGGCGGCACGAAGCGCTCGCGCGCGACCGCCTGCATGGCGGAGATGATGCGCAGGTCGGTGACATCGGCGGGGCGGACCTGGCCATCCACCATATGACGGCGCGCGGCGGCAAAATCGGTCATCGCTATCCTCGGCGGATGTGTCGGAATTGGCCACTTTTGTGCGGCAAGCCACCCTAAAAGGCAAGCGAGCCGAAGCCGATATGCGACGTTGTCGACCGCGCTTTCGTCATATATAGGCTGGGCCCAACCACAGCGCCCGTGACGGTAACGGGCGCTTTCTTAACGGCCACGTGGCGGAGTGGTTACGCAGAGGACTGCAAATCCTTGCACCCCGGTTCGATTCCGGGCGTGGCCTCCAACCTTCGCGCCTATAGACGCTTCGGTTGGCAAGCCAGCCGAAGAACGCGAAGGTTGCCCGCCATAGCCTCTTGGCGACGGCGGGCGGTGTTAGCGGCGGCTGATGGCCTTCGGGGTTTGCAAAGCCGTTTTGCTTTGTTATAGGCCCGGTGCGTTATGTGACCGGTTTGTTCCCTGGTAGCTCAGCGGTAGAGCGTTCGACTGTTAATCGAAATGTCGCTGGTTCGATCCCAGCCCAGGGAGCCACTTCTTTCCCTTAGTTCCGGTGACGCCGGCAAGGCCCCGATCAAGATGTCACAGCGCCAGGATCCCGAGGACTGGGACGCGCTGATCGCGGCAGCCGACGGCGACCCGCACGAACTCGCCCGCCTCGCCGCCCGCATGGTCGACGGCGAATTGCCAAAAGCCCCCGTCGACACCGCCACCGAGAGGGCCCGCGACCTCTGCTACCGCGCCATCGCCGCAGCACCCGACGATCCCGAAATTTCAGCGATTGCCGCCAGCCTGTTGAGCGAAACCGTGCCGCAATGGCACGCCACCATTATTCTGGACCGGGCCCGCAACGAGGCCTATGACGCAGCGCTTCAGGCGGCCATCAAACCCGGCATGCGCGTTCTCGAAGTCGGCGCCGGCACCGGCCTGCTCGCCATGATGGCGGCGCGCGCGGGCGCGGCCGAAGTGATTACCTGCGAGGCCAACCCGCTGATCGCCGAGCGCGCGCGCGTGATTATCGCCGCCAATGGTTACGCCGACCGGGTTCGCATCATCGCCAAACATTCATCCGAATTGCGCATCGGCGAAGACCTCGCCGGGCCGGCCGATGTGTTCGTCTCCGAAATCATCAGCGACGCGCTGATCGGCGAAGGCATGCTGCTGGTCGCCGAGGACGTCGTGCCGCGGCTGCTCAAACCTGGCGCGGCGGTCATTCCGTATCGCGGATCGGTCCGCGTCGCGCTCGCCAATTACACCGCCGCGGGCACGATGCGCATGGGCGAGGTCGACGGTTTCGACGTGTCGGCATTCAACCGACTGATCGCACCGAGCTATGCATTACCGATCGAGGATCCGTTGATGAGTTTAAGCAGCGCCGCCGCCGATCTATTCGCCTTTACATTTGCCAATGGCGGCCCATTTCCGGCGCGCCGCACTCAGGTGACGCTGCGCGCCAAGGCGCCGGCCAATGGCGTGGTGCAATGGGTGCGCATTCGCACCGACCCCGATAGCTATTACGAGAACATGCCGCGCACCGGCGAAGGCTCGAGCTGGCATGCCGAATTCTATCCGTTCGCCGACAACAGTGTGGCGCAGCCGGGCGACGATATCCTTGTGCATGGCAGCCACGGGCGGACGACCTTGCGGATTTGGGCCGGCAAAGCCTGACTTTTCTGCCCGTATTGCAGAGGTCGGCAATTTTCGGGCTTTTGCGCTAGCCGGCGCGATCCAGCCGCTCCAACTCATCGGCAATAGACGAGAACCGCGCAGCGCGGGCGCGATCCGAACGAAAGCGGGCTAACTCCTCCGCCAGGCCGATGAAACTCGCATGGGTCTCGTCGAACATGCGCTGGATTTCGATGCCGATGTCGCTGCTGGTTTTTTGTGCGGCTTCGAGCGATTGCGTCACCAGCTCAACCCGCTTGCCGAGCGATTGAACGGCCGTGCGCATCAGCGCCGGCGCATTCTTGTTGCTACCTGATGTATCGCTCTTGCTATCGATTGCATTGCGTGTGTCGTTGGCCAGCTTGCGAATTTCCTGCGCGACGACGGCAAAGCCCCTGCCCGCCTCGCCGGCGCGCGCCGCTTCGATCGTGGCGTTCAACGACAGTATGTTGGTCTGCTGCGCGATGCTGCCAATGATCTTGAGAATCGACTCGATCGCCCGGCCCACTTCGTCAAGTTGCTCGAAGTCGCTCAACAGCCCGCTTTGCACCGCGATGTGGTCGACATTCGAACCAAGGCCGTGCTGCAATCGGTCTTGCGTCGATCGCAGGGACTGGGCGAGCTGCGCGACCTTGTCGATCAGCCCGTCCATGCGGTCGGCCAAACCGTCGGAAGCATTCAATTCTGAGCGAAAGACCTCGATCAGACGCTGACGCGCGCGCGTCTGGAAATCCGCCAGCGCCAGACGCCGGTGCAGGAAGTAGCTCTTGAAACGCCCGTACTGGACGGCGGAATCGTCGACGTAGCGATCGTGAAAGACCATCCCTTCTGGCACGTCGAAAAACAGAATGGCGCAGAGCGTCTGGTTGATATTGATGCCGAGGAGTTCGCCAAAGGTCGAAAAACCCGCCGTCGGAATCGTCGCGAAAGTATCGAGTTGACCAAGCGACGGCCCATTATAGAGCCGCCGGCAAATGCAATCGTTGAGGATGGCGCCGAGCGGCTTCGGCTTGTTTTGCAAGAATTTTGCAAAATCCGAATTGGTCTTCTGAATGAAGTCTTCTGCTTCGAGCAGGAACAAACGGTCGCCTGGCGCGATGTCGCAATAGAAGCTGATTACGCCTTGGGTCAGGTCCATGTTCGAGACCGAGCGAACGAATATTTCGCCTTCGATTTCGATCCCGAAGGTATATTTCTGTAAACGATCGCCGAGCGCCTCGCGCGAACATTTGAAGTGCCGGGTCAGTACATCCATGAAATTCGCCGGCTCGAACTGGTCCGATTCGGCGACCTGCGTGACCGAGCGGCGGATCGGGTCCGACTGGCACACCAGAAAGCTCGTCGGCGTGGCGCGGAAATTGTGCGTCTTGAAAACGCCGAAGCGTTTGCCCTTGGCGACTCGCACGAACGCGACGACCGCGGTATTTTCGACGGCCCTCACGCCGTCGAACAAATATGTATTCTTGAAATCGAACTTGCCGCCGGCCGATCCGCCGACGAATAAGCACGGAAATTTGCCGTCGCGATACACCGCCTCCATCAGGAAGCTTTCGCTGGCCGAAAGGCCGTCGATGAATGTCAGCGCGAAGGTGTCCGAGACATTGATGGCGAAAGACGGCTGAACGCGGCCAAGTTCCCCACGGATCGCGTCGATGCGCTGATCAAGCGAAAGCGTTGGGCCGGTCGAGCGAATGTCCTGACAATGCAGCGGCACCGAATGCACGGAAACGTCCGCGATGACCTCGCTGGAGAACAACTGCAGCACGACCGTCGACCATGACGCCGGCGCGGCGCAGTAAAGCGGCTGATTTGTTCCGTCGGGCTCGGCCGCCAGTTCGCCAGCGGTCGACACCGCGATGAACCGCGTTGCCGGCTCAAGGCGTGCCTTGATCTGGCGAACGACGGCGGCGAAATCGAGATGCGGCGAAATGAAACCGACGACAAAGGATGGCGCCGCACGGTCGACAGACAGATCGGCTTCCGCGAGGCCGCGTTCGGAATAGTTCGTCATCCGGATCGTGCGCACAAACTGCTTTGGCAATTCGAAGACCGGCACCAGCGGCGCCTCGTCCGGTACGGTGGGTGTCGGTTTCCGCAGCTGCCGAATGCCGAACATGGTCAGTTATCCCGATATGCCGGTATTTTCGTAGCCCCGCTATGGTTAAAGATTGCTTTCAACTCCTTGACGGCGACAGTTCCGGACCGGTTGTTTGCGGCCAACGGCTTTATGACAAGCCTGTCTGTCACAATCGGCGCACGACGGCGCTTTCATAAAATGCAATTATCGGCTAGCTGATCAAAAAATGAGCAAGCGTTAAAAAGAAATCAGGTTCTATGCCCACGACCAGCCCCCTCCTCACTGACCTTTACGAACTCAACATGGTACAGGCCTATCTGGACAAAGGCGAAGCCGGCGAGGCCGTGTTTGAATTCTTCGTTCGGCGGCTGCCGGCGCGGCGCGGCTTTCTGCTCGCGGCGGGCCTGGAGGACGCGCTCGAATTTCTCGAGACCATGCGCTATTCCGCCGCGGACATCGACTGGCTGAAAAGTACCGGCCGTTTCCGCGACAATCTGCTCGATTACCTACGCGACTTCCGCTTTACCGGCGACGTGCATGCGATTCCCGAAGGCAGCGTCTGCTTTCCCAACGAGCCGCTGTTGCGCATCGCCGCGCCACTGCCGCAGGCGCAACTTGTCGAATCGCGGCTGATCAATATCCTGCATTTCCAGACTTTGATCGCGTCGAAAGCGGCGCGTATGGTACTGGCCGCACCCGGCAAAATTCTTTCGGATTTCGGCTTGCGCACCGCGCATGGCGCCGAAGCCGGCAACTTCTCGGCGCGCGCCAGCTACATCGCCGGCTTTGCCAGCGTCGCCAATGTACTGGCCGGCCAGCATTACGGCATTCCGATTGTCGGCACGATGGCGCATTCCTTCGTGCAGGTGCATGGCGACGAGACGACGGCGTTCGAGACTTTTGCCCGCGCGCGGCCCGAGGGCGTTGTCCTTCTGATCGACACCTACGACACCGAAGCGGGTGCGCGCAAAGTCGTCGAACTGGCGCCGCGCCTTAAGGCCGACGGCATCGCCATTCGCGGCGTCCGCATCGATTCCGGCGATCTCATCGCCATGTCGAAAAAGGTACGCGCCATTCTCGATGCCGGCGGATTGAAAGACACGATCATTCTGGTCAGCGGCGGAATCAACGAAGACGTGCTACAAGGCATGATGAAGGCTGGCGCGCCGATCGACGGCTTCGGCATCGGCGTCAATCTCGCCGCCTCGATCGATGCGCCGTCGCTCGATTGCGCCTACAAGCTGCAGGAATACCGCGGCATGCCGAAACGCAAATTGTCCGAAGGCAAGCAGACATGGCCGGGCCGCAAGCAGGTCTTTCGCGCCTACGGCCCCGACGGCCGCATGAGCGGCGATATCCTGACGCTGGAAGACGACAAGAAGCCCGGCGAACCGTTGATCGTCGAGGTGATGCGCGGCGGCAAGCGCGTTGCTCAAGCGCCGACACTGGCGCAAATCCGCGCGCGCGCGGCGCGCGATCTGGCGCGATTGCCGGAGTCGTTGCGGCAATTGCAGCAGGGCGTCGATTATCCGGTGGCGGTGAGTGACGCGCTCAAGGCGCTGGCGTTGGAAGCGGATCGGCTGACCACCCGCTAGACCGCGGTCCCCAGCCTATTCCAGCCGCGCAGGCCCTCGCCGTAAACCTCGTGGCCGGTCTCGGTGACGACCACGGTGTCTTCCAACTTAATAAAGCCGCGCGCCTGATGCAGCAGCGTGGTCTCGACCGACACCACCATGCCGGCTTCGAGCGGCATGTCGGCATACTCGGCCGGATAGGGCACCGGACCGTGATCGGTCAGGCGCGGCGCCTCGTGGCTGACCATGCCCATGCCATGCGCAAGAAAATCCAGATGATTGTGATGCTTTGATTTGGCGCGCAACGGCTCGCCGGCGGCGTAGATCTCACGGCCCATCGCGCCAGCCTTGATCGGTTTCATCGCCGCGCGCTGGATGGTTTCGATCTCGCCGAGGTAGTCGGTGAGTTCGGCGTCCGGCTCGCCTAAAATCGCCATGCGGCAGATGTCGCCGATATAGCCTTTGTAGTTGCCGCCAGAGTCGATCGACATGATATCGCCCGGCGCAAGCTTTTGATCGGACGGCGCACGGTTGAGGCTGGTGCCCGCGGTAATCAGACAATATTCAAATGTCATCCCGCGCTTGACCTCTTCCAGCCGCAGCGCATCGACGATGTCGTTCTTGGTCGCGCCTGCCCCGTAGCCTGCGATCACCGCCTGCATCGAGGCCAGCACGGATTCCGACGCGATCTTGAGTTTCGCCAGTTCATCGGCGGATTTCACCGCGCGCTGGCGCTCCAATACGAACAGGGCATCGACCCAGATGGCGTCGGGAAAAGCAGCGCGCAGCACATTGGCCGCGTCATACGGCAGGAAGCCGAATTCAGCGGCGATGCGTTTCGGCGCCAGACCCGCCTTGCGCATGTAGTCGACGGCCTTCTGCATGGC
>CAITJJ010000365.1 GCA_903892675.1 uncultured Hyphomicrobiales bacterium | reverse complement strand
GTGCCGGGCGAGCGCCTGCGCTACACCGACACGTTCGACGATCCCAATCTGCCGGGCGAAATGCAGGTGACGGTGACGCTCAAGAAGGTGTCCGTCGGCACCGACGTCAGCATCGTGCAGGAGGGCATCCCCGATCTCATTCCGCCGGAGGCCTGCTATCTCGGCTGGCAGGAGTCGTTGCGAAATCTTGCGAAGCTGGTCGAGCCTGAGATCAACCAATAGCGTTATCGGCGTCGAGCTTTATTCGCAGAAGCACATCGGCGAGATGAACGAGGGCGGCGCAGACTGATCCGTCGCGCCGGGCCGGTCGCAGGGGAGCCGGTTGCTGGGGGGGGAAGCGCCTTCTTCTGCCATTCGTATATATTGATTGGCGCCGCAATCCGGGCGAGAGTGCGGTTCTGTGACCTCGCTGGAGTCCGCGCCATGGGCAAATCGTTGCGTCGAGCCTTTCTGAGCCCCGCTATTGGCCTTTTGGCCGCGGTGGCGGTTTTCGGTGGCGCGCCGCGCCCGGCCGCGGCCGAGGAATGGCCGACACGGCCGATCACGCTGGTGATTGCCTCCACCGCGGGCGGCATGATGGACGTGATCAGCCGGTCGCTGGCGCAGGATCTGTCCGTTTCGCTAGGCCAGCCGGTCATTGTCGAGTTCAAGCCGGGCGGGGGCGGCGTCATCGGCCAGCAGTCGGTCTCCAGGGCGGAGCCGGACGGCTACACTTTGTTGCAGACCAATACCGGCCCGATGGTGTTTCGTCCGCTGATGGACAAAACCGTCACCTATGACGCCGACAGGGATTTCACCGCGATCTCCCTGATTGGCGATACGCCGAATGCCGTGCTGGTCAACGCGAAGGTCGGCATCAAGTCGATCAAGGACTTGCTCGCTTATGCCGACACCAAGGGCCGCAAGCTCAACATCGGCCATCCGGGGCCCGGCACGATGGGCCATCTCTGCGGCGTGCTGCTCGCGCGCCAAACGAAAATCGAAGGCAACTTCGTCGCCTATCGCGGCGCCCAGCAAATCCTCCTCGACCTGACGGGCGGTCAAATCGATATGGGCACGCCGGCCTACGGCCCCGGAATGGACGCGCTCATCGTGGCTGTCGCCGCCGATCAGCGCATGGCATTGCAGCCCAATCTGCCGACCTTGAAAGAGAACGGCATTGACGTGGTCTGTTCCACCTGGGCTGGCGTTTTCGGGCCACCGAACATGCCGCCGGCGATCGTCGCAAAACTCAATGCCGCGATCGACGCCTACCTGCGCAAGCCCGATGCGCGCGCAAAATTCGACCCCATCGGTCTGCGCATTATTGGCGGCACCCCCGACAAGATGAGCGCACGCATCGCCGCCGATCGCGCCCAGTGGACGGATATTATCAGCAGCGTGAACGTCGACCTTTCCAAATGATATGCAAGACAGTGGCGTGACCGGAGAGGCAATCGACATCCCCACTCCGGACGGAGTCATGGACGGCTATGCCGCCCATCCTGCCGGCGCGGGCACTTTTCCGCTGGTCGTGCTGTTCATGGACATCTGGGGCTTGCGCGAGGAATTGTTCGCGATCGCGCGGCGCATTGCCTCGCACGGCTACTATTGCGTATTGCCGAATCTATTTTATCGCGAGGGCAAGGTTCGATATGAGCGGCGCAACGCGGAAGGCAGAATGGTCTCGTACGACACTTTGCCAAGCGCGTTGCAGGAGGAAATGCGCGTCCACGCCTTGGCGCTCAGCCGCAAAACGGCGATCACCGATATTGCCGCTGTTCTCGATTTTTGCCGCGACCGGCCG
>CAITJJ010000364.1 GCA_903892675.1 uncultured Hyphomicrobiales bacterium | reverse complement strand
TCCTCGCTGCGCTTGAGGAAGGTCGGCGGAATGAGCAGACCGCCATTGAGCGTGGCGGCGACGCCCATCACCGCCTGCAGCGGCGCGACCGACAGGCCGTGCCCGAAGGCGATGGTCACGGTGCTGATCTCGCCCCAGTTTTTCGGCACGATCGGCTCGGCGCTTTCCGGCAATTCGGTGCGCAGGCGGTCGAGCTGGCCCATCTTCTTGAGGAACGCCTTGTGGTAATCGACGCCGAGCGACAGCGCCAGCTTGGCGGTGCCGATGTTGGACGAGTAGGTGAAAATTTCCGGGATCGACAGCATCCGGTTCTGCGCGTGATAGTCGTGGATGGTGAACTTGCCGTAGCGCAGCGAGCCGCGCGCGTCGAACTTGGTGTCGAGATTCATGCGGCCGCTATCGAGGCCCATCGCCAAGGTCAGCGCCTTGAAGGTTGAACCCATTTCATAGACGCCGGTGGTCAGCCGGTTGATGCGGGTCGGATCGTTGGCTTCCTTCGGATTGTTCGGATCGTAATCCGGCGACGACGCCATCGCGACGATCTCTCCGGTATTGACATCGAGGATGACACCGGCCGCGGCCTTGGCGCTGAACTTGTCGCGCGCCTTGGCCAGTTCGTCGCGCAGCGCGAACTGCACGCGCAGATCGAGCGCCAGATCGACCGACCGTTGCAAGCGGTCGGTGGCGAGCCCGGCCATATGCAGCGCGGCGAGCCCCTGCCCGTCCAGCCATTTCTCGATGCCGGCAATGCCCTGGTTGTCGACATTCACATGGCCGATCTCGTGCGACACCGTCGGCCCGTTCGGATAGACGCGCTTGTTCTCGGTGAGGAAGCCGACGCCGGGCAGGCCGAGGCGGTGAATTTCCTGTTGCTGCTTGGCAGTGATTTCGCGCTTGAGCCAGACGAAGCCGCGCTTCGACGACAGCCGCTCGCGCACTTCGCTGGCGTCGAGGTCGGGCATCACCGCGGTCAGCAGTTCGACCGCCTCGTCGACATCGATCAGCTTGCGCGGCTCGGCAAACAGCGACGGCGTCTTGACGTCGGTGGCGATGATGGCGCCATTGCGGTCGAGAATGTCGGGGCGCGAGGTGGCGACGGCGTCCTGGGCGACGCGGCGGCCGGCGCCGTGACCGTCGCTCACCGCCGCGAACATCACCAGACGCAGCGCGATGATGCCGTAGACGCCGGCGATGGCGACGATGGCCAGCCCAAGCCGGGCCTTGGCCTTCACATTGCGGTCGACATCGTGGCCATAGAGCAGCGAACGCAGCGCGCGCTGCCAGCGCGCGTCACCGGGCTTGCGCTTGACCATGGTGGTTGTCACGGCGCTCATCGCGGCCTCTTGACCGCCGGGACGCTGCCGGTCGTATCGGGGGCGGATGGCGCCAGCATGGTAGCGATCGGATCGGCCGCGGGCGGCGGCGGCAACGGACGCTCGGGCAGAGCGTCGAACGTGTCGAACTGCGTGGCGTCGATGGCTTTGAGTTTCAAGTGACGCTCGGCCAGGCCCTGAATGCGGTCCGGCGTATCGAGCCGCGCCCATTCGGCGCGCAGCCGCGCGGTAGTATCGCGCTCGCGGCGCAATTCGCTGCGAATCTTGCCAATGCGTTCGGCCTGCAACGTCGAATCGAACTTGATCTTGTAGACGAACGACGCCGACAGGATCAGCACCGCGATCACCAGTATGTTGATGAGGCGCATGGCTCTAGCGACCCTTCATCACGTCGTCGAGTGACGGAAGGTGCGGCAGGAGATCGGAGAGATCGGCGTCATGCGCGGGCGCTTCGATGCGCTCGGCGGCGCGCAATTTGGCGGAGCGGGCGCGCGGGTTGCGCGCATTCTGCTGCGCATCGGCGACCACAGGCCGCTTGGTCAAGGTCGTGAAGCTACTGGCGGCTTGCTCGATATGCGGCAGATGGCGCGAGCCGCCGCGCGCTTCTCCGCGCGAGACGAGAAACGATTTGACGATGCGGTCCTCGAGCGAATGAAACGACACGACGACGAGGCGGCCGCCGGGTTTGAGAACGCGCTCGCTGGCGGCGAGCGCGGCGACAAGTTCGCCGAGTTCGTCATTGACGAAAATGCGCAAGGCCTGGAACGTGCGCGTCGCCGGGTGGATCTCGTTTGGTTTTGACCGCACCACCGAACCGACGATGCGCGCCAGCGCCGCCGTGGTTGCGATCGGCGCTTCAGTGCGCGCCTTGACGATGGCGCGAGCGACACCGCGCGAATGGCGTTCCTCGCCGAGCAGGAAAATGATGTTGGCGAGATCACGCTCGTCGGCGACGGCGACGACGTCGGCGGCGCTCGGTCCCTCCGCGCTCATGCGCATGTCGAGCGGACCGTCGAGGCGGAAGGAGAAGCCGCGCTCCGGCTGGTCGAGCTGCATCGACGACACGCCGATGTCGAGCACGACGCCATCGACCTGCGCGAAGCCACATTCGCTGGCGACATTGTCGAGATTGGAAAAGCGGTCTTCGACCAAAGTGAGCCGGCCGCCCGACGCCTGCACCGCATCGAAGCCACCGGCGATCGCCGTCTGGTCGCGGTCGATGCCGATCACCTGGCAGTCGGCGGCGGCAAGCATCGCCGCGCTGTAGCCGCCGGCGCCGTAGGTGCCGTCAATATAAATGCCGCCGTCGCGGACCTTGAGGAACTCAAGCGCCGGAACGCCAAGGACCGGAATATGACGCGTATCCGTCATGGCGACGCGGCTCCGCACCCGGATGCCCGCCCCGCGCGTTCGCCGGCCGATCCGATATCCCGATGGAGACTGAAAATGACGCTCATGCGGGGCGCAACTCGCGGTCCTGATTGAAGATTGGTTGGCTACCATGGGTGTGATGGGCGTCGAAAAAATGACCTCGGGAATGGCGTTGGCCCGCCGCCCTGGCGGGGGGTGTCGGCGCTGCGTGCGGGACCTATTAAGCCACTCTTAAACTTAAGGATTTGTTTCTGCGCGGCAGCGGCGCCGGCGTACGGGTTGATTTCCGCCCCGACAAGGCCGAATGATGCGGCCACGCTCGCTTTTTGCCCTCATTTTGCGGTTAAGTCCCGGTCATGTCAGCGTTTCTGCCGGATTCCTTCATTGTCGCGGATGTCGTCCCGTCGCCCAACGTGGACGAACGCGCCGACGGCCGTTCGCCGGACATGATTCTTCTGCATTACACCGGCATGAAAACCGGCGAGGCGGCGTTGCAACGGCTGTGCACGCGCGAGGCCAAGGTATCGGCGCACTATGTGGTGTTCGAGAGCGGCCGCATCGTGCAATGCGTGCCGGAGACGATGCGCGCCTGGCACGCCGGCGTGTCGTCCTGGGCCGGGGAGACGGACATCAATTCGCGCTCGATCGGCATCGAGATCGTCAACCCCGGTCATGAATTCGGCTACCGCGATTTTCCCTTGCGCCAGATCGCGGCGGTGATCTCGCTGTGCAAAACAATCTTCACCCAGCGCGGCCCAATCAGCGCCGAACGCGTGCTGGCGCATTCGGATGTGGCGCCGTCGCGCAAGCAGGATCCGGGCGAGAAATTCCCCTGGGAGTTGCTCAGCGAATCCGGCATCGGCCACTGGGTGCGCGCGGCGCAACTCGATCTCGACGGCCCGACCATCCACCCCGGCGATCATGGCGAGGCGGTGATGCGGCTGCAACGCACGTTCAGCATTTATGGCTACGGGATCAACGAATCCGGCCTCTATGACGACACGACGCGCGACGTCGTCGCCGCGTTTCAACGGCATTTCCGCCCGGCGCGCGTCGACGGCATCGCCGATCCGTCGACCCTTTTGACGCTGCGCGCGCTGATCGAAACACGGCCGGGCCCGCTCTCTTAATTGCGCATGATCTTGTCCGAAAACCGGTTCCCATCCCCGATCGGGGTCGAGGACATGCTTTTCGGGATCAAGCGCAAAGCCGCCACGGCGCGTGGCCGAAGCGCTCGTGCAGAAATTCCAGAAACACCGCGACGCGCGGCAGCCGGTGGCGTCCGGCCGGATAGATCGCGGCCAGCGGATAGGGCTCGCTGTGGTGCACGTCGGTCAACAGCGCCACGAGTTCGCCGTTGCGCAGCCGTCCGCCGACGATAACGTCCGACAGACGGACGATGCCGGCGCCTTCGACCGCCAGCCTCACCGCCGCTTCGGCGTCGTCGGTCGTCACGCGCGGCCGCACTTCGACAATGTCGATGCCGCCGCGCGTCTTGAACGGCCAGCGGTTGAGACCGGGACCGGCGACGATGATGCAGTCATGGCCTTTGAGATCGGCGCCGACCCGCGGCGTGCCGCGCTGCGCGAGATAGGACGGCGCGGCGCAGATGACGCGCTGCAGGTCGGCAATCTCGCGATGGATGAAGGGACCTTCCGGAATATGCCCCGAGCGCACGGCGATATCGGATTGTTCGTCGATCAGATCGACCAGCCGATCGGTGATCGACAGGTCGATGTCGATTTCCGGATAGCGCGCCAGAAAATCCGCCAGCGCCGGAGCGAGCTGGTGCAGGCCGAAAGCAGTGCCCGCATTGATCCGCAGTTTGCCGCGCGGCGCGCCGCGCACGCGGGCAACCTCGGCCTCCGCCTCCTCGATATCGGCGACGATGCGGCGCGCCCGCGCCAGGAAAGTCTCGCCTTCCGGGGTCAGCGCCAAGCGCCGGGTGCTCCGCTCCAGCAGCTTAACGCCCAAACGGTCCTCGAGGCGCGATATCAGCTTCGACACCGCGGATGGCGTTATCCCTAAGTCGCTAGCAGCAATCGAGAAATTGCCGCGATCCATGACGCGGGCGAAAACCCGCAGGTCGGAGGTGGCATCCATATTCGTTCCATTCGGTCATAGATGTATGGCTATAATCGAGAATTATCATATTTCTGAAATATAATACTATGCATTTATCGAATGGGCAGACGCAGAAATTGCCCGCCAGGAGATTGAAAATGATCACCACAACCGCCCAGGCCACCGGCTTTATCGACTCCACCGCCGTCGAGCAGCAGGCCCGTGCCGCCCGCGCCGATGCCGCGCGCGAAGCCTTCGCCGCGCTGGCCACCCAGTTCAGCCGGCTCTTCGCCGTCCTTCGCCCGGCCCCGCGCGCCGGCAACGGCCAGCCGCGCAGCGGCGCCTACGCCTGATCCGATTTCGTTTCGATACCGACTGAAGCTGCTTTTCTACCCGTCCATCGTCTGAGAGCTGGCGCGCCCTAACTCCTCCAGGACGCGCATACTTGCCCCAAGAGGCATGCCCGGATCGGTCCCTCCCCTCGGACCGGTCCGGGCTTATTTTGTACACCGACAATCGCAGGCGAACTTGACGCCGCCCGAGCCCGCCCCCACACCGATCCCCGTCAGTCGGCCGGACGGCCGTCCCGGCTATGCTCGAAAGGGTGCCGGGGAGGAAAGTCCGGGCTCCATGGACGAACGGTGCCGGATAACGTCCGGC
>CAITJJ010000363.1 GCA_903892675.1 uncultured Hyphomicrobiales bacterium | reverse complement strand
CCGCATCTCGGCGGCGGCGTCGGCAAGGCCCACGCGGCGATCAGCGCCGCGCTGCCGGAATCAGTCGAACGAACTTATCTTCTGCTCGAAGCGCCGCGAGACCGCCGTTATGTCGACCTTATCGAGGCGACAGGCGTTCCTGTCGTCGTCGCCGCTGATCTGGCCGACGTGGCGGGAAAGGCGCGGCAAGCCGACATCGTCCAGTTCGAATACTGGAACCATCCGAAGCTTTATGAATGTCTGGCCCGTTGCGACTTGCCGCCGATCCGTAGCGTGTTCTGGTCGCACATTTCCGGGCTGGCAAAGCCGGTGATCCAGCCGGCTCTGATTGCGGCCGCGTCGCGCTTTGTCTTCACCACGCCGGCATCGATGGGGGCGCCGGGCGTCGCCGCGCTGCGGACGGCCGACCCGCGCAAGATCGCAATGATCAACAGCGGCTTCGGTTTCGCGGATGCCACGGCGCGCCCGCCAGCCGGCGATGCGCCGCCAAAGATCGTTTATCTCGGCACCGTCGATTTCGCCAAGATGCACCCGGGCTTCTTCGACGTCATCGATGCCTTGCGCGGCGACGATATCAGCGTCTCGGTCTGGGGCGCTTTCGATTCCGAAGGCGAGGTCGCGCAGCGGGCGCGCGCCATGCGGCATCCGGCGCGCGTCAAGCTGCGCGGACAGACCGCCGATCCGCGCGCGGCCCTGTCCGAAGCCGACATCTTTTTCTATCCGCTGCGGCCCGACCATTACGGCACGGCGGAGAATGTTCTGGTCGAGGTAATGTCGCTGGGCCTGACCGCTATCGTGCTGAACAATCCGGCCGAGGCCGCGATTATTCGCGATGGCGTCACCGGCCTGATTGGCCGCGACATCGCCGAATGCACCGCGCTGCTGCGGACAATGCTGGGCTCGCCGGATCGCCGCGCGCAGATCGGCCATAATGCAATGCGCGATGTGGCGACAACGCGCACGCCGGAGATTTCCGCGCAGGCGTTTGTCAATTTATGGCAAGGCCTGCTGGACGAGCCGGCGCAGGCCGCCGGATTCCGCGCCGTCATCGGCGACACCCCGGCCGACTGGTTTCTCGCCACGCAGTGTCTGCCCGGCGCGACCTGGACGCCACCCGCGGGCGAGAGCGGCGCGAAGGCTTCCAAGGGCTCGCTGGCGCATTTCGACAGCGCCGCGACCGGCGATCCATCTTTGGCCAAGCTGCGCCGGAGGCCGATCGGCTAGGCGAAGGCCTGCACCGCATCCCCAGGAGCGACGCGCCCCGGCACCCAACGGCCGGATTTATTTTCACATTTATATTATGTATATTTCCGCATGCGATCTCTGGCCCGGCTTGCGGCGAGCGAAGGCGCCCCGATTTTTCCGGCAAATTGAGACCCAAATTGACGCCAGTGGCCGGCGTGACCGGGACGTGATAGACGGCGGCGCTGTCGCACGACGACTTTTCTTCAAGTCTGCCGACCCCTTGCGCGCCCTTGGCCGGTTCCGGAAGCCGCTTTATGAAACGACCGTTCGATTTGACCCCGCGCCAGTACCTCATTGTGATGCAAGATCTCCTGGCCACGGCGGCGGCGATCGTCTGCACCTTCGCGGTTCTTTTCGAGGACTATCGGCTCGCATCAAAGATTCCGGGCTTGCTGAACTTTCTGCCGCTGTTTTTGCTGTTCGCGGCGGCGGTCTATTTCGCGTTCAACCTGCACCGCAGCAAGTGGCGCTTCACCTCGGTCCCCGACCTGTTCAATATTTTCCAGGCCTCCACCGTGCTGGCGGTGTCGCTGGTGGCGCTGGATTACGTGTTGTTGTCGCCCAACGTCTACGGCGCATTTTTCTTCGGCAAAGTGACCATCCTGCTGTACTGGGTGCTGCAGATGTTTTTTCTGGGCGGCGGCCGCATCGCCTACCGCTATGTACATTACGCCCGCACGCTCCAGCGCGTTAAAATCGCGGATGCGACGCCGACTTTGATCGTCGGCCGCACCGCCGACGCCGAGGTTCTGTTGCGCTCGATCGAAAGCGGCGTGGTCAAGAAGATTTGGCCGGTCGGTATCCTGTCGCCATCGCCGAGCGATCGTGGCCAGTCGATTCGATCGATCCCGGTGCTTGGCGACATCGACGATCTGGAAAGCGTGGTCGCCGATCTGGCCGGCCGCGGCACCAAGGTCACCAGGCTGGTCGTGGCGCCGTCGGCGCTGATCCCGGAAGCGCGGCCGGAAGCTTTGTTGATCCGGGCGCGCCGGATCGGCCTGACCATGAGTCAGTTGCCGTCTCTCGACGCCGGCGGCGCGGCGGTGCAGCTTGCGCCGGTCACGGTCGAAGACCTTCTGCTGCGGCCGAGCATCAAGATCGACTACCGGCGGCTCGAGCAATTCGTCGCCGGGAAGTCGATTATCGTCACCGGCGGCGGCGGCTCGATCGGCGCGGAAATCTGCGAGCGCATCGTCGCTTTCGGCGCCGCTCGGCTCCTGGTCATCGAGAATTCGG
>CAITJJ010000362.1 GCA_903892675.1 uncultured Hyphomicrobiales bacterium | reverse complement strand
CCGATCAAGGAATTGATTGACTGGACTGATTTGACAACGCGATCGGCAGCGGTGTGAGGCGATCGGTTGCGAAGGAAGATGGTGCCCAGGGGCGGGATCGAACCACCGACACTGCGATTTTCAATCGCATGCTCTACCAACTGAGCTACCTGGGCGCCGAGCCTGTCCCGAAAGGTCCGGGGCAGACCGAGCGCCGCGTTATAGAGGGCTGCCCCCACCCTGTCCAGAAGCCAGAGCAGCCTATGGAAACAAAGGTTTAGACCCCGATCGCCGCCCGGAACCGGGCCTTGAGCACGGTCCCGTCGCGCTCCGGCAGCACCCGCGGCGGATCGGCGATGGCAATGGCGAGGCGGGCGAAAAGGGTGCCGGCAGGCGCCTGCAACCGAGCAACCAGATCGAGCAAGCCATCGTCGCCGGTCACATCGAGGCAGGTGGCGATACCGCAGGAACGGGCGACGCCCAAAAGGTCGACGCCGCCTTTGTGCGTATGGCTCGGCTGCATGCCGGTTTCGCCGTAATGGCCGTTGTCGAACACGACGACGGCGAGGTTCGGCGGCTGCTTGATGCCGATGGTGGCGAGCGCGCCCATCCCCATCAGCATCTCACCATCGCCGGTGACGACCAGGACGCGCTTGTCCGGCTGCGCCAGCGCGAGACCGAGGCCAATCATCGCCGCGCCGCCCATCGCGCCCCATAAATAGAAATTGCGGTCATTGTCGCCGGCGGCGGCCAGATCCCAGCAGGTCGAGCCGAGGCCGGGTATGACCAGGAGGTCGTCCTTGCGGTTCGCGAGCAAGGCCGCCATCGCGGCGCGGCGTTCGAGGCCTTCCGTGCGCGTCGCGTCGCTCATTTGGTCCACACCTTCTTGCCGATGAGCTGCTGCGACAACAACAATGCGGCGATGCGTTCGTCGCCAAACACGTGTTGCACGGCGCGCTCGGCCAAACCTTCGACCTCTTCAGGCCGGGTGGCGCGATAGATTTCCGCTTCGCTGAGCCGCAACACCGGATCGACGATCGACCCCATCGGCTGCTGCCACGGATTGAACTCTTCCCACTCGCCGCGCATGGTGATCATCATCAAAAGCGGAAAGCGGCAGGAGCGCGCCAGCGACAGCATGTTGATGCAATTGCCGACGCCGCTCGACTGCATCAGCAGCACGGCGCGCTGGCCGCCGAGCCAGGCGCCGGCGGCGAGCGCGACGCCCTCCTCCTCAGTCGTCAGCACCACATCGTGAATGTCTGGATCGGCCCGGCAGCGGTCGATCAGCCGCGCATGGCCGGCATCGGGCACATAGCCGACCTGGCGGATGCCGGCGCGCTTCAAGGTGCCATAAAGTTTTTCCGGCCAGTCGATGGCTGCCGGCGTAGGCGCGTTCATGACTTGTCACCTTCGTCGCCATCGGCCGGCCTGGTGCCGTCCTCGTCTTCATCGTCCTTGACCGGCACGGCATAGACGCCGGTCAGCCAGCGGTTGAGATCGATGTCCGAGCAGCGCTTGGAGCAGAATGGCTTGAACGCCACGTCGGTCGCCTTGCCGCAGATCGGACACGGCACGGCGAAGGTCTTGCGGGCAATCTCGTTCATGGCGCGCCATCAATTCCCTGTTGCCAACCGGACTTAATCCAAAGCGCACGGCCCGCACCGCAGCCGGTTATAGCCAGCGCCGCGCCCGCCACAACCCTGTGCCTTATTGGCGAAGCGGCGTTGACACGTAAGTTGTATAACAGAAATAATATACTTATGGTTGTGTCTTCCGGGAATCAACCCAACAGGGGGTTAGAATGGCGGGCAAATACGTGATCGCGGCTGCGACGGCGGCCGCGTTGGTCTTTATCGGCAACGCAGGTAACGCACAGAACAATCCACCCACTATTCGCCAATTCGACCCGCCTTTTTACGTCTTCAGTCCCGACGTCCCGCGCGACATGACGGCGAATACCGGCACGCAGGTAAATCAGCCTTATGTCGACAGCCTGGCCTGGGATGCGTTCATCGCGCTCAATTGGCCGGCGCCCAATCCGTTCACGCAACGCGGCGTTCCCGACCGTCAGAATGTGATCGGCGGATTCTATCAACCCGGCGAAGGCGGTGGGAAGACGATGCCGGCAGGCCCGACCGTCTGGGAGACGTTCAAGGACACCAACGACATCTATCTCGATCCACCGGTAAAGCCGACGGCGTTCGACGTGGCTGAAAGCGTTCCGCCGGCCTGCCGGAACGTCGCCGCCGCCAATCCCGTCGCCGCGCGCCGCACGCTGATCATGAAAACGAAATTTGACGACGTGCTGCGCAGCAACAAGCAAGCCGACGGTAACCGGCTGGTCGACCAGAACGGTCAGGATGTCTGGTACGAAGTGAAACTCAACCGCGTCTATTACGACTACGTCGTGCAAAATCGCCTTTACGACAGCCGGAATCAGATCGGTAAAACCATCGCATTTCCCGCCTCGTCAAACGTCACCGCGGCGCCGGGGACGATCAAGGTCAAGGCGGCCTGGAAGGTAATCGGCCTGCCCGGCACCAAGCAGCCGGATGACCCGACGAAGTTCTACACCACGCAAGCCCTTGTGCTCGATCGCGACACCGGCAAATGTTCGCAGCAACTGCTCGGCCTGGTCGGGCTTCACGTCGTCATGAAGACCATTATTTTCCCGCAGTGGCTGTGGGCCACCTTCGAGCACGTCGCCAATGCGCCGGATCAGACGTCCGGGCCGCAGCCCAATACGACGTATAATTTCTACAGCGGCGCCTGTGCGAACTGCGCGGTCAACACGCCACCGACCAAGACGCAACCGCAAGCGCCGACGCAGGTCATGCGCGTCGTGCCGATCGACAATCTGGCGGCGCAAAAAAATGCGCTCTACCAGGCGGCGTTCAAGACCTTGCGGTCCGACAATGTGTGGCAGAACTACATGCTGGTGGACGCGCAATGGGGCGGCAAGACAGCGTCGCCCAGCATTCCCAATCAGCCGTCATTCCTGGCCAATACGACGCTGGAAACCTATCTGCAGGCGGCGACCAATCCGAACGGCTGCATCAATTGTCACGGTGCATTCGCAGCCGGTACCGATTTCGACTTCCAACTGACCAATGCCTACCCGCACAGCAAGACGCTACTGCTCGACATGTTCAGGGTTCGCGGCCTGGCATCGCCGCGCTAACGGGCGGACTTAAGAAAGCATCCCGGTTCGGCGAGCCGGGATGCTTTTTATGGCGGCCTATTGCTGCTTCGTCCGTGCCGCGTCCTTTATCCGTTCGGCATCGAGAGCGCGCAGGTCGGTCTTGAGAATCTTGCCGTAATTGTTTTTCGGCAGCGCGTCGACGAAGACATAATCCTTCGGCCGTTTGAACCGCGCAATATGCGACAGGCAAAGCGCGTCCAGTTCCGCGGACGCAACGTCGCCGACGACATAGGCGACCACGGCCTCGCCCCAGTCGGCGTCGGGCCTGCCGATCACAGAGACCTCGCGCACCGATTTGTGCGTGAGCAGCACCTCTTCCACTTCGCGCGGATAGATGTTCGAGCCGCCGGAGATGATCAGGTCCTTGGAGCGGTCTTTCAGCGTCAGATAGCCTTCGGCGTCGTATGCGCCAACATCGCCGGTGTGCAGAAAGCCGCCGCGCAGCGAGGCTTTGCTCGCCTCCTCGTTCCGCCAATAACCGGCCATGACGACGTCGCCGCGCACGAGAATTTCGCCGGTCTCGCCGGGCGCGACCGGTGTGTCGTCGCCATCCGCGACAACGACCTCGACGCATGAATAGGGTTTGCCGCAGGAGGCGAGCCGTTCGCGCCAGCGCGGATGATTGCGATCCGCGATGTCCTGCTTCGACAAGGTCGTGATGGTCATCGGCGATTCGCCCTGGCCGTAGATCTGCGCCAGCCGGGGGCCGAAGCGATCGAGCGCGCGCAAGGCGTCCTCGACATACATCGGCGCGCCGCCCCAGATCATCGTCCGGATATTGCCGGTATTACAATCGCCCGGCGCTTCGACGAGGCGCTTGATCATGGTGGGCGCTGCAAACATCGACAGGCGCGGCCAACGATCGATCAGCGCGAACACTTCGTCGGATTCGAAGCCGCCGCTTTCAGGAATCACCTGCACGCCGAGGCGGGCAATGTGCTGCATGATGTAAAGTCCGGAGCCGTGGCTCATCGGCGCGGCGTGCAAAATGGCGTCGCCGGGCGCAACCGGATCGACTTCCGATCCATAGGCGGCGCTGGCAATAGCAATGTTACGATGCGTCAGCATCGCGCCTTTCGGCTTGCCGGTGGTGCCCGAGGTGTAGAACAGCCAGGCGAGATCGTCGCCACCGCGCGGCACAATATCAATTGGGTCTTCGGTGAACAGCGATTCGTATTCGGCGCTACCGATCGCGACCATGCGTTCCAGCGACTTCGGCGCGTGCGGCGCGATCTCGGCGTCAATGCCGGGCGAGGCAAAGCAGACGCGCGCGCCGGAATGCTCAAGAATGTAACCGAGTTCGGCGCCATGCAGCTTGGCATTGGCCGGAACGGCCGCACAGCCTGCGTGCCAAATGCCATAGAGCAGCGCCAGATAATCCGGTGAATTTTTCGCGGCGATGGCGACGCGGTCGCCGGGCTGAAGTTTGAATTTGTCGCGCAAGCTACCTGCGATGCGCGCGGCGCGATCGGCAAGTTCGCCGTAAGTCATCACCACGCGCGGTCCGGACGCGACGGCGGGCATTGCCGGATGAGAAAGACCGGAGCGAAGGAGCCAGAGAGCGGTATTCATCCGCGCTCCTTAAGTAGCATTACACCGCATTGAGCCAGCCGAAGCGGATCGGATAGCCCTCGCCGCCGAGCAACGCCATGGTTTCGTACAAAGGCAGACCGACGACATTGGTGTAGGAGCCGACGAGCTTGACGATGAAGGTGCCGGCGATGCCCTGCGCGGCGTAGCCGCCGGCCTTGCCGCGCCATTCGCCGGAGGCGAGATAGGATTCGATATCGTCGGCCGAGAGCCGCTTGAAGCGCACGCGGGTTTCGACCAGGCGCTGGCGAAACGATTCCTTCGGCGTCACCAGGCAGATCGAGGTGTAGACGCGATGATTGCGGCCGGACAACAGCCGCAAACATTGCTGCGCTTCGTCGAGCAGTTCGGCCTTGGGCAGAATGCGGCGGCCGACCGCAACCACCGTGTCGGCGGCGAGGATGTACGAACCGCGCAATTCGTCGTCGAGCCGGACATTGTCGAGCGCCACCTCGGCCTTGGACCGGGCCAGCCGGTTGGCATAGGCGCGCGGGATTTCGCCGCGTTTCGGCGTCTCGTCGACATCCGAGGGCTTGAGCGCGTCGGGCTCGATGCCGGCCTGATTGACCAGGGCGAGACGCCGCGGCGAACCGGATGCGAGGACGAATTTGGGACGGCCGATCATTGGATGGGGGCGCCGCGTTTAATGTTGGAAAAACAATACGATTGGCCGCGGAAACTAGCGGAACGGGGGGTGAATCGCAAACCTCACTCATTCCCCCCGCCGGCCCGGCCAAACCGCTGCCGGATATGCGCCATCAGCGCGTCGCGAACCTCACGATAGGCCTCCAGCTTCTGCTCGCGCGAGCCTTCGATGCCGGTCGGGTCGACGGTCGGCCAGTATTCGACCTGCATGGCGGCGGTGCGGGTGAGGTCCAGCGCCTTGTGATGCGCTGGCGGCGACAAAGTGACGATCAGATCGAAATTGAGCCCTTCGAGATCTTCCAGTTCCTCGAAGTCGATCGGTCTGTGGCGCGAAATATCGATGCCGAGTTCGTCCATCACCGCCACGGCGAAGGGATCGAGTTCGCCCTTCTGCGCGCCGGCCGATTTCACATAGATGGATTTGCCGAAGAGTTGCCCGAACAGGCCGGCCGCCATTGGCGAGCGCACCGCGTTCATGCCGCAGGCGAACAGAACCGCCTGGGGCTTTAACGGGCGGTCGGATGGAGACATTGAGGGGCTAGCCTCTCATCACCCGTTCGTCCCCGCGAAAGCGGGGACCCAGACTTTGCCAAGCACCGTGCCGCCAAAGAACTGGATTCCCGCTTTCGCGGGAACGAACGGAGATTGGAGCTGCTGCCTTGCCATACAGCTAGCCCTTCCAATGCAAGACGCAGATCAAAGTGAACAGCCGGCGCGCGGTGTCGTGATCGACAACGACCTTGTCCTTGAGCCGCTCCATCAGAATATTCGAGCCGTCGTTGTGAATGCCGCGGCGGCCCATGTCGATGGCTTCGATCTTGTCCGGCGTCGCCGTGCGGATCGCCTGATAGTAGCTGTCGCAGATCATGTAGTAATCCTTGACGATGCGGCGCAACGGCGACAGCGAGAACAGATGCGCCACCACCGGCGTGCCGTCTTCCAGCCGGATGTCGAACACCAGCCGGTTGTCATTGATCGACAGATGCAGCGCATAGGGCCCGCCGGCATGACCGACCGGCGCGAAATGATTCTGTTCGAGCAGATCGTAAATGGCGATGGTGCGCTCGTGTTCGACGTCCGGGTTGGAGCGGCCGATCGAGGCCTCGTCGAGCGTCACCGAAACCAGACGCTGCTTCATCGCCGCGGGCGTTGGTTTGGTCGTGGTCATCAGGGAGCCGGCAGATTGAGGCGGATCGCCACCGAACGCGCATGCGCGTCGAGCCCCTCGGCCTTGCCGAGCGCGATCGCCGACGGCCCCAGCGCGCGCAACTGCTCCGGTCCGCATTTGAGCAAAGACGTGCGCTTCATGAAGTCCAAGACGCCGAGGCCGGACGAGAATCGCGCCGAGCGCGCCGTCGGCAGGACGTGATTGGAGCCGGCGACATAATCGCCGATGGCTTCCGGCGTATGCGCGCCGATGAAGATGGCGCCGGCATTGCGGATGCGGTCGACAAATCTGTCGGCGTCGGCGGCGGCGATTTCCAGATGCTCGGGCGCGAGACGATCAACCAGCGCAATGGCGTCGTCGAGTTTGGCGACGGTGATGATGGCGCCGAAGTCGCGCCATGACGCGCTGGCGGTGCTGGCGCGCGGCAAGGTCATCAGTTGCGAGGTCACGGCGGCCTCGACCTCAACGGCGAGACCCGGATCGTCGGTGATCAGGATCGACTGCGCGCTGGCGTCATGCTCGGCCTGCGCCATCAGATCGGCAGCGATCCAGTTGGCGTTGCCGGTCTTGTCGGCGAGGATAAGGACTTCGGACGGACCGGCGATCATGTCGATGCCGACGGTGCCGAACACCAGGCGCTTGGCGGCGGCGACATAGGCATTGCCGGGACCGACGATCTTCGACACCGGCGCAATCGTCTCGGTGCCGTAGGCGAGCGCCGCCACCGCCTGCGCGCCGCCGATACGATAGACCTCGTCGACGCCGGCCAGTTTCGCGGCCGCCAGCACAAGCGGCGCAAGCCTGCCGTCCGGCGACGGCACCACCATGACCAGCCGTTCGCAGCCGGCGACTTTAGCCGGTACGGCGTTCATCAGGACGGAGGATGGATAGGCGGCGGTGCCACCCGGCACGTACAGGCCGACGGCTTCAATCGCGGTCCAGCGGGTGCCGAGTTCAACGCCGAGTTCGTCGGTGAAGCGATCGTCCTTCGGCTTTTGCCGGCGGTGATAGGCCTCGATGCGGTCACGCGCGACCTTGAGCGCGGCCAAAGCAAGCGGATCGCAGGCCGCCGCCGCGGCGTCGATCTCGGCGGCGCTGACGCGCAGGCCCGCTTTGGCCAGATCGAGCCGGTCGAATTTAAGCGTCAGGTCGAACAAAGCCTTGTCGCCGCGCGCCTGCACGTCGGCGATGATGGCGCGCACGGCGGCCTCGACGTCCGGCGCGGCCTCGCGCTTGACGGTGAGGAAGGCGCGGAAGCGGCGCTCAAAATTGGGGTCCTGGCTGTCGAGGCGAATGGGCATATCAGGTCAATGGCGCGCAGGGACGGGAACGTCAACCGTGCGGGCTAAACCTTGTCGGCGCCGGCATGCACCGGGCATTTGGCGGCGCTCCAGACCGGCCCGAGATCGACCAGCTCGGCCTCCAGGCATTCGACCTCAAGGCGCATCACCCCGCCGCCGGAAAAGATCAGCGAGAGGACCCCGGACGGCGCGTCGGTTTCCTCGAATTCGACCGCCAGCAGGTTGAGGACGGCGTCCTTGCCGGCCGGGTCGAGGCCGCGGCATTTGAAGGACATGACCCGCTCGAAGCGCAAGGCCGAGCGGCGGCGGCGATATTCCGGCCGTTTGGCTTGAGCACTCTCCCAATCGAAGCGATTGAGCGCCACCACCACGCGGTTTTCGCCCGCCCGCCACAGCACGTCGGCGACCTTTACCACGGCGTCCTGCAGGTGGGTCGAGACCACCTCGAGGTCTTCTTCGTCGAGGACGGCGAATTTCAGTTGGTCCGGCACCTGGCTCATGGACGTCTTTGGCTCCCGTCGCCGAAACTTAAGGACGCCGGCCATTGGCCGCAAGGTATGGGCCGCAAGGTGCCGCCTTGCTCCTGGCCTAGAAAGCCGGCTCCATGCCCGCGTCGATCCAGCGCGCGCGGGTGGCCTTGGCCGTGAGGTAGTCGAGAAAGGCCTGCGCTGCTTGCGTTTTCGTGCTGCCGGCGTGGATGGCGGCGGAATACATGTTCTTGAAGTTCAACTCGCCGGGCAGCGGGCCGACGATGGTGACGCCTTTGACCGGCAAAGCCTCGCTGATCAGCGTGGTGGCGAAGGCGGCGCGGCCCTCGGCGACTGCGGCGGCGACGTCATAACCGCCCTTGCACAAAACGGCCTTTTTGTTGATCGCATCGGCAATGCCGAGCTTTTCAAGCATGGCTGCGAACATGATGCCGCCGGAGCCGCCGGCCTTCGGATCGGTCCAGGCGACGGAGGGCGCGGCCATCATCGATTTGACGAAAGCTTGCGGCGTCGAAATATCGGGTTTCGGCGCGCCGTCGCGGACGATCACGCCGGTGACGGTCGAAGCGAGATCGACGATGCTGCCAGGTTTGAGCAGATTGAGCTGGTCGAGCGTGTAAATCCCGGATTGCGAGACCATCACGAGGTCCGTCGCCTCGCCGGCCTTGATCTTGTCGGCTTGCGCGCCGGCAGTGCCGAAATTCAGATCGAGTTTGATGCCGCTGTCGCGTTCGAAGTCGGCGCCGAGCGCCACCACCATTACCTTCACGGCGCCGGCGGACATAATTTTGATCTCGGTCACTGTCGATCCTCCCGTTTGGCCGGAGTTTGTTCAGGCCTGAGAGCGGATGACAAGGGTGGTGCTGTCATGGCGGTCTTCTTACCGTCCCTTGGAGGGTGAAGAAAGCAGACATGCGTCATCGCCCGTATTCTTGAGCGGCCCCGGGCAGGCCGTCGTCTGATCTTGCGCGCCTCGCAAAAGAGAGGGCGCGCGGAACGCCAGGGTCCCGGAGGACCCACGCGCCTCGACGCCTCGCGACATCGAGGCTTGTCGAAGCAGTTGGTAACGCAAGTCCGCCATTCTCCCGGCGTTCCGCGCGCGATGTTTATAGGTTTGCTCCGTTCCGCCCCCGGTGGACTGACCTTTCAGGCGTCTTCTTCCCCTAAGACGCGTATCCACCGCTACCGGGACCGTACAGTCGCGCGGCACTCCGACAGTGCAGGG
>CAITJJ010000361.1 GCA_903892675.1 uncultured Hyphomicrobiales bacterium | reverse complement strand
GATTGAGCGTGCCGATATGGTCTTCCTTGCCCCAGCGGCCCCAGTTCGACAGCTTCTTGGAGGCTTCGGCGACGGCTTCCCTGCCGACCTTGATGTTCATGGTGCGCGTATCCCTTTTACCGTTTCTTCGCGTGCCGGACGCTTTCAACGCTCCCGCCCGTTCGACGCAATAATGCGCCGGTTGCCGGTGTTACATCAAGCGGGGTGCGAGCCTTTGACAGGGCCGCGTCGCTTTGCGCATCATGACGAATAAAGCCGGGTCGTCAAAGATCAAAGGTCATTGGGAGGGTTTTCATGATACGCAATTCAGCCGCAGCATTGGCTTTCGCGTTCGTTGCTTTCACCGCGCTGCCGGCGCAGGCAGGCAATATCGTCGACGAGTGGGCCAGCATGAAGGCGCCGGCGGCGCCCGAACTCAAACCGGTTACGGTCGATCCGAAGACCACGGCGCTGCTGATGCTGGACTTCATGCCTGCCAACTGCGGCAAGAACGAGCGTTGTCTTGCAACCTTGCCGGCGATGAAGACTTTGCTCGAACGCGCGCGCGCCGCCAAGATGCCGGTGGTTTACACCCTTATCGCCAACACCACCGCGGCGGATGTGCTCAAGGACGTCGCGCCTTTGGCCGATGAGCCGAGCGTCCTGTCGGGTCCGGATAAATTCGTGCGTACAGATCTGGAAAAGATCCTCAAGGACAAGGGCATCACCACCGTGATCGCCGTCGGCACGGCGGCCAATGGCGCCGTGTTGTTCACGGCCTCCGGCGCGGTGTTCCGGGGGATGTCGGCCATTATCCCGGTCGACGGAATGTCGGCGCGCGATCCCTATTCGGAATTCAGCACGGTGTTCACGTTCACCGCCGCGCCGCAGGTCTCGGCCAGGTCGATATTGACCCGCAGCGATCTAATCAAGTTCTGATCAAACCTTGCCGAGCGCCTGCAGGATTTTTCCCGGCGTGAACGGCATATCGGTCAAGGGCTGCGCCCCCAGCGGGCGCAGCGCGTCGTTGATCGCGTTCATGATGCAGGCCGGCGCGCCGGCGGTGCCGGCTTCGCCTGCGCCTTTGGCGCCGAGTTCCGAGTCGGCGGTTGGCGAGACGACGTGGCCGCAGTCGATGTCCGGCATCTCCACCGCCATCGGCACCAGATAATCGGCCATGTTGCCGTTGAGCATCTGCCCGCGCTCGTCATAGAGGCATTGCTCGAACAATGCCGCGCCGATGCCCTGCACCACGCCGCCGCGAATTTGTTCGTTGACCAGTTGCGGATTGATGATGGTGCCGCAATCCTCGACGCACCAGTGGCGCAGCAATTTGACGAAGCCGGTGTCGGTATCGACTTCGAGATAGCTCGCCTGAATGCCGTTGGTGAAGGCGAATGGCCAGGCGCGCGGCACGTAATGGCGCGTCACCATCAGTTCGGCCTGGAAGCCGGGCGGCAAGGTGTCGGGCCGGAAATAGGCGACGCGGGCGAGCTCGTCCAGGCCGAGACGTTCCGCGCCGGTGATCTTGTCGACAACGATGCCGTTGCGGATGTCGAGGTCTTCGGGCTTGGCCTGCAACATGGCGCCCGCCACCGCGAGCACATTGCCGCGCAAGGCCTTGCCGGCCTGCCAGGCCGCTTCGCCGCCAATGCCGGCGGCGCGGGAGGCCCAGGTGCCGCCGCCGTAAGGCGTGTTGTCGGTGTCGCCGGTGACGACGCGCACGCGCTCCATCGACACGCCGAACGATGAAGCGACGCATTGCGCCAGCACGGCTTCGGCGCCCTGGCCCTGCTCAGTGACGCCGGAATGAATGGTGATCGCGCCTTGCGCGTCGAGCTTCACCGTCGCGCCATCCTGCGACGTGATCTTGGCGCCGCCGACGCCGTAGAACGCCGCCGAGGGGTTGGTCACTTCGATGAAGCTGGCGAAGCCGATGCCGCGATAGATGCCCTTCTTGCGCAGCGCGGCCTGTTCGGCGCGCAAGGCCGCATAGTTGATCATCGTATCGAGATGGGCGAGCGCCTCGTGATGCGAGAGTTGCTCGAGCTTGAGACCGGAGGCGGTCTGCGCCGGATAGCCGTCATCGGGAAACAGATTTCGGCGGCGGATTTCCAGCGGGTCCATGCCGATTTTCGCAGCGGCGAGCTCGACCAGTCCCTCGGTGACCGCGACGGCGATGGGATGACCGACGGCGCGGTACTGGCACATCACATTTTTATTCTGGAACACGACGCGCGCCTGCGCCCTGTAGTTCGGGCAGTTGTACGGGCCACCGGTGAGGTTGACGACCTGGTTGGCCTCGATGCCGGAGGTGCGCGGGTAGACCGAGTAGGGGCCGATGCCGGTCAAGTCGTCAATTTCGAAAGCGGTGATGACGCCGTCCTTGGTGACGCCGATCTTGCCCTTGATGCGGTGGTCGCGGGCGTGAATGTCGGTGACGAAACTCTCGATGCGGTCGGCGACGAACTTCACCGGCCGCTTGAGCAGCTTTGACAAAGCCACCGTCGCCATTTCATCGGCATAGGTGTGCACCTTGATGCCGAACGAACCGCCGACATCCTTGGTCAGTACCCGCACTTGCGACTCGGACAAATCGAGATGCTTGGCGAACAGGTTCTGCATCATGTGCGGCGCCTGCGTCGCATGATAGACCGTCATGCGCTGCTCGCCTTCGTTCCAGTCGGCGACGACGGCGCGCGGCTCGGTGCAGACGCCGGTATGGCGGCCGGTGACGAAAGTCGCTTCCACCACGGCGTGCGAACCGGCGAAAGCCTTGTCGACCTCGCCGACATCGAGCTTGCGCTCGAAGCACAGATTGTCGCCGAGGCTGGCGTGAATCACTGGCGTACTCGCGTCGAGCGCGGTTTCCGGGTTGGTGACCGCCGGCAATTCTTCGTAAGCAATGTCGATCAGCTCACAGGCGTCCTCGGCCTGCGCGCGCGTGCGGGCGACCACGGCGCAGACCGCTTCGCCCTGCCAGCAGGCGCGCTCCACCGCGATCGGCGACTGCGGTGCCGACTTGATGCCCTTGAGATGGGTCAGCACGCCGACCCAGGGCGTCATCACCTTGGCGAGTTCCGCGCCGGTAACCACGGCGACGACGCCAAGCGCTTTTTTCGCGGCTTCCGCTGAAATCGAAACGATGCGTGCATGGGCATGCGGCGAACGCAAATAGGCGACATGCGCCATGCGCGGCAGCGTCACGTCGCTGATGTACTGGCCTCGGCCTTGCGTCAGACGCTGCAGGTTCGGCCGCGGCACGGCGCGGCCAATATAGGAGTTCGGCCGGTCGAGCACGGAGAGGACGGGCGGTGAGTCGGCGGTGATCTTCATGATTTAACTCCCGCTCTTGCTTTCGCCACCGATTCTACCGCGTCGACGATGGCGTGATAGCCGGTGCAGCGGCAGTAATTGCCGGAAATATGTTCGCGGATTTCGTCGCGGCTCGGCACGCTTTGTTTGGCCTTCGCCTGGTCGAGCAGTTCCTGCGCCGCCGTCAGCATGCCGGGCGTGCAATAGCCGCATTGCAGGGCGTTGCGCTGCTCGAACGCCGCCTGCAGATCGGCAACCTCGCCAGAGTCGGAGAGGCCTTCAATGGTCTCGACGTGTGAGCCGTCGCACTGCGCCGCCAGCATCAGGCAGCCGCGCACGATGACGCCATCGACGCGCATGGTGCAGGCGCCGCAGACGCCATGTTCGCAGCCGACATGGCTGCCGGTGAGGCCGAGATCGTCTCGCACGAAATCGACCAGCGACTTGCGCGCCTCGACGCGCTCGGCGACGCGCTCGCCGTTGACCGTGAGGGTGATGTCGATATCCATGCTCATGGCCGCTGTTCCATCAGTTGCGCGGCGACGCGCCGCAGCAGCACGCCGGCGAGATGCTTCTTGACCGCGCCCGTCGCCTGAATGTCGTCATGCGGATCGAGGTCGAGCGCGGCGACCGCGCCATCGACATCGCCGCGCGCCAATGCGGCTTCGGACTTCTCGGCGCGCAGCGGCGTGTTGCCGACGCCGAAATAGGCCAGCCGTACGTCTTTCAGTCCTTTGCCATCGGCACGCGCGCTGGCGGCGAGCCCGACAATCGCGTAGTCGCCGTGCCGCCGCGCCAGTTCGGCAAAGCCGACACGGCTGCCGGCGTTGGCCGCCGGCAGCCGAATGGCGGTCAATATTTCCTGCGGACCGAGCGCGGTTTCATACAGGCCCTTGAAATAGTCGCCGGCCTTGATGGTGCGCTTGCCCTTGGGGCCCTGCGCATCGATCTCGCCATCGAGCGCCAGCAGGCAGGCTGGCAATTCCGCCGCCGGATCGGCAAAGGCGATCGAACCGCCCAAAGTGCCGCGGTTGCGAATGGCGGGGTGACCGATAAACGGCATGGCGCGCGCGATCAGGGGCGCATGTTTGCCGACTGCATCGGAGCGTTCGGCGGCGCAATGGCGCGTCAGCGCGCCAATTTCCACCGCGCCACCTTTGTGTGCGATGCCGTCGAGCCCGCCAATGCCGTTGATAGCGATCAGCAGGCCGGGCGCCGACAGCCGCATGTTAAGCGTCGCGACCAGGCTCTGCCCACCGGCGAGCAGACGGGCGTCGGGGTTCTCGCCCAACAGCGCTATCGCCTCATCGAGCGAGCGCGCCTTTTTATATGCGAATGGCGCCGGCTTCACGTTTCCCCCAATATCCCGAGTTCGCTTTTTCTTATTGTGACCGGGAATGCAGGCAGGTCAATGTGTGGCAGGCGCGCGGGCAGCCGCGTATAAAGCGCGCACAACACGGGGAGAGGGCGAATGGCGAAGGAATTCGACGGTAAAGTCGTGGTCGTCACCGGCGGCAGCCGCGGCATTGGCCGGGCAATCGCCGCCACGTTCGCGCGCGAGGGCGCGCAGACCGTGCTGGCGGCGGCCAGCCCCGCCAACCTTGCAGAGGCCGCCAAAACCATTGCTGCCTCGGGCGGCCTCGCGCCGATGACCATCGCCGGCGATCTGCGCACGCTCGACGGCTGCCAGCAGGTTTTCGATCAGGTGAAAGCCCGCTTCAGCCGCTGCGATGTGCTGGTGAACAATGCCGGCGCCACCAAAGGCGGCAAATTTTCCGATCAGCCGGATGCCGACTGGACCGATGGCTTCGCCCTGAAATTCTTCGGCGGGGTGCGGTTGACGCGGTTGTTCTGGCCGCTGTTGAAGGACGCGCATGGCAGCATCGTCAACATCATCGGTGGAGCGGCGCGGACGCCGGGCCCGGAATTTCTGGTCGGCGGTGCGGTCAATGCCGCCTTCGCCAATTTTTCCAAGGGTCTCGCGGCGGTGGGCAACAGGGATGACATCAACATCAATGTCATCCACCCCGGTTCGACGCAGACCGAGCGGGTTGAAATGTTGTTTGCGCAATATGCCAAGGCGCAGGACAAGACGGTCGAGCAGGTGCGCGCCGAGGCGCTGAGCAAGAGCGGCATTCGCCGTATCGCCCAGCCCGAGGATGTCGCTGAACTGGCGCTGTTCCTCGCCAGCGCAAAGGCGCGGCACATTCAGGGCGCCGCCATCGGCGTCGATGGCGGCTCGACGCCGGGGTACTACTAGCCGACGATCGTCTTCACGATATCGATCGCCCGCCGCAGCAAGGTCTCGGACGCCTCCTGCGTTCGGAACGCGGCATGCGAGGTCAGCGTGACGTTCGGCAACTGCGCCAGCGCGTTGTCGGCTTTCAACGGCTCGGCGTGAAAAACGTCAAGGCCGGCGTGGCGGATATGGCCGCTCTTGAGCGCGGCGAGCAAAGCGGCTTCGTCGACCAGCGCGCCGCGCGCGGTATTGACCAGGATGACGCCGGATTTCATGCGCGCAATGCGCTCGGGCGACAAGAAGCCGCGCGTCTCGTCGCCAAGCGTCAGATGCAACGACACCACGTCGGATTGCGTCAGCAGCGTGTCGAGATCGACCAAAGACACCGGCGCATCGGTGCGCGGCGTTCGGTTATAGGCGATCACCTTCATGCCGAAGCCCTGCACCATGCGCGCGACTTCGCCGCCGATGCCGCCAAGGCCGATCAAGCCAAGCGTCTTGCCGTAAAACTGGAAACCTTCGGCCGGCGACCACACGCCGGAGCGCACTTCGCGATCCATGCGCGCGACGCCGCGGCCGGCGGCCAGCATCAGCGCCATCGTGTGTTCGGCGACCGCAATGTCGCCGTAACCCTTGATGGTGTGAACGGCGATGCCGCGTGCTTTCAGTTCGTCAATGTTCATGTAGCTCGCCGCACCCGTGCCGAGGAACACGATGTGCTTGAGCGATTTGCAGCGCTCGACCAGTTCGGTCGGCATGTAGGAATGATCGTCAAGCGCGATCTCGTAGCCGGCCAGCACCAGCGGCAATTCCTCGCGCTTGAACGACGCGGTGTTGACGTCGATCTTCGGATCGTCCGGCCGGATGACCCGGGCCCAGACCTGATCGAGTTGATCGTTGCAATCGATAAAGATGGATTTCATGAGGATCCTGGAGGATTGACGATACTGAAGCGGTGACAATCAGGTGCGCCGCGAAGCGGCGCGGTTGGATGCGATACTATGATGCGATCACGCCGCGCCGACCGGCGGCATGCCGGCGCGTTCGCGCAATGTGTTGCGGCGGAATGTCATGTCCGGATCTATTTCATGCACCTCAACGGTGAGGCCGATCGGATGCTTGGAATACACATGTTCCAGCCGCTTGTCGGCGGCGGCGAGCAGCGCCGCGCCGAGCGCCTTGCGCGCCGCTTCGGGGCGGCCGCGCCGCAGCCGCGCGGTGATATGCACAAAGCCGTTGGCCGGGTTGCCGTCGGCGACGCGGAAATGCTCGCGGCGCGCCGCGCGGCTGCGGATGCCGACAAGTTCCGCCACCTGCGAGTCAACCGCCGCCTGATGCAGGTCGGCGACCAAAGCGGCAACGTCAAGGGCATCTTCGAGATTGGCGGAATATTC
>CAITJJ010000360.1 GCA_903892675.1 uncultured Hyphomicrobiales bacterium | reverse complement strand
TGACCGCGCTTGCGCAATTCCGCAGGGACACCGATTATATCGAGGCGAACCTTTCGCTCGTGGCCCCGTTCGTCGATGAAAGACTGCGTGTCAAAACCATGAATGTGACGGTCGAGAATTTGGCGAAGGCGTTCGGGGCGACGCCGGCGTTGCACGGCGTCTCGCTTGAGATTGCCAGCGGCGAGCTGATCGCTTTGGTCGGACCGTCGGGCTCCGGCAAGACAACCTTGCTGCGCCTGATCGCCGGGCTGGATTTTCCCAATTCCGGCCGCGTGCTGTTCGGCGCCGAGGACGCGTCGTCAAAGTCTGTGCAGGAGCGCAATGTCGGCTTCGTTTTCCAGAACTATGCGCTGTTCAAACATATGTCGGTGTTCGAGAACATCGCCTTTGGCCTGCGCGTGCGCCCGCGTGCGACGCGACCGAGCGAAGCGTCTATGCGCCAGCGGGTGATGACGCTGCTCGACCTTGTCCAGCTCAATGGCCTTGAGAAGCGGTTTCCCGGCCAGCTCTCGGGCGGTCAGCGCCAGCGGGTTGCCTTTGCCCGCGCGCTGGCGATCGAGCCGGGCGTATTGCTGCTCGACGAGCCGTTCGGCGCGCTCGACGCCAAGGTGCGCAAGGAGCTGCGCCGCTGGCTGCGCGAAATTCACGACCGCACCGGCCATACCACGGTGTTCGTCACGCACGACCAGGAAGAAGCACTTGAGCTTGCCGACCGCGTCGTGGTGATGAGCCAGGGCCGCATCGAGCAGGTCGGCTCAGCCGATGACATCTACGATAATCCGGCGACGCCCTTCGTGTTTGACTTCATCGGCGATTCAAGCGCGCTGCCGGTGATCGTCGACAAAGGCAGTATCGCGCTCGACGACCGGATTTTGTCGATCGACGCCAAGGGCCACGCCGATGGGCCGGCAACGCTGTTCTTTCGGCCCAATCATGTCCGGCTCGCCGGGCAGGAGAGCGGCAGCATCGTCGGCACCGTCACCGGATCGCGCCGCCATGGCGATATCCGGCGGCTCGAGCTGGAGGTGGGGCTTGCCCGCCACCGCTGCGAAATCGACGTCCCGGCCGATTCCGACGTGTCGCGGAATGGCCGTGTCGCGGTCAAACCGACCGATTGGCGGCTTTTCCCGCGTACCGCCTAGCCTTTTCGAGGCGATCCTGACGGCCCGGTTTCGGCTCGCTTAAGGCCGCGGCCGGGCTTGTCCCGCAAGCCCAATCGCCTTAGAAGCATCCCGGCTGCGGCCCGGGGGGCCGGATCATCAACATTGTGCAAGCGGCCCGGTGCCGGGCGCTTAAGTTCAAGGACCCTAACATGCGCGTTTATTACGATCGCGACGCCGACCTCAACCTGATCAAGGGCAAGAAGGTCGCCGTCATTGGCTATGGCAGCCAGGGCCATGCCCATGCGCTCAATATGCGCGACAGCGGCGTCAAGGATGTCGTCATTGCGCTGCGCAAGGGTTCGCAGGGCATCAAGAAGGCCGAAGGCTCCGGCTTCAAGACCATGGAAGTGGCGGAAGCCGCCAAATGGGCCGACGTCATGATGATGCTGACTCCGGACGAATTGCAGGGCGACATCTATCGCGAGAGCCTGCAAGGCAACATGAAGCAGGGCGCGGCGCTCTTGTTCGCGCATGGCCTCAACGTACATTTCAACCTGATCGATCCGCGTCCCGATCTCGATGTGCTGATGATCGCGCCGAAAGGTCCCGGCCACACCGTGCGTTCGGAATACGCACGCGGCGCCGGCGTGCCCTGCCTGATCGCGATCCACAAGGACGCCTCGGGCAATGCGCACGACCTTGGCCTGTCCTACGCCTCCGCCATTGGCGGCGGCCGCGCCGGCATCATCGAGACGACCTTCAAGGAAGAGTGCGAGACCGATCTGTTCGGCGAACAGGCCGTGCTCTGCGGCGGCCTCGTCGAACTCATCAAGGCCGGCTACGAGACCTTGTGCGAAGCCGGCTACGCGCCCGAGATGGCCTATTTCGAATGCCTGCACGAAGTGAAGCTGATCGTCGACCTGATCTATGAAGGCGGCATCGCCAACATGAACTACTCGATCTCGAACACCGCGGAATACGGCGAATACGTCACCGGCCCGCGCATCGTCACCGCCGAGACCAAGGCCGAGATGAAGCGCGTGCTGACCGACATTCAGTCCGGCCGCTTCACCCGTGACTGGATGCTGGAGAACAAGGTCAACCAGACCTCGTTCAAGGCGACCCGCGCCAAATTGGCCGAGCACTCGATCGAACAGGTTGGCGCCAAGCTGCGCGAGATGATGCCGTGGATCAAGGAACGCGCGATGGTCGACAAGAGCAAGAATTAGGCTCCCGCTTCTTTCGTTTGAATTGGCGGCCGCCCATATTGGGCGGCCGTTTCGTTTATGTTGGGCGCGTCACGGGTTTGCATTGCTTTGGTAACCGGCTAGTTTGCCGCGCGGAGGGTGCCCGATGACCGAGACAGCGGCAATAACCGCGCCGGCGCGCATAGGTGATGCAGCCATTGCGCTCAATGGCGTCGACGTTGCTTTCCGCCTGGCCGACGGCGGGGTCTATCGTGCGGTGCAGAGCGCCACTCTCGCCGTCGCCGACGGCGAATTCGTCTCCATCGTCGGGCCGACCGGCTGCGGCAAATCCACGCTCCTCAACATCGCCGCCGGTCTGCTGGCGCCGGCCGCCGGCCATGTCGACATTTTCGGCAACGTGCTGGCCACGCTCAATCGGCAGGCCGGCTACCTGTTTCAGGCCGATGCGCTGTTTCCGTGGAAGACCGCGCTCGAGAATGTCGCCATCGGCCTGGAGACGGCCGGAACGCCGCAAGCGGAAGCGCGCGCCCGCGCCGGCGATTGGCTTTCGCGCGTCGGCCTCGGCTCGTTCGGCGACCGCTACCCGCACATGCTGTCCGGCGGCCAGCGCAAGCGTGTCGGCCTCGCGCAGGTCTTGATCCGCGATCCGAAAATCCTGCTGATGGACGAGCCATTCGGCCCGCTCGACGCACAGACGCGGCAGATCATGGGCAACCTGCTGCTCGATCTATGGAGCGCCGACCGCAAGGCAGTGTTGTTTGTCACCCACGACCTCGAGGAAGCCATCGCACTGTCGGACCGCGTCGTCATCATGTCGGCGGGGCCGGCCGCGCGCATCATCGGCGACTGGCGGGTGAAACTGTCGCGGCCGCGCGACATCGCCGAGATCAAGCTCGACCCGGCCTTTCACGACCTGCATCGTGAAATCTGGCAGATGCTCAAGTCGGAAGTCATCAAAGGCTACGCGCAAGCGGAAAGGGCGTAGTCCGGGGAATATTATTCCGTTAGTGTTGTTTGTGCTGCGTAACCTTAAAAAACTGCAAGGGAGGATTATTCGATGATTGGACTGCGTTATCTGCTCGCCGCGGCTGCGTGTGCAACGCTCATTTCGGGCACCGCGCATGCTCAGCAATCCCCGTTCGCCCTGTCATCAACCTCGTTCAAGAGCGGCGCGCTCATGGACAAGAAGCATGCGGGCAACCTGTCGGCGAACCCGAACTGCATCGGCGATAACGTATCGCCGCAGCTATCGTGGACCAATGCGCCAGCGGGCACCACCAGCTACGCGATGATCATGGTCGATCCGGAAGGTCGTGCGGGGCAGGGTGTCGGTCACTGGATCGCCTATGGCATCCCGGCCTCGGTGACGAGCTTTGCCGAAGGCGAGGCCAGCAAGGCGTCCGACAAGTTTGTCGGTGGCGTCGGCACCGGAAAGCAGAACGTTTATCTAGGGCCCTGCACGCCGCCGAATACGACGGCGCACCAGTATGTGTTCATCATGCTGGCGACCGACCTCGATCCCAAGGCACTGCCGGCCGGCCTGACCAAGGCTGACCTGCTGCCGAAACTCGATGGCCATGTGAAGGCAACGAGCACGATCGTCGGCCTGTTCCAGAAGCCGAAGTGAACTAATGGACCGCTGCGAAGGGGGAGCTTGGTCATGACTCGCATCAAGCTCCTCCTTTTGCAGATCATGGTCGCCGTCGTCTCGCTGGCGATCTGGCATATTCTCACGACCTATCCGATTTTCGGCCGGATGCTGCTACCGCCGTTCTTCTTTTCCAATCCGGTCGAGGTGGTCAAGCAGATTTACGTGTGGTTTGCGACCGGCGTGATCTGGAAGCATCTCTACGTCACGTTGATCGAGGCGATGCTCGCATTCGCCATCGGCTCGGTCGGCGGCGTTCTCGTCGGCTTCTGGTTCGCGCGCCAGCCGCGCACCGCCGCGGTGTTCGACCCTTACGTCAAGATGGCCAATGCGCTGCCGCGTGTCGTGCTGGCGCCGATCTTCACCTTGTGGCTCGGCCTCGGCATCTGGTCAAAAGTGGCGCTCGGCGTCACGCTCGTGTTCTTCATCGTCTTCTTCAACGTCTATCAGGGCGTCAAGGAAGTGTCGCCGACCGTGCTCGCCAATGCGCGCATGCTCGGCATGAGCGAACGGCAACTGATGCGGCACGTCTACTGGCCGTCGGCGCTGTCGTGGATGTTCTCGTCGCTGCACACCTCGGTGGGCTTTGCCGTGGTGGGCGCGGTGGTGGGCGAATATCTCGGCGCGGCGGCGGGGCTGGGTTACCTGATCCAACAGGCGGAAGGCGTGTTCGATGTCGCCGGCGTGTTCGCCGGCATGTTCGTCCTGGCCGCCTTCGTCATCGTCATCGACACCATCGTCACCATCGTCGAGAAACGGCTGCTGGTGTGGCGGCCGGTGGTGGGCGAGGCGCGGCCGTAATCGATAGCCGCCGATTGGCCTAGGCACGGCCCGCCGGCTGGCTTATCTTGCGCTCCGAATTGGCCTGCTCAAGAGGCCGACAGAGGGAGGAATTCATGCACACAAAGTTCCGCAAGGTCGCAACGGCGCTGGCCGCGCTGGTTTTGTCGACCGGCCTGATGTCAGGCTTCGCTCACGCCCAGTCCAAGATCACGCTCGCCGTCGGCGGCGCATCGTGCCTCTGCTATCTGCCGACCATGCTGGCCAAGCAGCTCGGCGAATACGAGAAGGCCGGCGTCAATGTCGATGTCGTCGACTTCAAGGGCGGCTCGCAATCGCTGCAAGCGGTGATGGGCGGCTCGGCCGATGTCGTTTCCGGCTATTTCGACCACACTGTCAATCTCGCCGCCAAGGGCCAGGAACTGCAATCCTTCGTGGTGTATGACCGTTATCCGGGCTTCGCGCTGGTCGTGTCGCCCAAACACACCGCGAGCATCAAGTCGATCAAGGATCTGGCCGGCAAGAAGGTCGGCGTCTCGGCGCCCGGCTCGTCGACCGACTTCTTCCTCAAATACATTCTGAAAAAGAACGGTGTCGATCCGAACTCGATCGGCGTCATCGGCGTCGGCCTCGGCGCCACCGCGATTGCCTCGATGGAGCAGGGCGAGATCGAAGCCGCGATCATGCTCGATCCGGCGGTCACCGTGTTGCAAGGCCGGCACAAGGACATCTCGATTCTCAGCGACACGCGCTCGCAGAAGGACACGCTCGCCGTGTTCGGCGGTGAGTATCCCGGCGGCGCGCTCTACACCAAGGCGGACTGGATCAAGTCGCACGAGAAGGAAGTGCAGGCGATGACCAACGCCATCGTCAATACGCTGAAGTGGATCCACACGCATACGCCGGAAGAAATCGCCGACAAGATGCCGCCGGAACTCGTCGGCAAGGACAAGCCAGGCTACATCGCCGCGCTCAAGAACACGCTGCCGATGTATTCGGAAACCGGCCTGATGGATCCGAAGGGCGCCGCCGCGGTGCTGGCGGTGTTCAGCCAGTCGTCGCCGGAAGTGGCCAAGGCCAATGTCGACCTTTCGAAGACCTACACCAACAAGTATGTCGAGGCGGCCAAGAAGATAAACTAAACACGCCTGTCGGGCGTTTCACGGTTGAATACGGCACACGGCGGGGCATTTCCCCGCCGTGTCTGTTAGTGTCGATTCCATGAACCTCATCTCCATCCAGTCGCATGTTGCTTACGGCCATGTCGGCAATTCGGCGGCGGTGTTCCCGCTGCAGCGCATGGGCGTCGAGGTATGGCCGATCCATACCGTGCAGTTTTCCAATCACACCGGCTATGGCGATTTCAAGGGGCAGGTGTTCGGCGCGCCGCTGATCCGCGACATTATCGCCGGCATCGAGGCGCGCGGCGTGCTCGGCGAGTGCGACGGTGTGCTGTCCGGCTATATGGGCGATGCCGAGATCGGCGCGGCGATCCTCGACGCGGTGGCGAGCGTCAAGCGCGCCAATCCGTCGGCGCGGTATTGTTGCGATCCGGTCATCGGCGATGTCGGCAAGGGCGTGTTCGTGCGCGAGGGCATTCCGGAATTCATCAGGAACAAGGCGCTGGCCTTGGCCGATATCGTCACGCCCAACCAGTTCGAGCTGGATTTTCTGTCCGGACGCGGCTCGGCGACGCTGGAAGAGGCGCGCCACGCCATCAAGTCGGTGCACGACCTGGGGCCGCGCGCCGTGCTGGTCACGTCGCTGCATACCGCCGAGACGCCGGAGGGGCATCTCGACATGCTGGCGTCGGATGAGACCGGCCTGTTCCGTCTGCGCACGCCGAAACTCGACGTGGCGGCGAGCGGCGCCGGCGACGCGATCGCCGCCTTGTTCTTTGCGCATTATCTGCGGCAGGGAAAAATAGACGAGGCGCTGGCGCGTGCAGGGTCGGCGATCTTCGGCGTGCTGGCAAAGACCGCCGAAGCCGGTTGCAGCGAGATTCAGGTGGTCATGGCGCAGGACGAGATCGTCAAACCGACCCGGGTGTTCGAGGCGGAACGATTGAGCGGTCCGACCGCCGCCGAAAAGGTGCTCTAGATGCGCAGAAAATTCATGACGCTTGATGTGTTCACGCGCACGCGCTTCGGCGGCAATCCGCTGGCGCTGGTGTTCGACGCGCAGGGCCTCGACACCGCGGCGATGCAAACTATTGCCCGCGAATTCAGTCATCCGGAAACGGTGTTCGTGCTGCCGCCGGAAAACCCCGCCAATAGAGCGCGGCTGGCGGGTGGCGCCGGGCGGCAGAGTTTTATATTGGAGGAGAAAATCGGCCCGGTCTCCTGCACCGCGCAGGCGCATGATGCCGACAGCGGGCAGGCCGAATTCCGATTGCCGCGTCTGCCGCAGGATGTCGGTCAGGTGCCGGACGTGGCGGCGATGGCCGGCGCATTGGGCTTGAGCGACGGCGACATTGGCAGCGACTATCCGCCGGCGCGCTGGTCCGGCGGTGTTGCCTATACGTTTGTGCCGGTGCGTTCGCTGGCGGCGCTGGAGCGGGCCAGGCCCGACGCTGCGACGTTCGAGAAGGTCTTCGGTATTGGTGGTCCGGCCATGGTCTATGTCATGTGCACACAAACCGCCGACCCGGACCATCACCTACATGCCCGCATGTTCGCGCCCGGCAATGGCATCGCGGAAGATCCGGCGACCGGCAGCGCGGTGGCGGCTTTCGCCGGTCTGTACGCCGCGCATCGCGAACTTTCTGACGGCGAGCACAGGCTGGTGATCGAGCAGGGTTACGAAATGGGCCGGCCGAGCCTGATGAATCTGTCGCTAACGATTTCCAATGGCCTATTGGCGGCGGCGTCGATCGGCGGCGACGCCGTCGTCGTCACCGAAGGCGAGATCGAGGCATGAGCACGACGCCTGCGTCCACAGTGCTGCATGTCGACCGCCTCGAATTCAATGTCGATGCGACGGTCTGGGAATTCGCGACCGAGCGACGAACCGAAATCGATGCGCTGTTTGCACAAATGCGTCAGGCGAAACCTGCGCTGTTCAACGGCCAGGTGCTGCTGCTGCATCGCTATTCGGTCAGTGGCGGCGTGATGCGGGGGGCGTTTCTGAAAGCCGACTATGCCTCGTTCGTTGCCTGGCAGCGCTGGGGCAGGCCGGAAGCCGGCATCCATGACTGTTTCGGCGCGGCCGCGGTCCAGTCGGCCGATGGCGCCTTTCTGCTGGGCGTCATGGGCGGGCATACGTTCAATGCCGGCCAAATTTACTTTCCCTGCGGCACGCCGGACCCGAGCGACATAACGGCCGATTCCCGGGTCGATTTTGAATTCAGCGTGCGGCGCGAATTGCAGGAAGAGACCGGGCTCGATGCAACCCTGTTGGATGCCGAGCCGGGCTGGAACGTCGTTTTTGACAGCGAGCTTATCGCCGCCGTCAGGATTTTGCGTTCGCCGCTTCCGGCCGAGGCCTTGCGTGCGCGCATCTTTGAAACGCTCAAACATCAGGCGCAGCCCGAGCTCAGAGGTATCTACATTGCGCGCTCGGTCGCGGATTTCGATCCGGCGATGCGGAATTTCGTCAAAACCTTTCTGGCGCACCGGTTCGGGGCTTAAACGAGTTGCCTTTTGACTGAAGAATCACGGGTCGCAATTCAGGCCGTGTTGCTTCTTGAATGCTTCAGCGTGCTCCTTCGGCTCTTTTTTGATGAGGGCGCAAGCCGTGTAGTTTCCTATCATTTTCCCGTTCTCTCGATACAGCCAATCGACGACGTCGCTTTCCTTGAAGCTGATCCGTTCACCCTTGCGGACGTTTTTGACACTGCGGGGTGTATTGTCGATCTTGCCGATCAACAGGCCGTCTATTTGGACAAATCGACTAATCCAGAAATACTCAACATTCTCGCGGTCGGGGATTCCTATCTTTACGGCGTAGTTGGTGATCGACGGACGTGGCGCAACGACAAGGGCTAAGAATTCCTTTAGCGTCGCTCGCGCCTTGCGGAATGCAGATTCCATATCGCTATCGTCTTTCGGCACACTTGCGATTTGATCGCTTCGGGATTTTTCAAGAAGTGTTTGTCCGGCCGCGGGTGCATAAGCACTGAACGCCGCAAGGCTGCCGGCTACGACCCAAAATGATCCGCGCATCGAATTGCCCCCACAAACGCGACCGCCCGAATATTCTGGATGAATATTCCACATTAGTCCATTGCCGTATGCCTTGCATTCTTGACGCAAATGGCGTGAATTCCAGATATGAAACTAGCCAAAATAGCCAAACAGTTTCGCATCGACCGTCCGGACAAATTTCGTCTGGCCGATCACGATCCGGCCGAATGCTGCGGACTGTCGATCGAGAAGGAAGATGCCAAGGCGATGCTCAGCGAAGGCGTCGAACGGCTGGCGGAATTGCAGGAAAAACTTTACGCCAATAACAAATGGTCGGTGCTGCTGATCTTTCAGGCCATGGATGCCGCCGGCAAGGATAGCGTCATCAAGCACGTCATGAGCGGCATCAATCCGCAGGGTGTTCAGGTACATTCGTTCAAGGCGCCGAGCGAGGAGGATCTCGATCACGATTTTCTCTGGCGGATCGGCAAAGCGCTGCCCGAGCGCGGCCGCATCGGCATCTTCAATCGTTCGCATTACGAGGAGGTCCTGACCGTCCGCGTGCATGGCGAGTACCTTGCGCGTCAGCGGCTGCCGGACGCGGTTGCTGGCAAAAAGATTTGGCAGCATCGCTTTGACGATATTCGCGCCTTCGAGCAGCATCTGGCGCGCAACGGCACATTGGTTTTGAAGTTCTTTCTCAATGTGTCGCTGGACGAGCAGCGCAAGCGCTTCCTGGATCGCATTGACCAGCCGGGCAAGCGCTGGAAATTTTCCATGGGAGATGTGGCCGAGCGAAAGCTGTGGCCGAAATACATGGCGGCCTACGAAGAAATGATCCGCGAGACCAGCCGCGATGAGGCGCCGTGGTACGTCGTGCCCGCGGACAATAAGTGGTTCACCCGTCTGGTGGTCGCCGGCGCGATGGCGAAGGCGATGGAAGGTCTCGATCTGGCCTATCCGACGGTCGAGGGCCTGGCACTCAAGGACTTGCAGGCAGCCAGGAAGGCGCTGAAAGCCGAGCGGTGAAGCGACGGCCAACCGGGCAGCATTGCTGACCTATCGCGGGCTTGATTTCGGCCGGCGATTTCCGCTAGAAGCGTGGCTTCGGCTGGGATTAACGCGGGCTTCACCTTGCTCCGCCATCCTGTCAGTCGAAACGAGGGTGCTTTTGCCAATGTCGACGCTGCAGACCATCTGCACGATCGAACCGGCAGCCGCCAGATCCATGGCATTGGCTGGACCGGCGGCAACCCTTATTCTGGGCACGCTCCTTCTCCTTATCCGCCCCTGAGGGCCGGCTGGGCGCAACGCGCCTGGGCACTCGGGGGACAGGCGGCACCGGATAGCACCCTTAAAACGGCGCCCTCTCAGCGGCGCATTCGACGAGAAGGATCATTCCCATGACGACCCAGACCCAGTCCGATAAGGACCGCGTCATCATTTTCGATACGACCTTGCGCGACGGCGAGCAGTGCCCCGGCGCCACCATGACCCATGAAGAAAAGCTCGAAGTCGCCGAGTTGCTCGACGATATGGGCGTGGACGTGATCGAGGCCGGCTTTCCGATCGCTTCGGACGGCGATTTCGCCGCCGTCAACGAAATCGCCCGCCGGGCCAAGAATTCGGTGATCTGTGGCCTGTCGCGCGCCTCGCCGAAAGATATCGACCGCTGCGCCGAAGCGATCAAGCCGGCCAAGCGCCGCCGCATCCATACGTTCCTGTCTACCTCACCGGTACATATGAAGTGGAAGCTGCAGAAGGAGCCGCACGAAGTCTATGAAATGGTGATCGGCCAGGTCACCCGTGCGCGCAGCCATACCGACGACGTCGAGTGGTCGGCCGAGGACGGCACACGCACCGAGCACGATTTTCTTTGCCGCTGCGTCGAAGCCGCGATCAAGGCCGGCGCCACCACGATCAACATTCCGGACACCGTCGGCTACACCGTACCGGAAGAGTACATGGCGCTGTTCAAGATGGTGCGCGAGCGCGTGCCGAATTCCGACAAGGCGATTTTCTCGGTGCACTGCCACGACGATCTCGGCATGGCTGTGGCCAATTCGCTGGCGGGCGTCACCGGCGGCGCGCGACAGATCGAATGCACCATCAACGGCATCGGCGAGCGCGCCGGCAACACCGCGCTGGAAGAAGTCGTGATGGCGATGCAGGTGCGCAACGATGTCATGCCGTACTGGACCGGCATCAAGCCGGCGATGCTGACGCGCGCGTCCAAGCTGGTGTCGGCGGTGACGTCGTTCCCGGTGCAGTACAACAAGGCGATCGTCGGGCGGAACGCTTTCGCGCACGAAAGCGGCATCCATCAGGACGGCATGCTGAAGAATGCGCAGACCTACGAGATCATGACGCCGGAAACCGTCGGCGTGAAGCAGACCTCTTTGGTCATGGGCAAGCATTCGGGGCGCCACGCCTTCGAGCACAAGCTGGAGGAACTCGGCTATCAGTTGCAGTCCAATCAGCTGGAAGACGCCTTCGTGCGCTTCAAGGCCCTGGCCGACAAGAAGAAGCAGATCTACGACGAGGATATCGAGGCGCTGGTCGATGAGGAAATCGCGCATGCGCATGACCGCATCAAGATTATCTCCTTGACGGTGATAGCCGGCACGATGGGTCCGCAATCGGCGACTTTGACGCTCGACATCGATGGCAAGCACATCACCACGCAGTCGACTGGCAACGGCCCGGTCGATGCCATCTTCAACGCGATCCGCGCTCTGGTGCCGCATGAAGCCAAGCTCGAATTGTACCAGGTGCACGCCGTCACCGAGGGCACTGACGCGCAGGCCGAGGTGTCGGTGCGGCTGTCCGAGAGCGGCCGCGCCTATACCGCTAAGGGCGCCGACCCCGATACCTTGGTGGCTTCGGCGAAGGCCTATCTGGGCGCGCTCAACAAGCTGACCAGCAAAAGCAGCCGGGTACCGGGTGTCGAGAACCGGATTCACTCGACCGACGTCGGCTAATCCACCGCGGGTCTTTTATGTTGCAACGCAATGCCGCGCCCTTTGGGTGCGGCATTTTTTGCATAAGAAAACCTCGTTTTTTCAGCCGTCAGCCCGGTGCTGCATAAAGTTTTGCCTTGACGGCGGCTGCGTCAAATAGGCCTATCGCGCGACTTGCCGGGCATAAGAATAAATGCGATTTTGCCGCAGGCATTGGCTTGAGATTTCAAAACTTTAGTTGAAAAAATAGGGAGGAACGAACATGCGCAATTGGCTTCTCGCTGCCGCTGCGGCCGCCATCATCGTCGCGCCCACCGCCAGCATGGCGCAGGCTCCGATCGTCATCAAATTCAGTCATGTCGTTGCGCCGAACACGCCGAAGGGCAAGGGCGCGGAAAAGTTCAAAGAACTCGCCGAGAAGTACACCGCCGGCAAGGTCAAGGTCGAAGTCTACCCGAACTCGACACTCTATAAGGACAAGGAAGAACTCGAAGCGCTTCAGCTCGGCGCCGTGCAGATGCTGGCGCCGTCTAATTCCAAGTTCGGCCCGATGGGCATCAAGGAATTCGAGGTATTTGACCTTCCGTTCATCATTCCGAACCTCGCCGCGCTGCGCAAGGTCACCGAAGGTCCGATGGGCGAAAAGATGCTCGAACTGCTCAAGCCCAAGGGCATGATCGGTCTGGCCTACTGGGACAACGGCTTCAAGCAGATGAGCGCCAACAAGGCGCTGCGCGTGCCGGAAGACTACAAGGGTCTGAAATTCCGCATCCAGTCGTCGAAGGTGCTGGAGGCGCAGTTCCGCTCGCTCGGCGCGACGCCGCAGGTGATGGCTTTCTCGGAAGTCTATCAGGCGTTGCAGACCGGTGTGGTCGACGGCCAGGAGAATACCGCGTCGAACATGTACACCCAGAAGATGCACGAAGTGCAGAAGTACACGACCCTGACGAACCATGGCTACATCGGTTACGTCGTCGTCGTGAACAAGAAGTTCTGGGACGATCTGCCGGCCGACGTCCGCACCAACCTCGACAAGGCGATGAAGGAATCGACCGCCTATGCCAACAAGATCTCGGCGCAGGAAAACGACGAGGCGCTTGACGACATCAAGAAGTCCGGCAAGACCCAGTTGATCACGCCGACCGCCGCGGAAATGGCGGCGATGCGCAAGGCCATGGAGCCGATTTACGAGGACATGGGCAAGCGCGTCGGCAAGCAATTGATCGACGACGTGATGAAGACGGTCAACGCCGCGACCAACTAAGAACAAGTCGAACCCCGGCGGCAAAAGCCGGGGTTCGTTTTCGTGCGGATTTGGGGATCGCGGCGGGGGCGCCGCTTTTTGTCCATCTAGAAATTGTACGCCGCTTGGGACGGGTTCGCGCGCCTCAAGGCGGCGCATGGGGGCTTCGTGTTTTTACGCATTCTTGACCGACTGGAAGAAATTTTGATCGCCAGCCTGATCGCAGCGGCGACGCTGCTGATCTTTGTCGCGGTCGCGCAGCGCTATCTGGTTGGCGTGCCGTTTCTCTATCCTTTCTTTTACCATTTCAACCTGACCTGGGCGCAGGAACTGTGCATCTACATGTTCGTCTGGATGGCCAAATTCGGCGCCGCCTATGGCGTGCGCACCGGCATCCATGTCGGCGTCGATGTCATCGTCAACATGCTGCGGCCGGCTATTCAGAGGAAGGTCATACTGTTCGGTCTGTTCGCCGGCGCATTCTTCACATTTATTGTCGGCACCATGGGGGCCAAATTCATCATCGACCTTTACCCGACCGACCAGGTTTCGCCCGATCTGGAAATGCCGCGCTGGATCATCTTCCTGTGCGTGCCGCTCGGCTCCTACCTGATGTGTTTCCGGTTCCTGCAGGTGGCCTGGAATTACATGCGCGGCGGCGACCTGCCGCATCATGACCCCGGCCACGTCGAGGGCGTAGTCGAAAGCCCCGCCGCCGCCAGGGATTTAATGGCCGAGGAATTGGCGACCAAGGGGATCGCCCGATGAACAGCGCACTGATTTTCGGCGGTCTGCTCGCACTGATGCTGACCGGTATGCCTATTTCGATCGCGCTCGGCCTGACCGTGCTCACTTTTCTGTACGTCATGACGTCGGTGCCGATCGAGGCGGTGGCGCTCAAGCTGTTTACCGGGATCGAGAGCTTCGAGATCATGGCGATCCCGTTCTTCATCCTGGCCGGCAATTTCCTCACGCATGGCGGCGTGGCGCGGCGCATGATCCGCTTCGCCACCACCATGGTCGGACATTGGTATGGTGGCCTCGGCCTGGCGGCGGTCGTCGCCTGCGCGCTGTTTGCCGCGATCTCCGGATCGTCGCCGGCGACCGTGGTGGCGATCGGCTCGATCCTACTGCCGGCGATGGTACAGGCAGGCTATCCGAAGCGTTTCGGCGCCGGCGTCATTGCCACCTCGGGCGCGCTCGGGATTCTGATCCCGCCATCGATCGTGATGGTGCTGTACGCGGTGGCGACCAGCGGCAGCGTCGCGCTTGACCCTGCTGGGCAGCGCGTGGGCTCCGCGTCGGTCGCGCAATTGTTCATGGCCGGCGTCATTCCCGGACTCATCCTCGCTTTCCTGCTCGGCCTGACGACGTTCTATCGCGCCTGGAAGGGCAATTATCCGCGCATGCCGAAGGCCACGTGGCTTGAAGCTCTGGTTGCATTCCGCGATTCGATCTGGGGCCTGCTGCTGATCGTGCTGGTGCTTGGAGGCATCTATAGTGGCCTCTTCACGCCGACTGAAGCCGCGGCGGTGAGCGCCGTCTATGCCTTCATCGTCGCGGTTTTCGTCTACAGCGATCTCAAGCTGTCCGATATCCCGAACGTCTTGCTGTCGTCGGCGAATATGAGCGCGATGATCCTCTACATCATTACGAACGCGGTGCTGTTCTCGTTCCTGATGACCAGTGAGCAAATTCCGCAATCCATTACCGCATGGGCGGTCGGTAGTGGCATTGGCCAGGTCGAATTCCTGCTGTTCGTCAATATCCTTCTGCTGGTTGCCGGCAACGTCATGGAGCCGTCATCGATCGTGCTGATTACCGCGCCGATCCTGTTTCCGGTCGCGGTCGGCCTTGGCGTGCATCCGGTTCACCTCGGTATCCTGATGACGGTGAACATGGAAGTCGGCCTCTGCCACCCGCCGGTCGGGCTCAATCTCTACGTTGCCTCCGGCATGGCCAAGATGGGTATTACCGAACTGACCATCGCGGTGTGGCCCTGGCTCCTCACCATGTTGGGTTTCCTGTTCGTGGTGACTTATGTGCCGGAATTGTCGCTCTGGTTGCCGCGAACTTTGGGCATGCTGTACTAGCGCCGCAACTCGGTTAGCAAACGAAGATGAACAGCCGTCAATGAAGATTGCGCGGCTGTAATCTCTGTCCAAACCTTAACTTGAACCAATGGCGCGGAATTCCATTATCAGAGGCATCAGAAATGCCTTTGGAGGAATTCCATGCGATCCACTTTGATGAAGACGCTTCTCGCCGGTACCGCCGCGCTGGCGATTGCCGGGACGACTTTGGCCTACGCCCAGCAGGGCCCCGGCGGACGCGGCCCCGAGCGCGGGCCGCAGGCGCGCATGACCGCGTCGGATATCGCCGCTTACGGTGACGCCCGTATTGCCGCCGTCCACGCTGGTCTCAAACTGACGGCCGAACAGGAAAAGAGCTGGCCGGCGGTGGAAGCCGCGTTGCGCGATCTGGCCAAGCAGCGCACGGATCGCTTTGCCGCGCGCGCCAGCGCCGACAAGCCGCAGGAGCCGCGTAAGGACCCGATCGAGCGCCTTAACCAGCGTGCCGAGCGGATGACGCAGACTGGCGCCGCGCTGAAGAAACTCGCCGACGCGGCGGGCCCGCTCTACAAGAGCCTCGACGATGGCCAGAAGCAGCGCCTGTTGGTGCTCGCCAGGCTTGGCGGGCCGGAGCAGGGCGGCTGGCGCGGCCGTCACGGCGGTCCCGGCAAGCACCATGGCGGCCCGCGTGGCCCCGAGCGTGGCCCGAAGGGCCCCGACGGCGGCAAGGCGCCGCTGTAAGCCGCTTCGCGTCCGTACCGGCCGCGTTCGGGAAGTGGGACTGCCGGGCGTCTCAAGGCCCCCGCAACACCCAGAAAAGCCGCCGGCTCCGCCCGGCGGCTTTTTTATTTTTCCTTGGAAAAACAAGTCTGTATGAGCCGCACGGTGACCGGCGCGCGGCTGGACAGGGGGGAAACCCTTTGCTAGAGCACCCTTCGCCTTGCGGTACTCCCCGCGACAGGCAATCCGGGCGCATAGCTCAGTTGGTAGAGCAGCTGACTCTTAATCAGCGGGTCGTAGGTTCGAATCCTACTGCGCCCACCATTTTATCCCGGAAGATAAATAGGTTAGTGGAATAGGGGCGATGTCCCCCTGTTAGGTGTACTTTCTAGGTTCCACCTAGGTTCCATGGTTCTTTGGAGTATGGTTCAACGAGACCATAATATGTCGGCCCGGGCGCTATGCTCGGAGAGCAACAGCTTAAGCGGAGTAAGGCTCTTTCCGACGAAAACTTCTGGGATGCCATGTCCAATTACCGTAGGTAGATGCTGCCCAGCCTCCGCACTCGGCACCCTCGCGGAGCAGACGCCGCTGTGTGAAGCGCCTTGCCTATCTCGACTTGCCAATGCGCAAGCACTTGCGCTGTGCGTCACGCTGGTGGGGTTGGACACCCCCCCCACATGGACCGGCGAACGACCGTGCCCCCGGTAGTATGGGTTGGCTCTCTTAACGAGGGTCGATTTTTAGGTCGTGTAAAGTTACCGGGGTTTGCGATTTTCGGCTGGTGGTGATTACCGCGCCTATTTAATGCCCTTTTCGATGAACCCCAGCGTGGTCGCGTTTTCAATCAGGGTCCGAACCTTTGCGCGATCCAATCCGGATGGAACCTCCGCGTCAATCTCGAGCCTGAGGGTAACTTCACTGCCCGGCAATGTCGTCAATTGCTCAACAATGGCTTCAACAATCTGGTGCATGACGCGCGCCGGCCGATCCGGAGAGATGTCCGTCGTCAGATAATTTGAGACAGATGGCGG
>CAITJJ010000359.1 GCA_903892675.1 uncultured Hyphomicrobiales bacterium | reverse complement strand
CATGGCGACCTGTCGGAGAATGCCGAGTATCACGCCGCCAAGGAGCAGCAGTCGCTCAACGAAGGCCGCATCGACGAGTTGCAGGACAAGCTGGCGCGCGCCGAGATCATCGACGTGTCGAAACTGTCCGGCGACACGATCACCTTCGGCGCCACAGTGACTTTGGTCGACGAGGACACCGACGAGAAAAAGGTGTGGCAGATCGTCGGCGAGCCGGAAGCCGACGCCAAGAAAGGCCGCATCTCGATCACCTCGCCGCTCGCCAAGGCGCTAATCGGCAAGGCCAAGGGCGCGGTCGTCGAAGTCAATGCGCCCGGCGGCGCCAAGGGCTACGAAATCAAGAAAGTCGAGTGGAAGTAAGGACGCGATGCGGGCTCTGACGAAAAACCTGCGGCGGCGGGCGGCGATCTTGATCGCTGTCGCCTACGCTTTTTGCGTCCTGGCGCCCTCCGCTACGCTGGCCGTGGTCGACATCCCGACCGTGTTTCATTGCATCAGCGAACTCAGCGCCAAGAGCGCGCCGGCCGAGCATGTGCACGCCGACGGCGTCACGCACCGGCATGACCAAGGTGGTCACGATCATGGGACGCACGATCACGGAGCCGCGCCGGATCATCAGTCCGACGACAGCGGCAAGGGCCACGCCGGCACTTGCTGCGGTCTGTTCTGCGTCTCGGCGATCGCGCACGATCCCGGCCTGACTCTTGGCGTCACAACCCCGGCGTCGTCCGCCGTCGCGACCGTGGCGAACCACCTTGCCGGCCGCGCGCCCGGCCCGCTCCACCGCCCTCCCATCGCCTGACAGCGATCTTGTCTGAGCCTTGCGCATCCGCCTGACAGCGGCTGCGCGGCCACGATCGTTTGTCAGGAGAATTATCATGATTGCGCATCCAATGCGCTGCGCGCGCTCTGCTGGCGTCGCATTGCTGGCGACAGCACTGCTGGGCGGTTGCACCAGCTTTTCGAGCGATGGCGGCATGGACGCCGTCAGCGGCATGACATCACAGGCGCTGAAAGCGGACGTTGTCGCTCTGCGCGGCGACGACGACATCGCCGCAGCCGAGGCCAAGGTTGCCGCTTTGCTCAGGCGGCCGTTGACCGCCGATGCGGCGGTGCAGATTGCGCTGCTCAACAACCGCGATCTGCAGGCCGCCTATGACGAGTTGGGCATCGCCGAGGCGGCGCGCCTGCGCGCCAGCCTGCCCGCCGCGCCCAGGTTCAGCCTGTCGCGGCTGGCCGGCGGCGGCGGTTTCGAGATTGAGGCACAGGTCGTTGGCAACATATTGTCGCTGGCGACCTTGCCGGCGCGCGCCAACATCGCCAGCGATCGTTTCCGCCAGGCGCAATTGCGCGCGGCCGAAGCGACCCTGCGCACCGGTTTCGAGGCGCGCCGCGCCTTTGCCGAAGCCGTTGCCGCCCGCCAACTCGTCGGTTTCCTGACCCAGGTACAGTCGTCGGCGGAGGCCGCGGTCGAGCTATCGAAACGGCTTGGCGAAAGCGGCTCGATGACCAAGCTCGATCAGGCCCGCAACAAAGTGTTCCATGCCGAAACCATGGCGCGGCTGGCAACGGCGCGGCAGCGCGCGACGGCAAGCCGGGAGCGCCTGGTGCGCGTCCTGGGATTGTCGGGACACGATCTCGGCTTCGCGCTGCCGGCAAACCTGCCGGCCGTGCCGGAGCGCGCGATCGACGCCAAGCAGATCGAGGTCGAGGCCATCCGCCGCCGCGCCGATTTGCAGATCGCGCGGCTTGAGGTGATCGCGCTGGGCAAGAGCTACGGCCTGACCAAAGTGACAAGGGTTCTCAATCTGCTGGAAGTATCCGGCACCTATAAGCGAACGAAGGATGCCGCCGGCGAGAAAACGATCGAGCGCGGCATCGGCGTTGAATTCGAGATACCGCTGTTCGATTTCGGCGAGACAAGCGTGCGCGAAGCCGAGGCGACCTATGCCCAGGCGGTCAACCGCCTGTCCGCCAAGGCGGTCAACGTCGCCTCCGAAGCGCGCGAAGCCCATGCGCAATACCGCGCCGCCGCAGACGTCGCCCGGCGCTATCAGCGCGATGTGCTGCCGCTGCGCAAGACCATCACCGACGAGACGCTGCTGCGTTACAACGCCATGCAGATCGACGTCTTCGCGCTGCTCGTCGAATCGCGCGAGCGCATCGCCGCCACCATTGCCGCGATCGAAGCGCAGCGAGATTTCTGGCTGGCAGACACCAATCTCAAATCGGCGGTCCTCGGCGGCCACGGCGGGTCGAGCGCCACCACTACGCCATCCACCGCCTCGGCTTCCGCCGAGCCGGCCGGTCACTGACAAAGGAGAGACAGGCATGACTTTCTCACGACGCAACTTTGTCGGGCTGTCGGCGGCGCTGGCTGGCGTAGCGGCCGTAAGTGGCCGCGTGCAGGCCGCCAGCATTCCCGAGGCGGTGACGACAACCTCACCCGCGATGCAGCCCCCGGTGATGCCGCAGGGCGGGCAGTCCTATCAGCCGGTGGTTACGTTGAACGGCTGGACGCTACCCTGGCGCATGAACGGCGACTGGAAGGAATTCCATCTCGTCGCCGAACCGGTCGAACGCGAAATGGCGCCGGGCATGGTGGCGCGTCTGTGGGGCTATAACGGCCAGTCGCCCGGGCCCACCATCGAATGCGTGGAAGGCGACAAGGTCCGCATCTTCGTCACCAACAAACTGCCCGAACACACCACGGTGCACTGGCACGGCCTGATCGTGCCGAACGGCATGGACGGCGTCGGCGGCCTGACGCAGCCGCAGATCAAGCCGGGACAAACCTTCGTCTACGAATTCGTGCTCAAGCAAAGCGGCACCTTCATGTATCACCCGCACGCTGACGAGATGGTGCAAATGGCGATGGGGATGATGGGCTCGTTCGTTATTCATCCGCGCGATCCGGGCCTGCACCGCGTCGACCGCGATTTCGTCTTCCTGATGCAGAGCTACGATATCGAGCCCGGCGCGGCGATGCCGAAGATCATGACCATGACCGACTTTAATCTTTGGGCGTGGAATTCGCGGGTGTTTCCCGGCATCGACCCGCTGGTGGTACGGCGTGGCGATCGCGTGCGCATCCGCGTCGGCAATCTTACCATGACCAATCATCCGATCCACAAGCACGGCGAGCCGTTTACGCTGACCTGCACCGACGGCGGTTGGGTGCCGGAGAGTGCTCGCCGGCCGGAAGTGACCACAGACGTGCCGGTTGGCGCCATGCGTGCGGTCGAATTCGTCGCCGACGAATTGGGCGACTGGGCGATCCATTGCCACAAGTCGCACCACACCATGAATGCGATGGGCCATGAGGTGAAGAACTTCATCGGCGTCAACCAGAAGGACCTCGCCAAGACCATCCGCAAACTGGTGCCCGATTACATGCCGATGGGCGAAAAGGGCATGGCGGAAATGGGCGAAATGGAAATGCCGATGCCCGACAACACACTGCCGATGATGACCGGCTTCGGCCAGTTCGGCCCCATGGAAATGGGCGGCATGTTCTCGGTGGTGAAGGTGCGCGAGGGCCTGGCCCACGACGATTACAAGGATCCCGGCCCTTACAAGAATCCCGAAGGCACCGTCGCCTATCTGTTCGAGGGCGACACCGGACCTGCGCCGCGCGCGCCGAACAAGAAGGCGTCGCAGACGCCATCGATGGAATTCAATGTCGTCAAGCCGGGCGCCAGCCACAGCGGTAAACATTAATCCGATTCAAATCTCACTTTGTCGTCATCAACCGAAGGAAGAATGCTCATGAAAATGTTCAAGGTCGCAACCGCTCTTTTGCCGATGCTGTTCAGCGCAGGGCTTGCTTTCGCCGGACCCGGAGACGCGGGCCACGGCCACAGCAATTTCTCGGCCGGCGAGCCGGGCGATCCGAAAAAGCCGTTCCGCGTTGTCGAGGTAACGATGCAGGAGGGCGACGGCACGATGAGCTATTCGCCCAAGTCGCTCGACGTCAAACGCGGCGAGCAGATCAAGTTCGTCATTACGAATGGCGGCGCACTGGCGCACGAGTTCATCCTCGCCGACGAGAAGGACAATCTCAAACACGCCGCGCTGATGCAGAAGTTTCCCGACATGCAGCATGACGACCCGAACGGAAAATCGCTGGAGCCGAAAGCCAAGAACGAAATCCTCTGGCGTTTCTCCAAGCGCGGCACGTTTGAGTATTCCTGCCTGATCCCGGGTCACCGCGAAGCCGGCATGACCGGCAAGGTTATCGTCAAGTAAACAGCAGAAACGAGAAGGACAGAAAAATGAACATTCGCATTCTCATCGCCAGCGCCGCTCTCGCATTGACCGTCTCGCTGCCACTGCTGCCGGCTTTCGCTCAGGTTGACGAATTAATCGCCGGTCTGGTGACCAAGGTCGATGAGTCGGCCGGCAAGATCACCATCAAGCACGGCCCGCTGAAGAAATTCGACATGGACGACGGCATGACCATGGTATTCCGCGCCGGCGATCCGGCGATGCTGACAGCCGTCAAGGCCGGCGACAAAGTTCGTTTCGTGCCCGAGCGGATCAACGGTCAGTTCACGGTGACGAAAATCGAAAAGGCGAAGTGACGCGCGTCACCCCATCGGCACCATGGCCGCGTCCTTCGACTGCCGCAGCGTCATCGACGTCTTGACGTTGCGGACATGCGGGCCGGAGGTGAGCTTCTCGACCAAAGTCTGGAACGTCTTGAGGTCGGGCGCGACGCATTTGAGCACAAAGTCGATCTCGCCCGACAGCATCCAGCATTCGCGCACCAGCGGCTGGGCGCGCACGAAGTCCTCGAAGGCGGCGAGGTCGGCTTCCGCCTGGCTCGACAGATGCACCATGGCGAAGACGACGACCTCGTAGCCGAGCTTCTTCTCGTCGAGCAGCGCGCGGTAGCCTTTGATGAAGCCGGCCTCCTCAAGCGCACGGACACGCCGCAGGCAGGGCGGTGCCGAGATACCGACCCGGCGGGCCAGTTCGACATTGGTCATGCGGCCGTCGTCCTGCAGCTCCTTGAGGATTTTGCGGTCGATGGCATCGAGGCTGGCTGGCAATGGTGTCCCCTTCGGCAAACTGGCCTGGCGCTTCAATTCATACCGCGAAACAATCTTGCGCGAAAGATTATTGCGTGGCTTTTCCCGGTTTGCCGGCGGTAGCCCCTAAGCTTGTGAGTCAGGGGGGTTGCGTATCTTGCATAGCTCGGCGGAAGCCATAGATTGTCCCCGGGCAAAAGAGCCGAGTCTCGGTTCAGTTGCCTGGGCGAAATGTCGCCCGAAGACGCCCGGGGGCGATAGAAAACAATGTCGAAAACTACCCATGCCAAGGTCGTGATCATCGGCTCTGGTCCGGCTGGCTACACCGCCGCGATCTATGCCGCGCGTGCCATGCTGGAGCCGATCCTGATTCAGGGCATGCAGCCCGGCGGCCAGCTGACCATCACCACCGATGTCGAAAATTATCCGGGCTTTGCCGATGTCATCCAGGGCCCCTGGCTGATGGAGCAGATGCAGGCCCAGGCCACGCATGTCGGCACCAAAATCGTCACCGACTATGTGTCCAAGGTCGAACTCGGTCACCGGCCGTTCAAGCTCGTTTGTGACAGCGGTGACATCTATGCCGCGGACGCACTGATCGTCGCCACCGGCGCGCAGGCGCGCTGGCTCGATCTGCCGTTCGAGCAGAAGTTCAAGGGCTATGGCATTTCGGCCTGCGCCACCTGCGACGGCTTTTTCTATCGCAACAAGGAAGTGTTCGTGATCGGCGGCGGCAATACCGCGGTCGAGGAAGCTCTGTTCCTCACCAATTTCGCCTCCAAGGTCACGGTCGTGCACCGGCGCGATCATTTCCGCGCCGAAAAGATTTTGCAGGACCGGCTGTTCAAGCACCCGAAGATCGAAGTGGTGTGGGACTCGGTACTCGATGATGTCACCGGCGCGACCAACCCGATCAAGGTCAGCGGCGTCAAGCTGAAGAATATCAAGACCGGCGCCATCACCGAGCGCCCGGCCGACGGCGTGTTCATCGCCATCGGCCATTCGCCGGCGTCCGAACTGTTCACCGGCCAACTGAAAATGAAGCCATCGGGTTATATCGAAACCGCCGGTCATTCGACGGCGACCTCGGTACCCGGCGTGTTCGCCGCCGGCGACGTCACCGACGATATCTACCGGCAAGCGGTCACCGCCGCCGGACAAGGCTGCATGGCCGCGCTGGAGGCAGAAAAATTCCTTGCCGCGCATGAGCACGAACACCAACACGCGGCGGCGGAATAGACCATGCCACATCCGAACAATTCGATGGACTGGGACAAGCTCAAGGTGTTCCACGCCGCGGCCGAGGCCGGCTCATTCACGCATGCCGGCGAGCGTCTGGGCCTGTCGCAGTCCGCGGTGTCGCGTCAGGTGTCGGCGCTGGAGGGTGACCTTAACGTGTCGCTGTTCCACCGCCACGCGCGCGGCCTGATCCTGACCGAACAGGGCGAATTGCTGTATCGCACGGCGCATGAAGTGTTCATGAAGCTGGAAGCGGCCCGCACCAAGCTCACCGATAGCCGCGAGCGGCCGAATGGCGAACTGAAAGTCTCGACCACGCCCGGCATCGGCGTGCATTGGCTGACGCCGCGGCTCGGCGAGTTTCTCGATCTCTATCCCGATATCCAGATCACGTTGATCACGACCGACGAAGAGCTCGATCTCGCCATGCGCGAGGCCGACGTCGCCATCCGCCTGCGCCAGCCGACGCAGCCGGATCTAATCCAGCGCAAGATCTTCTCGGTGCATTTCCACGCTTACGCCTCGCCGGATTATCTCAAGCGCTTCGGCACGCCGCGCACGCATGACGACCTCGACAAGCACCGCATCATCCTGCTCGGCGGCAACGTGCCGGCGCATTTCGCCAACCGGCGCTGGCTCCTGGAAATCAGCCGCGAGGCCAAGAATGCGCGCGTGGCGCAGCTGACCATCAACAACGTCCTCGGCCTGCTGCGCGCCTGCCAGCGCGGCCTCGGCGTGGCGATGCTGCCGGATTATCTGGTCGAGGAAAACGGCGGCCTGGTGCAGCTGTTCGGCGAAGCCGATACGCTCGCGCTCGATGCCTATTTTGTTTATCCGGAAGAACTCAAATCGGTCGCGCGTATCCAGGTGTTCCGCGACTTCCTGGTGGCGAACGCACAGCGCTCGAATTTCTAGCGGTAGCGGCAAAGTATCGCGGCATCGTGCGATGCCGCGTCAGGCCCACCATCCGGTTTGCGATTCGGCATGGCTGACATGTTGCGCGCGGTGTTGCCGAGCGAACGCATGGCTCGCATAGTCAAAATTCGCTGCGGCGTTGTGGATATCCTCCCAGAGTCGCCGATGTCGCAGCATGTTCCCCTCTGGAGTTTGCTGGCCCCCACGCCGGCATCCTTGCAACCGGGCCCCCTTCGTGGGGCCCGGTTTTTTTTCGTCGGCTGGCTGCGCTGTTTCGCCGCCTCACGCGGACGGACTGCGTCACGACGACCATCGCGCCGCTAAAAATTTTGCGTGTGGCGTTGGACTACGCGAAATCCTGCGTCCGCGATCAAAACCGCCGCGTGACGGCGAGCGCATGACGCCCGCCACATGAAGACTGTCGCGGTGCAATTGCGCGCGATCCGCGCGCTCGCGCAAACCGCTCATCCGGCCCACGGGCAACATCCGGTCTTCACAAGAATGCCGCGCGTTTGGCGGCGGCAAGAGGCGTGGTATACACGAGACAAATAGAAGCAGAAATCTGGAGGAAGCCCATGAAATCGATCCGGCCGGCACTCAAAACGGCATTCGCCAGCATCGCGGCGTTCGCCGCCGTCCTGAGCGTGTCCGCGCAAGCGCAGGACTATCCGACCAGACCGGTTACCTTCATTACCCCCGCGGCCGCCGGCAACAGCCCCGACGTCGTCACCCGCGTCGTCGCCGACCGGCTGGCGCAGATGTGGAAGCAGCAGATCGTCATTCTCAACCGGCCCGGCGCCGGCGGCCTGATCGCCGTGCAGGCCGCGGCCGCGGTCGAGCCGGACGGCTACTCGCTCTACATGACGCAAGCGTCGAGCTACACGGTCCTGCCGGTGATGCAGGAAGGCAAGATGCCGGTGAACCTGCAAACCGCCTTCAAGGCCATCGGCATGGTCGGCGAACAGCCGATCGCCGTCGCGGTCAACAAGGACGTGCCGGTCAACAGCGTCAAGGAACTGATCGACTGGGCGGCCAAGAGCAAGGACTCGGTATTGTTCGCTGCCACCAACCGGGGCGGCCAATCGCATTTGACGGGCGAACTGTTCCGCGAGCGCGGCAAGGCTAATATTTCGTTCGTCCATGCCGCCGGCGCCAGCGCGTCGCTCAATGACGTCATCGCCGGCCGCATCCCGGTGATGTTCGAAGGGCTCGCCGGGCTCGCCCCGGGAATCCAGGGCGGTAGCATCAAGCTGATCGGCGTCGCCGCGATCAAGCGGCTGCCGACGCATCCGGACCTGCCGGCGATCAACGAGACGGTGCCGGGTGTCGTATCGAGCGGCTGGATCGTGCTGATGGCGCCCGCCGGCGTACCTGACGCGGTCGTCAACAAGATCAACGCCGACATGCGCAAGGTGGTCGCCCTGCCCGCGGTGCAGGAGCGCTTCCACCAGCTTGGCACTTATTCGCGCGATCTTACGCCGGAGCAGACCAATGAGTTTCTCCGCAGCGAGGAAAAACTGTGGTGGCCGCTGGTGCGCGAGATCAACAAGGCGCAGGGCACGAAGCAGTAATCAGTCCGCCGGGACGAAAGCGCCCGGCGGCGCGCCGTTCAGGATGGACTTCGGCCGGCGAAGACGAAGCCGCCGGCCAATAGCGGCTGCCGCAAGGCCGGCACAGATCGACGAGGGTTTGAAGCCGTTCAACCCGACCCGTTTTGCTTTTTTTCCGCCTCATTTTTGGTTAATGGCTACTGCCTCCGATGCTGCGGCGGCCTGCCGTTTTTCGTGGCCCAATGGCGGCTGGAACAAAGCAGCACCCTGGCCGCTGCGAAGCGTCATGGTACGGAAATAACAGCGATATAGCCGTGTCTACGCTTGGGCTTGCGCTCTGTGCAAAATAGTCACATGTGATCGTTATCACGTTATTTATATTGGGAATTATGTAACGTCCTTGGGTCTATCGGATAGAGTGGCGCGGAAATTCAAGGAGGGTTTTTCCTCCTTTCAGCCTTTGGGAGACTTCGCGGTGAAAGTCGTACGTTTCGATCGTCTGCTGGCGTCAACCGCCCTCGGATTGGTGCTTTTGACATCCGGCCAGGCGGCTCAGGCTCAGCAGCCAGCCGACCAACAGACCCAGATCATCGTTCCGTTGCCGGATGCACCGCCGACACCGACATTGAAAGATCTAAGCGCCGGTAGCGGCGCACCTGCTGCCGATGCCGCAGCTCCTGCGCCGGCCGCCGTCGTCGTAGCCCCGGCGCCCACCACTGTTGCCGCCGACAGCGCCGTTTCGGACAAGTTGCGTGACATCGTCACCGGCAAGTCGCTCGACCGCGTGCTTGGCCGCAAGGCCGATCGCGCCGGGGTCGAAGCGTTCTACAACGCTCGCGGATTCAAGCCGCTCTGGGTCACCAACGGCGCCGCCGGCGAGCGCGCCAAGAGCGCAATCGCCTATCTCGCGAAAGCCGACGCGGTTGGCCTTGAGCCTACCGACTATCCGACGCCGGATTTCAGCGCGGCGACCAATCCCGATGCCTTGGCCGAAGCCGAACTCAAGCTCACCGCTTCGGTGCTGACTTTCGCCCGTCACGCCCAGATCGGCCGTATCCACTACACCCGCATCGCCGGCGACATCGAATTCGATCTCAAGGCGCCGGAACCGGCCGACGTGCTGAGCAAGCTTTCGGCCAGCGACGACGCCGCCGCAGCGCTCGACAGCTACAATCCGCCGATGGCCGAGTTCAAGGCGCTGCGCACCAAGCTCGCCGAATTGCGCAGCGGCAAGGGCGTCGCCGTCAAGGAAGAAGCGAAGGCCGCGCCGAAGGTGCAGGTGCCGGAAGGCAAGATGCTGCGTCCCGGCATGAAGGATGCGCGCGTCGTCGCGCTGCGCAAGCGCCTCGACGTCAAGGGCGACAAGGAAAACACGCTGTACGACAACGACGTTCGTGACGCGGTCCGTGCCTTCCAGACCACTGCCGAACTCACCAATGACGGGAATCTCGGGCCCAGCACGGTGAAGGCTCTCAACGGTGAAAAGAAAGAAGCCGCCAAGGGACCGTCGGCCGACCCGATCGACACGATCATCGTCAACATGGAGCGCTGGCGCTGGTTTCCGCGCGATCTCGGCAATCAGCACGTCATCGTCAACGTGCCGGACTTCCGCCTGACCTTGTGGAACAACAACAAGGTTTACTGGACCACCAAGATCGTCGCCGGCAAGCCGGGCAGCCATGCCACGCCGATGATCAGCGCGGAGATGAAATTCATCACCGTCAACCCGACCTGGAACGTGCCGCCGTCCATCATCCAGAATGAATACCTGCCGGCGCTACAGCAGGATCCGCAGGCGCTCGAGCGTATCGGCCTCAAGGTCGAGCAAGCTTCGGACGGCACCGTGCGCATCTATCAGCCGCCGGGCGCGGGCAATGCGCTCGGCCGCATTCGCTTCAACTTCCCCAACAAGTTCCTGGTCTATCAGCACGACACGCCGGACAAGCATCTCTTCGCCAAGGAAGAGCGCGCCTTCAGCCATGGCTGCATGCGCGTGCAAAATCCGCTGACCTATGGCGAGAAGCTGTTATCGCTTGCGCTGCCGAACGAGCACTACACCGAGGCGAAGCTCGAAAAGATGTTCGGCGGCAGCGAAGTCAACATCAACTTCCCGAAGAACATCTGGGTGCATCTGACCTATCAAACCGCATTCGTCGACGAGGAAGGCAAGTTTCAGTTCCGCAAGGATGTCTACGGCCGCGATGCCCGCATGATCGCGGTCCTCAAGGGCAACGAGCGCAAGGTCGCCGATCTGGCGGTCGAGCGGGCGTCGAGCTCGTCGTCCAAGCCGGTCAAGATGCCGGTCGGCATGTATGGCGGCAACCGCTACAACGGCCCGAACTTCTTCGACATGCTGTTCGGCGGCGGCCGTCAGGTGCAGGAAGAGCCGACCTACCGTCCGCGGGGGTCGATCGGCCGCCGCGCTGACGATCGCCGGAACATCACCCGCTAAGGGCTTTCTACAATCAGACGAGCAAACGCCGGCGAAATCATTCGCCGGCGTTTTGCGTTAAATGGCGACGATGAAGGATTTGGTACAGCTGGGTGGATTTGAACCACCGACCTCTGGATCCACAGACCAGCGCTCTAACCAACTGAGCTACAGCTGCACAATGTTCCGGCCATGAGCAGTTGGAAGCCATGGGCCGCTAGAGACCATTGACCGCTAAATGTCATGGGCCGCTAGAAGCGCGGAACCTAGAAGCCGTCCCCCATTTTGGCAAGCGATTTGGCCGGTCGCCCTACCTTTAACGAAAGCCCCCGAAACCGGCCGACAAAAAGCCCAGGCGCAGAGCGCCCGGGCTTTGAGGCTGCCGCGGCCAACAGGGCGGCGGCGATAACTTTCCTGCTTAGGCGGCTTTGCCGAAGGAAGCGATGCTTTCCTTGATCGGCTCGGCGGTCTCGGTCGCTACCTTCTGCGCCTGTTCGGTGAGTTCCTTGGCCTGCGCGGTGACGGTGTCGAACTGGCTGCGCATATAGGCGGTGGTCTTTTCGACCACGTCCGAATAGGACTTCGCAGCCAGCAATTCGCCGAACAGATCAAAGGCGGCGTTGGCATTGGCGCGCGAGGTCTCGATCACCTTGAGGCCGTAGCCCGAGTAGCCTTTGGAGGCGGTCGCGTAGGTTTCTTCGAGAACATCGGTGGCCTGCTCGGCCGCACTTTTGAACTTCTCGTAGTTTTCCTTGGCCTGGGCGATGCCCTTCTCGGCGGCTTCGCGGAAGGCCGGCGGCACTTCCATGGTCGGAATCTCGAACTTCGGCATTTCGAACTTCGGCATGTCGAATTTGGGCATCTCGTACTTCGGCATCTCGAACTTGCTGTCGCTGGCGATCGCGGCGACCGGCTTCGGCTTGGATTTCTGCGGGGCGGATTGAATGTCAGCCATGGGAATCATCCTTTGTGTGAGGACGGTTTCCGGCTGAAAGCGAGCCGCCGCCCTCTGACTATCGGCTCGTGCCTGATGGAAGGCCCCAGACCAATTCCCGGCTG
>CAITJJ010000358.1 GCA_903892675.1 uncultured Hyphomicrobiales bacterium | reverse complement strand
TCACGGCGCGGTGGCTGTACACCGGCGGCGTCAGCTTGAAGCTCGCCAGGCTTTCGCCGGCCATGATGCGCGAGGCGATCTTGGCGACGGGCAGGCCGATCACCTTGGCGACGAAGGGCACCGTGCGCGAGGCGCGCGGATTGACCTCCAGCACATAGATGTCGCCGTCCTTGATGGCGTATTGCACGTTCATCAGGCCGCCGACATTGAGCGCCAAAGCGAGTTCGCGGGTCTGACGTTCCAGCTCGGCGATCGTCTCTTTGCTGAGCGAATGCGGCGGCAGCGCGCAGGCGCTATCGCCCGAGTGAATGCCGGCTTCCTCGATGTGTTCCATGATGCCGGCGATGAACGTATCCTTGCCGTCGCACAGGCAATCGACATCGACTTCGACGGCGTCGGAGAGATACGAGTCGATCAACAACGGGCTCTTGGCCGACACCACCAGTTCGGACGGCTTGTCCAGCGTCGCCGCGAGCCGCGCCACGTAGCGCTCGAGATGCGCTGAATCGCGCACGATTTCCATGCCGCGGCCGCCGAGCACATTCGACGGCCGGATCACCACCGGGTAACCGATCTTGTCGGCGATCTCGCGCACGGCTGCCGGAGAGGTGGCGATGCCATTGTTCGGCTGGCGAATCTTGAGCTTGTCGAGCAAGGTCTTGAAGCGGTCGCGGTCTTCCGCGAGGTCGATCGCATCCGGCGAGGTGCCGAGGATCGGTATCTTGGCCTTCTCTAATGCTTCGGCGAGCTTGAGCGGCGTCTGTCCGCCGAACTGCACGATGACGCCATGCAGCGTGCCGTTCGAGCGCTCGGTGTCGATGATCTCCAGCACGTCTTCCGGCGTCAGCGGCTCGAAGTACAGACGATCCGAGGTGTCATAGTCGGTCGACACCGTTTCCGGATTGCAGTTGACCATGATGGTCTCGTAGCCGGCGTCCTTGAGCGCGAAGCAGGCGTGACAGCAGCAATAATCGAACTCGATGCCCTGGCCGATGCGGTTCGGACCGCCGCCAAGAATGACGACCTTCTTCTTGTCGCTTGGCCGCGCTTCGTCGGCCATATGGCCTGCGAACGACGTCTCGTAGGTCGAATACATATAGGCGGTGGGCGAAGCGAATTCGGCGGCGCAAGTATCGATGCGCTTGTAGACCGGCCGCACATTCAGTTTCCGCCGTGCCGCCATCACCGCGTCGGCGTCGCCGCCGGTCAGCTTTGCCAATCGCTTGTCCGAGAAACCCATTGCCTTCAGGCGGCGGAACGGCGCCGCGGTCGTCGGCAGGCCCTTGGCCGCGATTTCCGCCTCGCTGTCGATGATGCCGCGGATCTCGCCGAGGAACCACGGATCGATGCGGCAGGCATTGTGAATGAGTTCGTCGCTGGCGCCGAGACGCATCGCCTGCGCGACTTTCAGCAGGCGGTCCGGCGTCGGCGTGCCGAGCGCGGCGCGGATGGCGGCCTTGTTGTCGGCGTCATCGACGCCCTTGGCCGGATCGAAGCCTTCGATGGCGATTTCATCGAGCCCGGTCAGGCCGGTTTCCAGCGAGCGTAAAGCCTTCTGCAAACTCTCCTGGAAGGTACGGCCGATCGCCATGGCTTCGCCGACCGACTTCATCGATGTGGTCAGCACATTCGACGCGCCGGGGAATTTCTCGAAGGCGAAACGGGGGATTTTGGTGACGACATAATCGATGGTCGGCTCGAACGAGGCCGGCGTCGCGCCGCCGGTGATGTCGTTGGCGATTTCGTCGAGCGTGTAGCCGACCGCGAGTTTCGCTGCGACGCGGGCGATCGGAAAACCGGTCGCCTTCGAGGCCAACGCCGAGGAACGCGACACGCGCGGGTTCATCTCAATGACGATAAGGCGGCCATCGACCGGATTGACGGCGAACTGCACGTTCGAGCCGCCGGTCTCAACGCCGATCTCGCGCAACACGGCGAGCGAGGCGTCGCGCATCATCTGGTATTCTTTGTCGGTCAAGGTCAGGGCAGGGGCGACCGTCATCGAGTCGCCGGTATGCACGCCCATCGGGTCGATATTCTCGATCGAGCAGATGATGATGCAATTGTCTTTTTTGTCGCGCACCACCTCCATCTCGTACTCTTTCCAGCCGAGCACGGACTCTTCGATCAGCACTTCGTCGGTCGGCGAGGCGTCGATGCCGCCTTCGACGATCTCGATGAACTCCGCCTTGTTGTAGGCGATGCCGCCGCCGGTGCCGCCCATCGTGAACGAGGGTCGGATGATCGCCGGCAGGCCGATGTCGTCGAGCGCTTCCAGCGCCTGCGACAAGGTCTTGACGTGATGCGAGCGCGGCGTCTCCAGACCGATCTTGGTCATGGCGTTGCGGAACAGTTCGCGGTCTTCCGCCTTGTCGATGGCCTCTGCGGTCGCGCCGATCATCTGCACGTCGTATTTTTCCAGCGTGCCGCGCTTTCGTAAGGACAGCGCGCAGTTGAGCGCGGTCTGCCCGCCCATCGTCGGCAGCAGCGCGAAGCCGCCGGGAATG
>CAITJJ010000357.1 GCA_903892675.1 uncultured Hyphomicrobiales bacterium | reverse complement strand
GTAGAGCGTAGACGCGTGACGCAGAGTGGCTATTTTAAAATAAAGTGGCAAATCCTTACAAAGACGATGAATGTAGTCGACAACAAACGCCTGATCGGTTCGCTTCAAATGATATAAATCGTCTATCTGTAGAAATACCGCTTTTGTAGATTGCGATAATGAAAAAAATGTCCTGATGCTGCCTTTCAATTCGGGTAGCCAACGATCTAACTCTTGCAGTTTTTCACGATGGATTTTAAACGATCTCTCAACTTCTTCATTTTCTTTTGTTTCCCTCGTGGCTCCGAATTTTAGATTCAGGCCTTCAAAGTCTGCTCCAAGGGAAGCATTCAGCCCGCTGCCTGCTTGGCGGCCAGCTTTCTTTTTTACGTCTTCATCGTGAACGTCAGCGTCCCGCTGCAATGCAGCCAGTTTTTTTATTATCTCCTGAATGATAAATTTCGACTTCTTTTTCTTTCCGAACCAGCCTGTAAGGTTTCGCTCGAGTTCGCCGAAGAGAGCACTCAAAATTTCAATCAGCACGTTTGGAAATGAGTGACGCTTAAAGTCTTCACAGTTCAAATAGACAGCTTTGATGTTTTTTGAAATCGTTCTAGCGGAGTGATGTAACAGGAGCGTTTTTCCGCACCCTCGGCGCGCAAATATTGTGTGATTCTGCTTCGCGCCCACATCCTGCAACGCATGCCCTATGTTTATATAATCGATGGTTTCTCCATCCCGCTGAACCCTAAGGTTTTCAGTAATTACTGTCCTAAGACGGGCTAATTTTTTTGGGGGGACCATTATCACCGACCAGATTTAAACGCTTACGTACGATTGCATGTACGGAGAGCACAATCAACCGTAGCGTATTCTCTGCGATGCCAACTAGGTCCGCAGGACGAATTGGCCGAGCGTAATCCGCCGTTTCCAACACCCAACCTATGGGTTACGCCTTAAGCCAACCCATCCTCACTCCATCTCCGTAATGCCCGGGCTTGACCCGAGCATCCACGTCTTCTTGAGCTGCCTTTCAGCAACAACAAGCCGTGGACGGCCGGAACAAGTCCGGCCATGACGGATTGGGGCACCCTTGTCCCGAATCTTTTATTCCTATTGAGCCTTGACATCTATCCTATGATCTAATACCTATTTCCCTGCCCGCCCCGCATGAGGGGACGCGAACCGGTTGCGCCGGCTCGTGGGGAGCGGGCCGGCGTCCGCGGGCGCAGCCTCAGCAGGGCTGCGCGCTCGGGCGGTGCCGGGGCTCCACCCGGGGACAATAGGATCCCCCGCCGGGAGCCGGCTGACGGTGCGAAGCCTTTGGCTTTGCCCGATGCTCGGACTGATCCCTCCTGAAAAGGGGACGGATCACTGGGTTCTTCGGGAAGGCCGATAGCCGCCGGAAGCGTGGCCCGGCTGCCGCGAAAGCGCCGGACGGCGCGCCGAGAGGCGCCACATGTCCCTTCAACAAGGACATGTGCAGCTTAGGAACGCCGCGCCTTTCGGTGCGCCGTCCCCCTCTCTTTTCGGGAGGGAAATCTCTCAAGCCTCGGGCGCGTTTGCGTCGCGAGAACGAAGGCGCTCGCCCGCTGATGACCCTACCCCACATTCACCCGCTTGAACCGGTTCCACAGCGCCGTGCCCGCCCCCGACATCAACACCTTGAGGTAACGCTGCTGCTGATATTCGCCATTGACCGAAATGCGCGGCAGCGGGCCGGCGTCCGCGGGTTTGCGCGTCGCGGACTCCCAAAACGGCTTATTGCAGTAGCGAAGCCAGAGGTTGGCAAGATGGCGGATCGCAGCGGCCGACGTTGTAGCTGTTTATTCGCCAGGCGCCGTTCTCGGGAATGGTCGACACGATCTCCGCCCATACGTCTTTCGCGCTGCTGAACCGGCCTTGATAGGCATGCACGACGAAAGGTCCGCGCACACCATTGATCTCGTCCGGCGTTGCCGCCGAAAAAAGCACCCGCTGCCCGACGCCACCCAGAGGGTCCCTGACTTGCTTCCCCATGGAAACGTAAGCCTCCTTGCCGATCCGCTCTTTGTTCCGCTTGGAAAAGAGCGCGTAGGCTGCGGCGTGGTCATGCGCATCGGTGAGACCAAGGAACTGGTTGATGAGTATGCCAGCGTCTTCCTTGGGAGGCTGGACTTCAATGTTCAAGGTCGCAGGATTCAAGAACCAGACCGAGGCAAACAGCGCTAGCGCGCCGCCTGCGCGTATCCCGCCCTTGACAGGTAGAGGGATATCCAGCCTCAGAAATCCGGGCAGCAGCGCGCCGACGCCGGCGGCGGACAGCGCCAGGGTAAGGCGAAATGCGAAGAACTGGGGCGGAGTCGGCGTGGGAATCAGCACCACCAACACGAGGATGGCGGTCAGAAAAACGACGCCGAAGGCGAAGACAAACGTCTTCTCAATATTGCGTATAGGCACAGGCGTCGCCTTCTCAACAATTGTTCATGGTGTTGGTACGCGCAGCAGCGCCCGGCCGACCGCCAGTGTCCTGTGGAGGCAGCACTGAGTTATAGATCTGGAACCCCGCCTGGACAGCCGCCATGTCGCCGACTTGTTTCAGGTATTTCACCGCTGTGCAGTCAGCGTCGAGCTCTTCCTGGTAACCGAGAATGGGCAGCATCTGTGGCGGCGAATTGAGCCTTATCAGGGCGTGGCCGCGCGCGTGGTGCGCATATTCGTGGGCACGCAAAAAGCGGAATCCCGCAGACCCGATTCCCCCCATCTTCTGAACCCACACATTGTCGTAGAAGATCACAGGTTGATTCATATAAAACGTGGCGAGCCCGGCGAAACCCTGCCCGTTGCCCGGCACGAGATACTCGGGCACCTGGCCCACGCCGGGCAGTGGTCCCAGGTTTAGCTGCTGCTGAGCGAACGAATTGAGCGGATTAATGTAAAGACAACACGAAAACAAGATTCCGCAGATGTTTGCGGCTCGGACAATGCGCTTGCTCATGTTTCCCCCCATACTGACAAGCCTGCGGCGAATGGCCACGAGAAGATGTTAGATCAGAGCTAATTTTGGCACCAGCCCTTAAGGTGCGGAGTGCCATGCTAGGGCCGGCAGGCTCGCCGAGCACGCCCATGGCCCCTAACTGACTCGTCATGCCCGGACTTGTGCCGGGCATCCAAGCCTTTGCGTCGCTTCAACTTAGTGAGACGTGGATGGCCGGAAAAGTCCGGCCATGACGGGGGTAGACGCTACCCCACATTCACCCGCTTGAACCTGTTCCACAGCGCCGTCCCCGCCCCCGACATCAGCACCTTCACGTAACGCTGCTGCTGGTACTCGCCATTGACCGAAATGCGCGGCAGCGCGGTGAGATGCTCGGCATGCGCCTGAAACAAAACGCCCGGTCGCGTCGTCACCGCGGTCTTGAAGCCCAGCTCCCTGGCGATGCGGAATTCGCGCGGGCCGGCCGATGTCACGTCACCCACCGGGTAAGCGAGATGCTCAGGGCGCTTGCCGAGCGCCGCCTCGATCACCGACCGACTCATGTCGATCTCGGCGCGCACCGTCGCCTCGCTCAAAACCTTGGTCAGCATCATGTGGTTGACAGTATGCGCGCCGATGGTCACCAGCGGGTCTTCCGCCAGTTGCCCGATCTCTTCCCAGTCCATGCACAAATCGCGGCACAGTTGCGGAATATCGACGCGATAGGTCGCCGCGAGGTCGCGCACGGTCTTGCGCACCTCCTCCTCGGTCTTCATGCTGCGCAGATACTGATAGATGCCGTCATACAGTTCGCGCTTTTCGCGCAAGGTGCGCGCCTCGAAATATTCCTCCTCGCCATTGATGACCATGCCGATGCGGCTGTTCTGCGCGATCACCGCTTCCAGCGCCAGCCACCACAATTCGCCGAGCCGGTCGGGAAAGCTGGTCGGGATATACAGCGTGTAAGGCAGTTCGTATTTCTTCAGCAGCGGATGCGCATAGCGCGCCGTGTCCTTGTAGCCGTCGTCGAAGGTGATGCAGACGAAACGGCGCTGGAAATCGTTTTCGATGAATCGCCGGTGCATCTCGTCGAGCGTGATGACGTCGAGCCGGCCGCGCTTGAGCCGCCGCAACAACCTATCGAGAAACGGCGGCGTCACTTCCAGCAGCCGGTTCGGCTGGAAAGCCTCTCTGCGCGCCGGGCGCACATGATGCAGCATCAGGATCGAGCCGACGCCTCCGACCAGAGGCCGCATCCAGTGATGCAGTCCGCTGAAATACAGCGTTTCCAACCCGGTCCGGATAATGGTTTTCTTCATATCAACCAAGTTTGTGGTCCACGGCACGAGGATGGGCGGTTCGGCCAAGCCAAAGCAATATTCCAACCCTTTATTGATAATTCTTTGCGAACCTGCAACCGGCTGCGTTTTAAGCGCCGTCATGGCGCATTTAGTGCCGAATGCGAGCGGTAAAGGTCGATGAACGTCGTTGCTCTACGATCGCTTAACCACGATGCCGGGCTCGTTCCGGTAATCGCCGGCAGAATCGCGCGCGTGGCGGTTTATGACGATTTCGCAACGGCCGAGCCGGCCTGGCGCGCGCTCGAGCAGCAGGCGACGCTCGCCACGCCCTATCAAGGCTACAATTTCCTCCGCCTGTGGCACCGGCATATCGGCGCGCCGTCGGGCATCGCGCCGTGCATCGTCGTTGCCTGCGATGCCAAAGGCACGCCCTTGTTCCTGTGGCCGTTCGGCAGCCGCAGCCTTGGCGGCCTCAAGGTGGTCGAGTTCCTCGGCGGCAAACATGCCAATTTCAACATGGCGCTGTGGCGCCGCGACGTCGCCGAACAGGTCGGCGCCGAAGACTTGCGCGGTGTGCTGGCGCAGCTTGCTGCGCGCGCCGACATGGTCATGCTGGTCAACCAGCCTTTGACCTGGGCCGGCACCACCAATCCTTTCGCGCTTTTGCCGCAGCAGCGCTCGGCCAATTTCGGTTTCTCCGGCGCGCTGATTCCCGATTTCGAGTCTTTGTTTCGCGCCCGCACCAATGCCGCCGCGCGCAAGAAGATGCGCAAGAAGGCGAATGCGCTGGCCGGCTACGGCACGGTGCGCTTCGCGCGCGCTGAAGGCGCTGTTGAAATTCGTCATGTCCTTGATGCCTTTTTCAAGCAGAAGGCGGTGCGCATGCGCGCGCAAGGCCTGCCCGATGTTTTCGCCGCGCCCGGCGTGCGGCGTTTCATCGAGGCGGCGTCGGTCGCCGAGATGCCGGACGGCGATCCATTGATCGAGCTTTACTCTTTGTCGGTCAACGACATCGTCGTCGCCACCATGGGCGGCATCGCCGGCGGCGGCCGCTTCTGCGCCATGTTCAATTCCATTCAGGCCGGGCGTTACGCCGTCGAGAGTCCGGGCGAGCAGTTGATGGTCGATGTGGTGCGGCAGTGCTGTGCGCGCGGCTTCGACACCTTCGATCTCGGCATCGGCGAGGCGCACTACAAAGGCCTGTTCTGTACCGATGCCGAACCTTTGTTCGACAGTTACTGGCCGCTCAGCGCCTCGGGCCGGCGCGTCGCTTTCGTGTTCCGCCTCGCCGCAGCGGCCAAGCGCGCGATCAAGGAACATCGCACTTTGTGGTCGATGGTGCGCAAGACGCGTCGGTTGCGCGCCTGGTTGTCGAGCGTCTGATCGTTCAGGCGGCGGCGCTTTGCGTGGCGCCGGCGATCAGGGTCACATCGACAAACCCGGCCCTCATCAAGCGCTCCTGCGCGGCCCGCGTTGCCGGATCGGCCGGATTGGCCACGACCAGCACGGCGCGGCGGGTCAAAGGCGCGAAGCGCTCGACCGCGACATCGGCGGCGGAGCCGGCATCGATCACCACATGATTGTAGCTTTGCACCAAGGCCTCGATCACGGTCGCAATCATCGGCGACAGCATCAAGGTGGCTGCGTCAGCGCCGACATTGCCGGTCGCGACGATATGCACGGTCGAGAACTGGTCGCGGGTGATGATGTCGCCGAACGACGCCGTGCCGCGCACCAGTTCGGCAAGGCCGGGCGCGTTCGGGTCGGTCGACACCACTGACAGATTGGGCGCGCCGAAGGCCAGATCGACCAGCACGACACTGCCCTGTTGCGCCAGCGCACGCGCCAAGGCGATGGCGGCATAAGTGGTGCCGGCATTGCGCGCGTTGCCGATGACGGCGACGCGGCGGCCGGCCTCGCCGGAGGTGCGCAAGCTCTGCGACAGTTGCTCGATGGTGCTGACCGGCAAGGCCATCAGCGGCGGCGGCGCAGCCATAACCGCGGGCATGACGGGGACAATCGGTGGCGACACCAGGTGCGGCAAAGCCTGCGCGCGCGCGGGCGGCACGAAAGCCGGTTGCACCACTCCATAATTTTCCGGCGCATAGCCGTAACCGTAGGATGCCGGGCCTTGCGGCGCGGCCAGCAAGGCGCCGGTGACGACGAAACCGGCCGACAAAGCGAATGCGGCAAAGGCCGAGATCAATACCGTCGGCGTCTTCTTCGGGTAGGCCGGTTTGGCAGCCGGCGTCGCCCGCGAAATGATGCGCGCCTCGGGCGGCGCGGCATTGACGTTGTCGCGCGCCGATGCCTCGCTGTATTTAACCAGATAGGATTCGAGCAGATCGCGCTGCGATTTGGCGTCGCGTTCGAGCGATCGCAACTGCACATCCTGCTCGTTGCTTTGCGATGCCAGCCGCTTCACCTGATCGAGACTCGCGGTCAATGTCTGCAAACGATCGCCTGCGACCTTGGCGTCGTTGTCGAGCTGACGCGCCAGCCTTTCGCCTTCGGCGCGCTTGGCGCGCTCGATCTCGGCGATCTGCGCGCGCAGTTCCTTGATGCGCGGATGCTGATCCATCAACGTCGTCGACTGTTCGGCCAGTTGCGAACGCAGCGCGTTGCCCTGTTCGGTCAAGCGGCGCATCGATTCCGAATTGGCGATATCGGAGGAGTCGACAGGCTGGCCGGAACGCACCAACTCGCGCAATTGCCGCGCCCTCGCCTCGAGATCCGCCTTCTGGCCGCGCGCGGCGGCGATCTGCGAATTGATCTCGGTGAGCTGCTGGTTCGGCAGCGAACTGTTGTTGGAGCCGACGAACAGGTTTGACTGCGAGCGATACTCCTCGACCTTCGCCTCGGCGGTGGCGACCTTGGTTCGCATCTTCTCGATCTCGGTCGCCAGCCAGGTGCTGGCGGCCCGGGTCTGGTCGGTCTTGGCCGATTGCTGCAGGCCGAGATAGGACTCGGCGACGGAATTGGCAAGGCGCGCGGCGAGTTCGGGATTGGCCGACGCAAAGTCAATGCCGATGACCCGCGACTTCTCGATCGCATAGACGTTGATGCGATCGTAATAGGCCTCCAGCGTCCGCTCTTCCGGCGACAGCGAATTGACGTCGCGCGCTAGACCGAACAGTCCGAGGATCGTGCGCAGCGGCGTCATGCCGCCGATTGCCGGATCGAACTCCGGATTGGCATCAAGCTTTTCTTTTTTGATGACAGCGAGCGCGAGATCGCGCGACAGCACCAACTGGATTTGGCTGGTCACGGCTTCCGGATCGAGATTGGCGCGATCGCTGGCGCCCTTATCGGCTTCGGCGCGCATGAACACGCTTTCGCGCGCTTCCAGAAGCAGCCGGGACTCGGAGCGGTAGCGCGGCGTGATCGCATTGACGACGATGAAAGCCAAACCGGCGACGATCAATGTAAACAAGATGATGGCTTGCCTCTTGCGCCATAATGCGCGGCCAAGACCGCGCAAATCTGGCTCGCCGGCAGGCTCCATAGCCGGCATCGCCGGAACGGCCACGGGCGCAGCTTTGGCTTTTTTGCGGATAAACATCGCTACTCCAACGCACGACTCTGTTACTTGGGTACGATCTCACCCTATTATGGTTGCCACCGCGTTAATCGGCCTGCGGCACTTTCGCCGCGGCAAGGTTTTGTTAACCGCGCCAACCCCTAATCGAGCACGCTATTTCCTCGGGCCAGCGAAAGGCTGCGGCGGCAATCTTCATGACGCCCCTGAATATCTTGCATATTTTTCGCAGCCCGGTCGGCGGGCTGTTCCGTCACGTCATCGACCTCGCGCGCGAACAGGCGGCGCGCGGCCACCGCGTCGGCCTGATTGCCGACAGCAGGACGGGCGGCGACAACGCCGATGCAGCGTTTAAAGCGATTATCCCGTCGCTCGCCCTTGGCCTCACCCGCATTCCGATGTCTCGCCATGTCGGTCAGCGCGATGTCCGCGCGGTCGCGCATGTCACGCACCGTGCCGCCGCGATCAAGGCCGACATTCTGCACGGCCATGGCGCCAAAGGCGGCGCCTATGCGCGGCTTGCTTTTGGCCAAAGCCGTGCGGTGCGCGCCTATACGCCGCATGGCGGCAGCCTGCTGATCGGTCATCACACTTTGGCGGGAAAATTCTATCTGGCGAGCGAACGCTTGCTGATGCGGCACGCCGATTTGTTCCTGTTTGAAAGCGAGTTTTCCGCCGAGGCGTTCCGTCGCAAAATTGGCGTGCCCGGCGGCCTGATCCGGGTCGCGCGTAACGGTGTATCGCGCCGCGAATTCGCATCCGTCGTCGCCCGGCCGGATGCAACCGATCTCGTCTTTCTGGGCGAGTTGCGGCATATCAAAGGGATCGACGTCCTCATCGACGCGATCGCCCAGTTGCGGCGCGAAGGCCGTGCAGTGAGCGCCACTTTGGTTGGGTCGGGCCCGGACCGCGATGCCCTGCGGGCGCAGGTCGTATCGCTCGGCCTCAGCGATCTCATTCGCTTCAAGCCGGCCATGCCGGGCCGTGAGGCCCTCAGTCTGGGCCGCGTCATGGTGGTGCCATCGCGCGCCGAATCCCTGCCCTATGTGGTGCTTGAGGCCGCCGCGGGTTCCGTGCCGCTGATTGCCACCGCGGTCGGCGGTATTGGCGAAATCTTCGGCCCGCAAGCGGCCGCTTTACTGCCACCCGGCGACGCCGGCGCGCTGGCTGGCGCAATAGCGCGGAAGCTCGATGACCGCGTGGCGGCGGCCGAATCCGCAAGCCGCCTGCGCGAGCGCGTCGCGGCTACCTTCTCGATCGAGACCATGGTCGATGGCGTCCTCGCCGCCTATCACAGCGCGCTTGAAGTCTTGCACCAGAGCGGGCGCCGTTAATAAATTTTACCCTGTCCGATAAGTCTTTATTGAGACTCTTTGCCTACAAATTTACCTGAATTAACGCTTCTCCAGCGAGAGTGCCATCCGTGGATGGCCAGTCAAGTAATGGCGTCAACATGATCGATTCAGAAACCCGTCCAAACCTCAGCGCCGCGAACACCGCGGCGGTCTTCGACCGTCTGCGCGAAGGCGTGAAGCCGCGACAGGAAACCGCGCCGCTCTCCGAGCACGCGCTTGCTATTGCAAACAAACCGACACCGGCGCCGATATCGCCGATCGTGCTAGCCGGCATCGTGCGCATGGCCGAATTCATCATGATCGTCCTGGTCGGACTGGCGATTTTTGCCGCCTACATCCGCCCGTTCGATGGGCTGTTCCTGCTATATTTCGCGGCCGTCGTCGCCATTGCCTCCTTGTCGACGTTGGCGTTCCAGACCGCTGACATTTATCAGGTGCACGCCTTCCGCGGTCACGAGAAGCAATACATGCGCCTCGCCTCCGCCTGGTCGGTGGTGTTTCTGATCGCGATCGGCGCGTCGTTCTTCATCAAGGCCGGGGATATGTATTCCCGCGTCTGGCTCGGGTCCTTCTATGTCGGCGGACTGGCGGCACTAATCTTCGGACGCCGCATGCTGTTCTTCGCCGTTCGCAAATGGACCCGCGAAGGCCGGCTGACGCGACGGACCGTCATTGTCGGCGGCGGCGAGCCGGGCGAACGGGTGATCGCCGAACTGCGCAAGCAGAAGGACACCGGTATCGAAATTATCGGCTGGTTCGACGACCGGACCGGCGACCGCGGCGGCACCGACTGCGCTGGCGAGCAGAAGCTCGGCAATGTCGACGACCTCGTCGAATTCGGCCGCCGCACGCGCGTCGATCTCGTTATTTTCTCGCTGCCGATCTCGGCCGAGAACCGCATTCTGCAAATGCTGAAGAAGCTCTGGGTGTTGCCGCTCGACATCCGCCTGGCCGCGCACACCAATAAGCTGCAATTTCGCCCGCGCTCCTATTCCTATATCGGCAAGGTGCCGGTGATCGACGTCTTCGACCGCCCGATCGCCGATTGGGACGTAGTGATGAAATGGCTGTTCGACAAGACCATCGGCACCGCGCTGTTAATCGCCGCCTTGCCGCTGCTTGCGTTGGTCGCCATCGCCATCAAGCTCGACAGCCGCGGGCCGGTGTTCTTCAAGCAGAAGCGGTACGGCTTCAACAACGATCTGGTCGAGGTCTATAAATTCCGCTCGATGTATACCGACATGAGCGACGCCAGCGCCAGCAAGCTTGTCACCAAGGACGATCCGCGCGTCGGCCGCATCATCCGCAAGGCCAGCCTCGACGAGCTGCCGCAGCTGTTCAATGTCGTGTTCAACGGCAATCTGTCGCTGGTCGGACCGCGGCCGCACGCGGTCAACGCCAAGGCCGAAGCGCGGCTTTACGCCGAAGCGGTCGACGGCTATTTCGCGCGCCATCGCGTCAAGCCCGGCATCACCGGCTGGGCGCAGATAAATGGCTGGCGCGGCGAAACAGATACGCAGGAGAAGATCCAGTTCCGCGTCGAGCACGATCTCTATTATATCGAGAACTGGTCTGTGCTGCTCGATCTTTACATTTTGGCGCGCACGCCCTTTGCGCTGCTCAAGACCGAGAATGCCTATTGATCACCGCTCACGATATGGCCAGCCAAATGGCCATACCGGCGGCGGCCTATGCACCGTCAGCGCCCGCTTACGTTCAATCGACTGCGGTTCCATTCCGCGAACGGCTTCTGCTGGGCGTACTTTATCTCACCGTCTTGTTGAGCTCCGTGGCGTTTATCGAGCCGTCGCCGCATGACGTTCTGATGGGCCTTCTGGCCATCGTCGGGCTTGCTGCCGGCATGCGATTCCAGCGCCTTCTTGTTCTGCCGTTCTTGCTGCTGCTGGCATGGAACATCGCCGGCCTGATGGCGCTGATGCATGTGCCTGAGCAGGACAAGACCATCCAGTTCGCAGCGACTTCGGTCTATCTGGCGATCGCGGCCATGTTGTTCGCCATGCTCTTCGCACAGAACACCATGGCGCGGCTGGCCACCATGCGCAGCGCCTATGTTCTCACCGCCGCGATCATCGCCATCGTCGGCGCCGCCGGTTACTTCCACGCATTTCCGGGCGCTGAAATATTCACCCGCAACGACCGCGCCCTCGGCGCGTTCAAGGACCCCAACGTCTACGGGCCGTTTTTAATCCTGCCGGCGATGATGCTGCTGGAACGCATGATCAGGCAGCGCATCGAGCTGAGCGGCCTGATACTTCTGGGCCTTATTCTCTTTGGCGAATTGCTGAGCTTCTCGCGCGGCGCCTGGTTTCACTTCGGTGTCTCGTTGCTCGTGGTGATCGGCATGGCGCTGCTCACCGCGCCGACGCCAAAGGCGCGCATGCGTGTCATCAACATGACGATTGCCGGAATCGGCGCGATGGCGGTGCTGCTGGTCATCCTGCTGTCGATCGACTCGATCGGCAGCATGTTCAAGAACCGCGCCCAGCTCATCCAGTCCTACGACGTAGGCCAGGGCGGCCGTTTCCTGTTGCAGGAAAAGGCGCTCGCCTCGGTGCTGGATTTCCCCAATGGCATGGGCCCGTTCGAATTCGCCCGCGTCCACGGCCTGCAACAGCACAATGTCTATCTGCAGGCCTTCCTGGTCTATGGCTGGGCCGGCGCCATGTCGTATTTTCTGCTGCTGATCTCGACCGTCTGGGTCGGCTTCCGCACCGCGATGATCCGCACTCCGTGGCAAGGCTACGCCATCGCCGCGCTTGGCGCCTTCATCGGCGAAATGGCGGAAGGCTTTGTGATCGACACCGACCACTGGCGCCACTTTTACCTGATCCTCGGAATTATCTGGGGGCTGGCCGCCGCCACGCGCGCCGCGCAAACGCAAAAAGCGCCGCCTGTGACAGCGGCGCCCGCGCAACTTTAAGCCCGCCGCTATTTCTTGCAGAGCAGGATCGGCTGATGCTGGGCGCCGCCCGGCATATGCACGATCTCGCAATCCTTGAAGCCGACCGCGCGGCAAACCTTGAACAAATAATCCGTCCGATAGGCGACCGCCGCTTCCGGCTGCTCCATCGACTCGACGCGGGCATTGCCGATCGTATGCTGGAACGTATGCCGCGTGCCGTAAGTCGCCGGCGGATAATCGAGATTGAAATGCGAATGCATGATCGCGCCGCCCGACTTCAGAAGGCGGTAGCTTTCCTTGATGTAGTTTTCAAGTTCAGCCTCCAGAACATGCGTCAGCAGCGAGTTCGAGACGACCAGATCGACGGTGCCGTCGGATTCCGGAACGGTGTAATGCGGCGTCGCTTCGCCCGCCTGGTTATAGGACACGCTGGCGTGGCTTGAGTGGTGGAAGCGGAAGCGTTCGGCATCGAAATGCTGCTCGCACCAAGCGATTGCCTCGGCATCGATATCGACGCCAATATAACGGCCGGTAAAGGTGCGGCCGCGGAAATTATAGTCGCGCAGCCAGTGCGCCCAGCGGCCGCAGCCTGAGCCGATATCGACGACGGTCGATTTGGCATCGGCCAGTTTTTCGGTGAACACGAACATCCAGAAGTCGCGCGCATGCGTCAGGTAGTGGACCTGATTATTCAGGATGCGGTTGCCGACGCCGATGCGGATACGCAAATGGTTCGGCGGCAGACCGCGGAACTCCGGAAACACCAAGCGCGGCAACACATCGAAGGCGTTGACCGTCGCCTTGAACAGCGGATTGAAGGTCAATTTCGAGGTCGACGGGAAAATCTTGCGAATGGCGCGGTCGAAGCTCATGCCCTTGACCGGCACGGGCGCAATTGCGTTCTCGGGAGTCGTCGAAGAGTAAGCCATGATGTTCATCACCGATCAGTTGCGGAGTGGCTGCGGCAAAAACGGCTGAATGCACGTCTTTCCTAGTGTTTTCCGTTTAAGATTGGGTTACGCGGCGGCTCGCCGCCGCCGGCCGGATAGGCCGGCCGGTGACCGCCGAGCAGATGGCGTTGGCGGCGCAGCGCAATCAGGGCCGAGAAGAAGCCGTCCGGCAAGAGCACCGCCATCAGATAGGCCATCGCCGCCTTCAACGCCGAGACATGGCCCGGATCGTCGCGGCCCGAGCTATCGTGGCTTTCTCGCCACAGCCGAAGCATGGCCAGCGGCCGATAGGCCGATGCGTGCTTCCGCCGGATACGGCGCCAGATCGCAGCGTGCTTGCCGGACGACTGGTTAAAGAGCATGCCTTCGCTGGACACATGGTAGATCTTGTACGGCTTCGGGATCGTGACGCCGCGATAGCCGCTCAACATCAGGCGCAAATAGAATTCCCAATCCTCGTAGCCGTCGCGCATGGTTTCGTCATAGCCGCCGGCCGCCTGCCAGGCCGCTTTGCGCAGCAGCACGCCTGACGGAATCGGATTGGAAAACAGCAAATCGAAGCGGTTGAAGTGGCGTTCGAGTGGCCCGCTCGCCGCGCCGGCCAGCCTCATATGGCACAGGACCAGCGCGACTTCCGGCGGCGCGGCCTGCATGACCGTCACGGCCTCCGTGAGGAATGGCGGCTCGAACTTGTCGTCGCAATCGAGCGTCAGCACCAGATCGGCGGCGGCGGCGGCGATACCGGCATTGCGCGCCGCCGATAGACCTTTATTGGCCTGGCGCATGACGCGAACGGACGGATCGAGATTGTCGAGCACTTGCCGCGTGGCGGCATCGGTCGACCCATCGTCGACGATGATAATTTCGAAATCGTGGAACGTCTGCCGCGCCAGCGAACCGAGAAGCTGTGGCAAAAAGCGCCCGCCATTAAAGCACGGCACAATGACGCTGACCGAGGGCGTCACGCCCGGCCGCATCTTTCCAACCACGGTGCCGATTGAAGTCGTTAGCATCGCCCCCGTCCTGCCCTGCCCGAAAACGGGCGCCCCTTGGCCGCACTATGCGGCACGCCCGCCCAAGATTGTCTTAAGCGGACTGCTTCACTTCGTAGCAATGCGGGTGAGGATTTGTTCACCATAATCTTTAAGCGAAAAATCCCCGGCCGCCGCTTATGGTCTCCGGATGAATTCGACAGCAACCGCACTTGCTGCAAAATCCGCTTGGTACCAGCCCTTGCGCGCGCTCGCCGGGCTGGTGTCGGTGCGCTATGTCGTGCTGCGCGCCTCCACCGCCGCTGCCGCGATCGCCGGCGGACTGGTACAGACCTTCGTGTTCGCGCGTGTGTTAAATCCGCAGGACTTTTCGATCTTCATCCTGATCGGCACCTTCGGCCTGTCGCTCTGGCTGTTCGATCTCGGCGCCGCCAAGATTCTGTATGTCCGCCAGCGCGAACGCCATCTCTCCGGCGGTTCCGATCCGGAGGTACCGGTCCAATCGAGCGCCGTCACCCTCGCCTATGCGCTGATCGTCCTGACCGGCACGCTGCTCTGCTTCGCGATTATGAATGCGCGGCCTTCGGTCGATCTCGGACGCGCGGTGGAATGCGCACTGTTTTTCAGTTTCTCGGCGCTCAATCTGGTCTGGTTTCCGTTGCGCAACATCAGCAATGCGGTCGACGAGTTCATTTCGTTCGAGTCTTTGGAGGCGGTTCGCCGCGTTGGCCATATCGGCCTCATTCTGGCAATGCTGGCCGGGCTGCCAATTCTCGTCTCCCTCCTGCTCGCCAATCTGTTGTGGTTCGTTCTGCTCGCCGCCTGCATCGCGCGTCTGGCGCGCAGGGGCGCGCTGGCATTGCGGATTGCCGGCTCGTTCACCGCCCTGACCGCGTTCTGGCGCGGCAACCGCGCCGAGATCCTGCGCAGCGGCAACTACGCCATGGCCGAACTCACCGTCTATAATTTCCCCTATCTGGTGGTGCCGATGATGTTCGGGCTTGGCGCGCCGACCATCATCCTCGACACCGTGTTCAAAATCTTCCGCGGCGCGACCTTGATCTACGCCGCCGGCCTCGACCCGCTGGTGCCGCGCCAGACCCGCGCCTTCGCCGAACGCGACGCGGCGACGCTGAAAAGGGCAACCTTGATGGCGACCGCCCTTTGCGCAGTTCCGACCATCGCGCTGTGCGCATTGCTATGGTTTGCCGGCGACCGCGTTTTCGCCTTGGTGCTCGGGCCCGCCGCCATTGTGCCGGCCTCGGTCACGCCGATCCTGATCGTGCTGCTGGTCGCCAACATGATCCAGAACGTCGCCAGCTGCCTGTTGCAACATACCGGCTTTTTCCGCGAGATCGCCCGGGTCGCAACCTTCATGGTGGTGGCAATGGCGGCGATGACAGCCGTGGTCTATATCGCCCACGCCGACATTGTCGGCTTTATCGGCGCCTACGCCACCGTCTATGTCGCCGGCGCTGTGCTTTACACCGGCTATGTGGTGCGAAAGCCGTTCCGGATCGCCGCCCAGGACCGGCCCTGATCGGACTTGTTGTTGATTTTTAAGGCTAAATTGGTCGGGGCGGCGAGATTTGAACTCACGACCCCTTGTCTCCCAGACAAGTGCGCTAACCGGGCTGCGCTACGCCCCGACCGTTTCCGGGTTATAGGGGCGCGGTCGCGGCCACGCAACCTCGACCTCAATCCGGCGTCCGCAGCGATACGCCGAGAGCTGCGCGGCGGCGCAGCCATGCCGTCGCCCGGTATTTCGGGTCGTGGGTCGCGGCCTGCATGCCATCGAGCACGGCCAGCACCCGCGCCGGTCCGAGCATATCACCGAGCGCGAGCGGTCCACGCGGATAGTTCAGACCAAGCTCGACCGCGGTATCGATGTCGGCGGGCGCGGCCACCCGTAGTTCGGCGATGCGGCTGCCGACATTGACGATCATGGCAAGCAATCGCTGCACGACGAATCCGGTGCTGTCGTTGATCGCCGTCACCGGCGTGCCCGTCGCTGCCAGTGCCGCAACAGCCGCGCCGAGCGCATCCGGCGCGGTCAGCGGATTTTTCATTGCGGTATGGCGGCCCTTAAAGCGGCCGAACATATCGACGGCGACGGTGCGCGCCGGATCGAGCTTCAGCCGCAACGCAGCGCCGGTGCAGTCTTCACCCAGCGGTGTGACGATATTGACCGCATGCGCATCTGGCGACCCGCCGACGGTCGCTGGAATGCCTGCGGCATTCAACAACAGGGCGAGATCGTTGCCGCCGTCCTCATCGGCAATCCACACCGAGGCCGGCTTCGTCTGCGGCGCAACGGCGATCGTCGGCGCGCTCGCTTTCGGCGCTTCCGTATAATCGTAAAAGCCCTGCCCGGTCTTGCGGCCGAGCAGTCCACCGGCAACACGCACCGAAAGCTGCGCCGACGGCTGATACATCGGCTCGTCATAGTAACGCGCGAAAATACTTTCCATCACCGCATGGGTGATGTCGGCGCCAATCAGATCGAGCAGCTCGAACGGCCCCATGCGGAAGCCAGCGGCTTCTTTCATCAAGGTATCGACTTCGCGAGGCGAAGCGATGCCCTGAGCAACAATGCGCAACGCTTCCGGCCCGTAAGCGCGTCCGGCGTGGTTGACGACAAAGCCCGGCGTATCGGTGGCGACGATCGGCTGCTTGCCGATGCGGCGAGCGAATGCGACCAGCGCATCCACCATGGTTGGATCGCTGCGCAGTCCGCCAATAACCTCGACCAGTTTCATCGCCGGCGGCGGATTGAAGAAATGCAGGCCGCCGACGCGTTGCGGTCGTTCGCAGCCAGCGGCGATTTCGGTGACCGACAAAGACGATGTGTTGGTGGCGATCACGGCATCGGCGGCGAGGTGCTTTTCCAGCGCGCGGAAAAGATCGCGCTTGACGCCCAAATCCTCGACGATGGCCTCGATCACCAGTCCGGCCGACGCCGCATCGGCGAGCGACGTCATAGGCCTCAGCCTTTGCATCACGCCCGCTTTGTCCTCAGCCGACAGGCGGCCCTTGGCAACCTGCCCGTCGAGGCCCTTGCCGACGGCGGTCAAAGCCTCGGCGATCGCGCCGTCGCGCGCATCGTACAGCACCGTTTGCAGGCCGGCCTGCGCGCAAACCTGGGCAATGCCGCGCCCCATCGCGCCGGCGCCAATGACCGCGACGAACAGGTCAGGCCTGTCGAGATTGATGGCCACTTTATTTGCCCTGGTAAGTTGGTTTGCGCTTTTCAAGAAAGGCCTTCATGCCCTCCTTCTGATCGCTTGTGGAAAACTGCAATTGAAAAGCCTTGCGCTCCAGCATCAGCGCGGTATCGAGTGGCGCGTTGACGCCGGCATTGACGATTTCCTTGATCTGGGCGACCGAGATCGGCGGCATCGCCGCGATCTCGCGTGCCAGTTCGAGTGCGCGCGCCAGTGCTTGGCCCGCCGCCACGGCTTCGCTGGCCACGCCCATGGCGACGGCTTCAGCTGCGCCGAACATGCGGCCGGTCAGCAGCAGCAGCATCGCCCGTTTCAGCCCGACGAGTCGCGCCAGCTTCTGCGTGCCGCCGCCGCCAGCCAGAATGCCAAGCTTGACCTCCGGCAGGCCCATCTTGGCGCCCTCGCCGGCCACGATGATGTCGGCGCACAACGCCAGTTCCAATCCGCCGCCGAGCGCGAAACCTTCGACGGCGGCGATGACCGGCTTCGGGCAATCCATAATCGCGCGCCAATATTGTTGCACGTTGCGGGCCATCACCTCGACCGGCCCCGCGCCGGCCATCTCGGTGATATCGGCGCCCGCGGCAAACACCGTGTCGGAGCCGGTGATGATCAGGCACCGCGTCGTGGCGTCGGCGCCGTAGCGCGCAATCTCGTCGGCAAGACGCACCCGCACGTCGAGATTGAGCGCGTTGCGCACCTGCGGCCGGTTGAGCCGCAGCACGACGATGTCGTCTGATGGATGTTCGACGAGCAGAACGTCGGTGCCGGTCATGACTCACTATCCCGAGATTGCCGCTGGAAGATTATTCGCCGCGCCTCGCGGCGGCATCGAGCAGCTTGCGGCATTCCGCCAATTCGTGCAGTGCCGCGTGCAGTTTATGGCCCTGCTCGCGCGATAAAGTGCCGCCAGACGATCGCGGCGCGCCTGAAACCAGCGGCTGCATCGGCGGCGGAGCCGCGACAGACCGCGCCGCGCGCGGCGCATCGACATTGAAGGTCGCGCGATCGGCAGGATCGATGCGCGGCACGGGCGCGCCCTGCATCGGCGGCTCGCGGCGATCGCCCGGCGTCTCGCCGCGGTCGGCAAGGTCGCGGCCGATCAGCGAGGTCAGGCGGTCCCGCAAGCCGTGCGGCTCGTCGAAGGATTCGATATCGGATTCAGCGGCGGGGTCGTTCGTCGGCGTATCGTCGGCGATATCGTCATCGTCGGTGGCGACATGCGGCGGTTGCGGCGCACCTTCCTGCCAGACCGACTGCACGAAGCCGATGCTCTGCTCGCGCAAAATTCGTTGCACGCCGCGAATGGTGTAGCCCTCGCCGTACAAGAGATGCTTGATGCCGCGCAGCAGGTCGATATCGTCGGGACGGTAATAGCGCCGGCCTCCGCCGCGCTTCATCGGTTTGATTTCGCGGAAACGGCTTTCCCAAAAGCGCAGCACGTGTTGCGGCAGATCGAGCTCGTCTGCCACTTCACTGATGGTGCGAAATGCGTCCGGCGCCTTGTTATCCAAAGCGGCGTCACTCCCTGCTGAATTCAACGCATTGACTGAAAAATGGACCGCGAGGCCGGTCGCCGGCCGTTACGCGTGCTCGGCTTCGTCGGCAACGTCATGACCGTTGATGCGTTGCTTGAGGATCGCCGATGGCTTGAACACCATCACCCGGCGCGGCGAAATCGGCACTTCCTTGCCGGTCTTGGGGTTCCGTCCAATCCGCTGGCCCTTTTTGCGCACGACAAAGGAGCCGAAGGAGGACAGTTTTACCGTCTCCCCACGTTCCAAACAGTCGGTGATCTCTTTGAGCACCAACTCGACAAGTGACGCGGATTCCGTACGCGACAGACCTACCTTCTGGTAGACCGCCTCACACAAATCCGCCCTCGTTACTGTTTTACCGGTCATCGCCCAGCCCAACCCCCGGCGAAGATATCTCGCTGAATTATCGACGATATTAGCTTCAGCCCAACCGGTCAACGGTCGTTTTAAGACTTATGACCGGCCGGGAGCGGACAAAATACTCACCAGCGCAGCATCGCCGAGCCCCAGGTGAACCCCCCACCCATGGCTTCGATTAAGATCAAATTGCCGCGTTTGATGCGCCGGTCGGCGACCGCGTCAGCAAGAGCCAGCGGAATCGAGGCCGCCGAGGTATTGCCGTGGCGGTCGACGGTAATGACGACTTTTTCTGGCGAAATGCCGAGTTTATGCGCCGAACCATCAATGATTCGCTTGTTGGCCTGGTGCGGCACAAACCAGTCAATGTCGGCGGCGGTGGTTCCGGTCGCCTCGAAGGCGTCCTCGATCACGTCGGTGATCATCGCGACCGCGTGCTTGAAGACTTCTTTGCCTTCCATGCGCAGATGGCCGACGGTCTGGGTCGACGACGGGCCGCCGTCGACATAGAGCTTGGACTTATGCTTGCCGTCCGAGCGCAGATGGGTGGTCAGAACGCCGCGGTCGCTGGTTTCGCCCGGCTGCTCCTGCGCCTCCAGCACGATGGCGCCGGCGCCGTCGCCGAACAGCACGCAGGTGGTGCGGTCGTTCCAGTCGAGAATGCGCGAGAAGGTTTCCGCGCCGATGACCAGCGCCCGCTTGTGCTTGCCGCAGCGCAACATGCTGTCGGCAATCGACAGCGCGTAAACGAAGCCCGAGCACACCGCCTGCAAATCGAAAGCGGCGCCCTGGGTAATGCCGAGCGCGTGCTGGACGGTAACGGCGGTGGCGGGGAAAGTCTGGTCCGGCGTCGAGGTGCCGAGCACAATGAGATCGATGGTGTCGGCCTCGATATGGGCATTGGCGAGCGCGGCACGCGCCGCATGAATGGCGAGGTCCGAGGTCATTTCGCCGGGCGCCGCGATATGGCGCTCGCGAATGCCGGTGCGCTGAACGATCCACTCGTCGGTGGTTTCCACCGAGCGGGCCAACTCGTCATTGGAGAGAATACGCGCGGGAAGATAACTGCCGCAGCCAAGGATAACCGAACGCAATACGCTCACGAGGCCGCTCCGCTTGCCACTGTTTCGCCGGCCAATTGCCCGGCCGCGGTGGCTTGCAGATCGCGCACCAATGACTGGCCTATCTTGCCGAGAAGTTCGTAACGGATCATGTCGTATCCCATATCGATGGCCGCGGCGAAGCCTTCTGCATCGGCGCCGCCATGGCTCTTTATCACAACGCCGTTGAGGCCGAGGAAGACGCCGCCATTGGATTTTCGCGGGTCCATTTTTTCGCGCAGGGTCCGGAACGCCTGACGCGACAACAGATAACCAAGCCGCGCCGTCCATGTGCGGTTCATCGCCGAGCGCAGATATTGCGCGAACTGGCGCGCCGTGCCTTCGGCGGTTTTAAGTGCGATGTTGCCGGCAAAGCCTTCGGTGACCACGACGTCGACCGTGCCCTTGCCGATGTCGTCGCCCTCGACAAAACCCTGGTAATCGAATTCGCGGAAATTGCCTTCACGCAAAATCCGGCCGGCCTCGCGCACCTGTTCGAGGCCTTTGACTTCCTCGACGCCGATATTCAGAAGGCCGACGGTTGGTCGCTCTATATCGAACATGATGCGCGCCATCGCGCCGCCCATGATCGCCAGCTTGACCAAATGGAACTCATCGGCGCCGATCGAGGCGCCGACATCGAGCACGACCGACTCGCCCTTGAGCGTCGGCCACAGACCGGCGATGGCCGGGCGGTCGATGCCCTCGATCATCTTGAGATTGAACCGCGCCATCGCCATCAAGGCGCCGGTATTGCCGGCCGAGACCGCGACATCGGCCGCGCCTTTCTTGACCGCGTCAATCGCAAGCCACATCGACGATTTGCCGCGGCCATAGCGCAAGGCCTGGCTCGGCTTGTCGTCCATTCGGATCGACACGTCGGTATGGGTGAATGTCGCGCGTGCCTTCAGGCGCGGCAGTTTGTCGAGCAGCGGTTCGACCGCGGCGCGATCGCCGAACAGAAAAAATTCGGTGTCGGGGTGGCGCATCAGCGCCAGCTCGGCGCCGGGCAGAACAACCGACGGGCCATGGTCGCCGCCCATCGCGTCTATTGCAATGCGAACATTATCTGGCATGGCGCGGATGTACTCTGGTCGATTCCGTTTGGCGCGGCGATGGCGTGAGCGCCGGCAACACGGTTACCTGGATTCGACGCAT
>CAITJJ010000356.1 GCA_903892675.1 uncultured Hyphomicrobiales bacterium | reverse complement strand
GGGGTGATCGGCACGGTGAGGTCGACGCCGTCGCGTCGTACATTGGCCTGCAACGGCCGGGGCCCGTGGTGCTTGAGCCATCCCGCCATCCAGCCGGCGGTGCCGGTGAGCGAAATCAGTTCGCCGTCGAGCGCGATGATCTCGTCGCCGGCGACGATGCCGGCCTGGGCGGCGGGCGAGCCTTCGACCACCGAGATAACGGTCGGACGCGCCCAGGTCAGGTTAAGCGCCTCGCGCGAATAGGAGCGATATTTGCGCGGCAGGCTTTGCGGGGTGACGGCGAAGAGACCGATCTGCGCCGATTCCCAGCCGCGGCAGTCGGCGCGGTTGGCGGTGCGAATGCGGAAGGCGACGGTATCGACGCGGTGCAGCTCGTCGTAATACTTCCGGATATGGGCGATCTGCTCGATGCGTTTTTCGGCCTCGATCTCGTCCTCGGACAAGACCGGCAGCCGGCTGACCGGCGCGCAGCCCGCGCACAACAGCACGCCCAGCAACGGGACCCAGAATCGGCTCGAACGCACGACAACGCCCTCAACCCCACTGCCCATAAGATTGCGTCAGCGACACAACCAAAGCAAGCATAAGTTGTAGTCAGGTGCCGAACGCATTCGGCGCGGCTCAGGTCAATGCCTGGCCGCGCCGCCTTTTAAAACCTCAGAATAATCGCTCGAACCGGGTCGGCCGGTGACCGTGAGGCCACAACTTGTCTAGCGTTTCTCGATGCCGGCCTTGTCGATTACCTCCGCCCATTTCTTGATGTCGCCGCGCATCTGCGCGTCCATCGCCGCCGGCGTGCTCGCCTTCGAATCGATGCCGAGATCCAGCAACTTCGCTTTGACGACGGGGTCGGCGACGAACTCGGCGACAGCTTTATTGAGCGTATCGATGATCGGCTGCGGCGTGCCGGATTTGACGTAGATTGAATTCCAGGAATTGGCCTGGAAGCCTTTGACGCCCTGCGCCTCAGCAGTCTTCAGTTCGGGGATCGCCGGCGACGGCGAGGGACCGGCCCAGGCGACGGCGCGCAACGTGCCGCCCTGAACATTGCCTTTCAGCGCCGCGTAAAAGTCGATGACCATGTGAACGTCATTGCGCATCAGCGCGATGATGGCGTCCGGCGTGGTCTTGAACGGCACGACGACGACATCGACGCCCGCCGCCTGCTTGAAATAGTTGGCGGTGAGATGCTGCACGCCGCCGGCACTGATGGTGCCGATATTGAGTTTGCCCGGGGAGGCCTTGGCGGCGGTCAGGAAATCGCCGAGCGTCTTGAACTCGGACTGGGCGTTGGTCACGAACAGGCAATCGAAATAGCCCAGCGCGGTAACGGGGCTAAGTTCCTTCAGGACGTCGACCGGAAACTGGTTGAACAGCGGGATCGAACTGGCAATGCCGCCGGTCGCCAGCAGCAATGTGTAGCCATCGGCCGGCTGCGAGGTGACGGCGCGCATCGCGGCGATGCCGCCGGGGCCGGCGAGATTTTCGACGACGAAACGCTGGCCGAATTTTTCGCCGAGCTTGTCGGCAAGGATGCGCGCGGTGATGTCGCCGACGCCGCCGGGACCGAGCGGAATGACGATCTTGACCGGGCGGTCGGGATATTTCTGCGCCAGCGCCTGCCGCGCGCCGCCGACTGCCAGGAGCGACAGGCCAAGGAGCATAAATCCAAGGCCACGCAACATCGTCCGCTTTGTCATCGGCATCGTCCTCCCAAAAATTGTTCTGGGAAGTTTATGCAAGAGTGAGGGCGGATGCTACCGCATCTTTCATCGCGGCTTTGAGGTCGCGAAAAGCGGCCGATTTTCGCCGGAAACCAGCCCTAGAGCCTTTCCAGCTTTGATGGAATCAAAGCCGGGGCTCTAGTTTTTTGTTTTGTCGCGTTTTCTTCACGCGAACCGGTGCCCACTTCGCTCGAAAACGCTCTAAACCTGCCGGTCGACCATCGCCTTCTTCAGCGTGGCGATTTCCTTGGCCGGATTGAGCCCCTTCGGGCAGGCCTTGGAGCAGTTCATGATGGTGTGGCACCTGTACAGCCGGAACGGGTCCTCGAGATTGTCGAGCCGCTCGCCGGTCGATTCATCGCGCGAGTCCTGGACCCAGCGGTTGGCCTGCAGCAGCGCGGCTGGCCCAAGATAGCGGTCCGAGTTCCACCAGTAGCTCGGGCACGAGGTCGAGCAGCAGGCGCACAGGATGCACTCATACATGCCGTCGAGCTTGGCGCGGTCGGTATGGCTCTGCTTCCACTCCTTCTCGGGCGCCGGCGTGATGGTGTGCAGCCAAGGCTCGATGGAAGCATACTGCGCGTAGAAATTCTTCAGATCGGGCACCAGATCCTTGACCACCGGCTGATGCGGCAAAGGATAAATCTTGAGCGGTGTCTTGTTGTCGTCGATCGCCTTGGTGCAGGCCAGCGTGTTGGTGCCGTCGATATTCATTGCGCAGGAGCCGCAGACGCCTTCGCGGCACGAGCGGCGGAAGGTCAAGGTCGGGTCGACGTTGTTCTTGATCCAGATCAGCGCATCGAGAACCATCGGGCCGCAATCGTCGCGGTCGACATAGTAGGTGTCGATGTGCGGGTTTTCGCCGTCGTCCGGGTTCCAGCGGTAGACCTTGAACTCGGTCAGGTGCGTCGCATGCGACGTCCGCGGCCAGGTCTTGCCTTCGGTGACCTTGGAATTCTTCGGCAGCGTGATTTCGACCATCTTAATACACCCGCGCTTTGGGTTCGATATACGAAACGTCGTTGGTCAGCGTGTAGGTGTGCACCGGGCGATAGTCGATTTTCACGTCGCCCTTGTCGTCGATCCACGCCAAGGTGTGCTTCATCCATTCCTTGTCGTCGCGGTCCGGATAATCTTCGCGCGCATGGCCGCCGCGGCTTTCGGTGCGGTTCTGCGCCGAGTCCATGGTGACGACCGCCTGCGCGATCAGATTGTCCAGTTCCAGCGTTTCGATCAAATCGGAATTCCAGATCAATGAGCGGTCCGACACGCCGATATCGCTCATACCGCCATGAACCTGGTGGATCAGGTTATGGCCCTCGTCGAGAATTTCGCCGGTGCGGAACACGGCGCAATTGCTCTGCATCACCTTCTGCATCTTCAGGCGCAGCTGCGCGGTCGGCGTGCCGCCGGTAGCGAAACGGAAATGGTCGAGGCGGGCGAGCGCCCTGTCGGCCGAATCCTTCGGCAGATCCGGCTGCTTCTCGCCCGGCGTCAGCAATTCGGCGCAGCGCAGCGCGGCGGCGCGGCCGAACACGACCAGATCGATCAGCGAGTTCGAGCCGAGTCGGTTGGCGCCGTGCACCGAAACGCAGGCCGCTTCGCCGATCGCCATCAGGCCGGGGATCACGGTGTCCGGGTTGCCGCCCTTCTTGGTCAGCGCTTCGCCGTGATAGTTCGTGGCGATGCCGCCCATGTTGTAGTGCACGGTCGGCAGCACCGGGATCGGCTCGCGGGTGATATCGACGCCGGCGAAAATGCGCGCGGTCTCGGAAATGCCGGGAAGGCGCTCGTGCAGGATCGCCGGATCGAGATGGTCGAGATGCAGGAAAATGTGATCCTTTTCCTTGCCGACGCCGCGACCTTCGCGGATCTCGATGGTCATCGATCGCGACACGACATCGCGCGACGCGAGATCCTTGGCCGACGGCGCGTAGCGCTCCATGAAGCGCTCGCCTTCGGAATTGACCAGATAGCCGCCTTCGCCGCGTGAACCTTCGGTGATCAGGCAGCCGGCCGGATAGATGCCGGTCGGATGGAATTGCACGAATTCCATGTCCTGCAGCGGCAGGCCCGCCCGCAGCACCATGCCGCCGCCGTCGCCGGTGCAGATATGCGCCGAGGTGCAGGAGAAATAGGCGCGGCCGTAGCCGCCGGTTGCCAGGATCACCATGTTGCCGGTGAAGCGATGGATCGTGCAGTCATCCATGTTCAGCGCGACGACGCCACGGGCACGACCCGTATCATCCATGATCAGATCGATGGCGATATACTCGATGTAGAACTCGGCGTTATGCTTAAGCGCCTGGCCGTACATGGTGTGCAGCTTGGCGTGACCGGTGCGGTCGGCCGCGGCGCAGGTGCG
>CAITJJ010000355.1 GCA_903892675.1 uncultured Hyphomicrobiales bacterium | reverse complement strand
TGCCTTGGTTAGCGAGCGAGACCATCAGGTCGTTGATGTCGCTTTGCTTGCAGGACGGGCCGAAGCCGGTCTTGCCGACCAGCATCTTGCGCGCTTCGCGGCGCGCGAAGTCCAGCACGTCGCGCGACACCAGATCGTCGAACAGGATCACGTCGGCCGCTTGCAGCGCGCGTACGGCGCGCAGTGTCAGCAGTTCCGGATCGCCGGGACCGGCGCCGACCAAAGTCACCGAGCCGGTTTCGACGGCGTTGCCCAGACCCTTCACCTCGGCGATGAAGCGGGCGAAATCGTCTTGCGTCGGCGCGCGCTCGGGATTTTTCACCGCATGGGCGGTGAACACCTGCCAGAACTTGCGCCGTCCGGAGAACGACAGGCCCGACGCCTTGACCGCGCTGCGCCACTTGGCGGCAGCACCGGCCCAGTTGGCAAAGCCGTTCGGCAGCAAGGCTTCGAGTTTGGCGCGAATGGCTTGCGCGAACACCGGCGCGGCGCCGTCGGTCGAAATGCCGATAACCAGCGGCGAGCGGTTGACGATGGCGCCGAAGGAAAAATCGCAGAACGCCGGCTTGTCGATCACATTGACCGGGACGCCCCAGACGCGCGCGGTCTCCGAGAAATTGGCCGCGTCGTCATCGTTCTCAAAACTGCCGACGGCCATCGCCGCGCCGGCGAAATCCTCCGCGCACCAGCGGCGCGGGGTCAGCGAAATCGCACCGCCCGGCGCGTCCTGCGCCATCGCCCGCATCTCGTCGGAAATATCCTCAGCATAGACGTCGACGCGCGCGCCGGCCGCCGATAGCAGTTCGGCCTTCCATGCCGCCGCCGCGCTGCCACCGGCCAGCACGACCCGCCGCCCTTCAAGCGCGATGAAGACAGGCAGACGCGCCAGCTTCGCCATTCTGTCCGCCCGCGCTTCAAGCGGTTTACGCTGATCGCTCATGCGGCCACCGATGGCTGCCCCGCCCCGGTATTGGCGTGGAAGTCGGCGCCATTGCTGGTCTTGGCGACAAAGCCGGCGCGAATAGCGAAGTCGCCAAAACGCTCGCCGGCTTCGCGTCCAGCGGCGTAGGCCGTGAAGAGCGGATCGAGCGCAGCGACAATGCCAGCGTCGTCGAGATCGGGCGCATAAAGCTTCGACAACCGCGAACCGTCAAACGCCGCGCCAAGATAAAGATTGTAGCGGCCAGGCCCTTTGCCGACCAAGCCGATCTCCGCGAGATAAGGCCGCGCACAGCCATTCGGGCATCCGGTCATGCGAATGACGATGTCGTCGGCCGACAGGCCGTTTCTGGCGAGGCTCTTATCGAGCGCGGTGATCAGGTCCGGCAGATAGCGTTCGCTCTCGGCCAGCGCCAGACCGCAGGTCGGCAGCGCCACGCAAGCCATGGCGTTGCGACGCAAGCCGGACCACGGCGCCAAAAGCCCGGCGTCGCGCGCAAGCCGCTCGACATCGTTCTGCTTCTGCGTCGGTACATTGGCGACGATCAGATTCTGGTTGGCGGTGACGCGGAGATCGCCGTCATGAATTTGTGCGATCTGGCGCAGCGCCGCCATCTGTAGTTTGCCGGGAAGATCATGCACGCGGCCGTTTTCGACGAACAGAGTCAAATGGCCGCGACCGGCCTCGCCTTGGCTCCAGCCATAACGGTCGCCGGTCGAGGTGAATTTGAACGGCTTGGCCGCTGCAAACTTGATTCCGGCACGATGTTCGACCTCGGCGCGGAAAGCGTCGAGGCCACGATCTTCGATCGTATACTTCAACCGCGCATGCTTTCGGTTGGCGCGGTTGCCCCAGTCGCGCTGCGTCGTGACCACTACCTCGGCAACCTTCACCGCATCGGCCACATCGATGTAGCCGAGTATATCGGCGGTGCGCGGATAAGTGTCCGGCTCACCGTGGGTCATGCCCATGCCGCCGCCGGCGGTGACGTTCCAGCCAACCACCTCGCCCTTCGCGTCGAGGATGGCGATGTAGCCGAGATCGTGCGCGAAGATATCGACGTCGTTCGACGGCGGTACCGCCACCACGATCTTGAATTTGCGCGGCAGATAGGTCTTGCCGTAAATCGGCTCTACCGTCGCCTCGTCTTCGCCGCCGGCGATCTTCTCGCCATCGAGCCAGATCTCGCGGTAGGCCGGCGTGCGCGGCGTCAGATGCGCGGAAATGGCGCGCGCCAATTCAATGGCGACAGCATGCGCCCGGCTCTCGTCGGGATTGGGATTGCACATGACGTTGCGGTTGACGTCGCCGCAGGCCGCGATCGAATCGAGCAGCACTGCGTCGATCTCACGCATCATCGCCTTGAGATTCGATTTAATGATGCCGTGCAGCTGAACGGTCTGCCGCGTGGTCAGCCGCATCGTGTCGTTGCCATAGGTGCGGGCGATATGGTCGAGCGCCAGCCATTGCGCCGGGGTCACGACCCCGCCCGGCATGCGCACGCGGATCATGAAGGAGAATGCCTTCTCCATTTTCTTGCGCATGCGCTCCGACCGGAGATCGCGGTCGTCCTGCATGTACATGCCGTGGAACTTGACCAGTTGCTGATCGTCCTCGACGATGGCGCCGGTGGAATCGTCGCGCAGGCCTTCGGCCAAAGTGCCGCGCAAATAGCGGCTGGCCTGCTTGATGTTTTCGTTTCGCGAGAGTTCGTCGGTCATTGATGCCTCCTGGCCCCCGCTCCGCATGAAGAGAAAGGGAGCAGCAGCATAGCGCTGCTCTTAATACGTATCCGTCAGATAGCGCGTGTCGCGCTCCAGCGCGGCAATCGCTTGCTCGGCCGCGTCGGCCGACAGACTCTTGACGTCGGCAAAGGCCGCGACCAGAGCCGCGCGGACGTCCTTCGCCATATTCTTGGCGTCGCCGCAGACATAGAAACTGGCGCCATTGTCCAGCCATTCGACAAGGTCGCGCCGCCGGTCCCAGATCTTGTGCTGGACGTAAACCTTTTCCGGCGTATCGCGCGAGAAGGCGACATCCAGCCGGGTGAGCGATCCGTCGGCCAGGGCGTCCTGCCAGTCGAGTTGATAAAGGAAGTCGTGGGTGTATTGACGGTCGCCGAAGAACAGCCAGCTTTTTCCGGACGCCTTCGTTGCCCGGCGTTCCTGCACGAAGGCGCGAAAGGGCGCGACGCCGGTGCCGGGGCCGACCATGATGATGTTCCTGTCGGGCGCCGGCAGGCGGAAGTGCTTATTCGGCTTGAGCTTGACGCGCAGCTTGCCGCCGCGCTTGAGCCGTTCCGCGACAAAATTGGACGCGACGCCCTTGCGGGCGCGGCCATGCTTGTCATAACGCACGGCGGAAATCAGCAGGTGCGCTTCGTCACCGACGTCACTGCGCGCCGATGCGATCGAATAGGCACGCGGCGCCAGAGTCCGCGTTACTGCGCGCAACTGGTCGGCGGTGAGCGCGATCGAGAAGGTTTCGATCAGATCGATCAATTGCCGTCCAACAATCCAGTCCTTGGCTTCACCGTCGGCGATAAGCTTCTTCAGGTAGTAGTGGCCGGTCTGCGCTGCATAGGTCTCGACCGATTTCAGCGACAACGTGGTGACGTCGCGCGTCTTGATGAATTCGTCGCGCAGCTTCGTATCATCCGCCAACCCGGCGAGTTTGAGCAATTCGTCGACATAGGCCGGATCGTTCTCGGCATAGAGATCGAGCGAGTCGCCCGGCTGATATTCCGGCACGTCGCCATCGAAGGCGAGCGCGAGATGAACCGTCTCTTTATCCGAGCGTGACGAATTGAGGTCGACCAGTTCGATGATCTCGGCCTCGACAATATCGGTGTTCGGCGAACCGGCCGGCTTCGCGCCAAAGTCGACTTCGATGACGCGGCCGCGGTCGACATCGACCGGCGGCGCCAGCGCCTTGATCGCGCCGCCCAGCCAGTCGCCGGCCGGCTTTTCGAAATCGAGATCGCAATCGACCCGGTCGATGACACGCTTCCCGCCGAGCGCGGCGAGACGTTCGTCGATGTTCTTGCCAATGGCGCAGAATTCGACATAGGCCGTGTCGCCAAGCGCCAGCACGCCGAACTCGACACCGTCGAGGCGCGGCGCGCCTTCGCCCATTAAATCCCCGTAGCTGCGCACGGCACGCGCCGGCGGCTCTCCTTCGCCCCAGGTGGCGGCGATGAAAACAAGTTTCCTGGCTTGCGCCAGCGTCGAAACGTCGAGATCGGCCATATCGACCAAAATCGGTTTGAGTCCGTTCTTGCGCGCCGCCTTGGCAAAATTGTTGGCGAGCTTTTCGCAGTTGCCGGACTCGCTGGCGTAGACAATCGTGATTGGCTCCGCCGGCCGCGCCGGCGCGGCGGGCTGCGCTGCGCCCTCGGCGCTCCCTTGCACCGACTCGACACCGGCCAGGAAACCGGCCAGGAAACCGGCCAGCCAGGCCCGCTGGATTGGCGAGGCGGGTCCGACGACGCGGTTAAGGAGGACGACGTCCTCTTCGGTGAAAGGCGCGGTCTTGGGGATCGTGGCAAAACCTGAGGACATGAACAGGACACCTTAACGGTGGCAGGTGGAAGCCGACCTGCAAGAGGAACACCAATATCAGCTCTAAATAGAAGGGTTTTCTGTTTAAATACAATAACAACGCCGAAATAAGGACATTTTTGCTGTCGTTTGCAATTTTGCGTTAGTTTAATTCCTTTTGGGCGTGATTCAAAGAAAGCGACGTTCGCGCTGCAACTAACCTGTGGACCGATGGCGGCGGCACCCCGCACGCAGCCGGTTCCGCCTAGATTGCTTCGAGCATGACCACACTCGCCTACCGCAATCGCCTGCGCGCGCTATTGACGCCTGCCGAGCATAGGACGTTCGCGCGCCTCGACACGCCGCAGAAAATCCAGACCTTTCTCGATCGCGTCCCGGCGAACTTCTGCCTGAATGGCGACACCGCGATGTCGCCGCGCACCATGCTGAAAGCCAAACGGGCGCATTGCGCGGAAGGCGCCGTCTTTGCCGCCGCAGCGCTGATCTATCACGGCAAGCCGGCGTGGCTGGTTGATATGCGCGCACGCCCCACCGACCAGGACCACATCATTACATTGTTCAAGGTGCGCGGCCTGTGGGGCGCGATCAGCAAGACCAATCATGCCATCCTGCGCTGGCGCGACCCGATTTATCGCAATCCGCGTGAATTGATGATGAGCTACGCGCACGAATACACACTCGCCAGCGGACAAAAGTCGCTGCTGGAATATTCCAGGCCGATCTCGCTAACAGGCTACGCGCCGAACCGCTGGGTGACGTTGCCTGAGGACCTCGACTGGCTGCTGGTCGAACTCGACACCGCGCCGCACATCCCTTTGGCGCCAAGGTATGCCATGCGTCGTCTGCGCCGCGCCACGCCGGTTGAACTCAAGGCACAATCGATTCTCGAATGGCCGGACCCGCGGGCGCGCAAGACGAAACGCAAACTGGTACGCAAGGCGTAGCAGCGGTTTACCAGCTCGGCGTATCCGCCTATTGTCGCTCATTGAAAGTCGAGGACGAATTCGTGGCGCCGATTATTTTTCGCAGAGAGTTTACCATCGCCTGGGGCGACTGCGATCCTGCCGGGATCGTGTTCAATCCGCGTTTTTTTGAATTCTTCGACGCCAGCACCTGGCTGCTTTTTGACCTGGCGCTCGGCGTCAAACCGCATCAGCTTAATGTTGCCTTCGGCATCATCGGCATTCCGCTGGTCGATGCGCGCGCCAATTTCATCAAGGCGGTGAAATTCGGCGACGCGGTCGAGATTGCCACCCGCGCCACCAAATTCGGCCGCTCCAGTTTCGAGATCGAACACCGCCTGAGCGTTGGCGGCGAATTGCATGTCGAGGGCGAGGAGAAGCGCGTCTGGGCCGCCAAGGACCCGGACGATCCCGACAGAATCAAGGGCGTTCGCATTCCCGCCGATGTGGTCGCGAAGTTCGGCTAGGCGATCTTCACATACTCGAAATCACCCGGCTTGTTGTCGATGCCGACCTTGGGCGGCGCAATCCAGCTGGCGAATTTTCCCGGCTCGCTTTCCGGCTGCATCAGGCTTTCGATGAAATCTTTGTCGCCGTCGGACGGCAGGAAGTCACCGCGCTTTTCACTCCATTGCGCGTCGGTGAGCTGGTTGCCATCGACATCGGCCTTGATCTTGGAAAATTCGCCAATGTGACGATGGAAAGCAACGCTCGGCAATTTTATCTGGAACGGAATGCTAAAGCCTTCGATGACCTTGTTCCAGCGGCCAACCCCGACGTTGCAGTCGACAACATAATCATCGCGCAACCGCATATTGAGCGCCGATAATGCCGGCAGGTTGACGTTGACGATATTTCCGTCGACCACGCGCAGCACCGGATAGCTTTCGTTTTCAAGCTGATGGTCGTCCTTGAGCCTATCCTCACGGAAACGGCCCTTGATGCCGGAATGGAAGGCATTGGCCGCGTTGGTCGAAATTTCGTTGCCGAACAGATCGAGCGTCAGCGAGAAATGCAAGTTGGCCTTCTTCTGGATAGTCGGCAGATCGATGACGCCGAGCTTGCGCACGGCGGCAATATCGTAGGGATCCGAAATTCCGGCCTCTTTCATCGCCTCGCAGGTCTTCTGGATGACGCGGGTGACGCCGGTCTCTCCGACGAACATATGATGCGCTTCTTCCGTCAGCATGAAGCGGCAGGTGCGCGACAGCGGATCGAAACCCGATTGCGCCAGCGCCTCGAGCTGCATCTTGCCGTCGCGGTCGGTGAAGAAGGTGAACATGAAGAACGACAGCCAATCCGGCGTCTTCTCGTTGAAGGCGCCCAGCATGCGCGGCG
>CAITJJ010000354.1 GCA_903892675.1 uncultured Hyphomicrobiales bacterium | reverse complement strand
TAACATCACCCGGGCTTGGCGCAACCCTCGCCCTTAAAAGCGATTGTTGTGGAAGCGGCCCCGCTGCTTTATTTGGAACGGACCCATTCCTCCCAGCCGAAAAGTCCCCGAAATGGATGACAGAACCACGCAAACGGCCCTATCGCTGACCAAATTCGGTATCGGCCAGCCGGTCACCCGCAAAGAGGACCCCATCCTTGTGCGCGGCGAAGGCCGCTATACCGACGACCTCAAGCAGCCGAACCAAGCTTACGCGGTGATCGTGCGCTCCAGCGAGCCGCATGGAATCATTCGCGGCATCGACACCGCCGCGGCCAAGGCCATGCCCGGCGTACTCGCCGTGCTCATCGCCGCCGATCTGAAGGACTATGGCGGCCTCAAATGCCCGCTGCCGCTCAAGAGCCGCGACGGCTCGCCAATCAAATATGTGCCGCGCCCGGCGCTTAGCCCCGACAAGGTGCGTTTCGTCGGCGATCCGGTCGCCTGCGTCGTTGCCGAAACCATCGCGCAAGCGAAGGACGCGGCCGAAGCGGTCGTGCTCGACATCGAGCCTTTGCCCGCCGTGGTCTCGGCGCGCGACGCCGCCAAGCCCGGCGCGCCGCAACTCTATGACGAAGTGCCCGGCAACATAGCGCTCGACTTCCAGCATGGCGACAGCGCCAAGGTTGCCGCGGCGATGAAGAGCTCGGCGCATGTCGTGACGCTGCCGCTGATCAACCAGCGCCTCGTCGTCGCGGCGATGGAGCCGCGCGCGGCGATCGGCGAATTCGACAAGGCCGACGGCAAGTGGACGCTGCGTTCGGGCAGCCAGGGCGTGTTCGGCATGAAAAACATGCTGCGCGATATTCTCAATGCGCCGGCCGACAAGGTGCGCGTGCTGACCGGCAATGTCGGCGGCTCGTTCGGCATGAAGGCCACCGTCTATCCTGAGTATGTCTGCATCCTGCACGCCGCGAAACTTCTCGGCCGTCCGGTCAAATGGACCGACGAGCGTTCCGGCTCGTTCATGTCCGATCATCACGGCCGCGACTACGACATGACCGTCGAAGTCGGCTTCGACAAAGACGGCCTCATCACCGCGGTGCGATTGTCCGGCTACGGCAATCTCGGCGCCTATTGCGCCGCCTTTGGTCCGCTGCTGCCGACGCTCAACGTCACCAAGAACATCATCAGCATGTACCGCACGCCGCTGCTGGAAGTGGCGACGAAATGCGTGTTCTCCAACACCACGCTTGTCTCCGCCTATCGCGGCGCCGGCCGCCCGGAAGGCGCGCTGTCGATCGAGCGCACCATGGATCTCGCCGCCAGCGAACTCGGCATCGATCGCCTCGAATTGCGCCGCCGCAACTTCATCAAGGCCAAGGACATGCCGCACGCCACGCCGGCCGGCACGACCTATGACTGCGGCGATTTCCCCGGCCTGTTCAAGGCCGCGCTCGAGCAGGCCGACGCCAAGGGCTTCGCCAAACGCAAACGTGAGAGCAAGAAGGCCGGCAAATTGCGCGGCCTCGGCGTCGCCTGTTACGTCGAGACCACGGCGGCGATGACGCAGGAGCAAGGCGGCATCCGCTTCAATGCAGACGGCACCGTCACCATCGTCACCGGCACGCTCGATTACGGCCAGGGCCACGCCTCGCCTTTCGCGCAGGTGCTCAGCCAGAAGCTCGGCATTCCGTTCGACAAGATCAACCTGTTGCAGGGCGACAGCGATCAACTGGTGCAAGGCGGCGGCACCGGCGGCTCGCGCTCGGCGATGTTGTCCGGCACCGCGATCGCGCAGGCCTCCGACAAGGTGATCGACAACGGCAAGAAACTCGCCGCGCATGTGCTGGAAGCGTCGAGCGGCGACATCGAGTTCAAGAACGGCGACTTCACCATCGCCGGCACCGACCGCACGATCAACATCATGGCGCTTGCTGAAAAGCTGCGCAGCATCACCTTGCCCGACGACCTGCCAAAGACGCTCGACATCACCCATGTGACCGAAGCGGTGCCCGGCACCTATCCGAACGGCGTGCATGTCGTCGAGGTGGAGATCGATCCGGAAACCGGCCTGACCCGCGTGGTAAAATACGACGCAGTCAACGACTTCGGCACCGTCATCAATCCGCTGTTGGTCGAAGGCCAGGTGCAGGGCGGCATCGTGCAGGGCCTCGGCCAGGTGCTGCTCGAAGGCGCGGTCTACGACGCCGAGGGCCAGCTCGTCACCGGCTCGTTCATGGATTACGCCATGCCGCGCGCGCATGACGCGCCGATGATTACCGTTGCCAATCGTCCGGTGCCGACCAAAACCAATCCGATCGGCGCCAAAGGGTGCGGCGAAGCCGGCACCTCGGGCGGCCTGCCCGCTGTCGCCAATGCGGTGATCGATGCGTTGTCGGAGTTCGGCATCAGGCATCTGGAAATGCCGATGACCGCCTCGCGCATCTGGGAAGCCATCGAAGCGGCCAAGGCAAGCAAGAAGACGGCGTAAGGCGCTCGCCGCGGACGGCGCGAGCGCCTCTTATGCCCGGCGCTGGTGCCGCACGGCGGCGCGAACCGGCGCCGCATGTCTTTGCTGCGGGGCGGCGACAGCCGTCGCGCCCTCCTGAACGGCGCCGGCGCGGATCTGGAAGAATCCGCCCCGCTCGTCTAGCGCCTTCGCTTGAAACTCGAGCGTTTTCGCCGTCGCGGCGTTTTCCTCGACCAAAGCGGAATTCTGCTGCGTCGCCTCGTCCATCTGCATCAACGCCTTGTTGATTTCGTCGACCCCGATCGACTGCTCATTACTGGCGCTGGCGATGTCGGTAATCACCTCGTTCACCTTGCGGATAGAGGTGACAATTTCTTCCAGCGCGCTGCCGGCGCGGCCGACCAGATCGACGCCTTCCTTGACCTGACCGATGCTGTTGGTGATCAGGCCGTTGATGTCCTTGGCCGCCTGCGCGGAACGTTGCGCCAGGCTGCGCACTTCGGACGCCACCACGGCGAAGCCGCGGCCGGCCTCGCCGGCGCGCGCGGCTTCGACCGCGGCGTTGAGCGCCAGCAAATTGGTCTGTCTCGCGATCTCGTCGATCACGCCGATGATGTTGGCCATCTTGCCGGACGAATCCTGAATTTTGGCCATGGCGCTGACCGATTTCGAGACCACCAAACCGCCCTGATCGGCGATCTCGCGCGTCTTTTGCACAAGTTCGCTCGCCTGCATCGCATTGGTCGCGTTTCTTTTGACCGTCGCGCTCATTTCTTCCATCGACGCCGAGGTCTGCTCAAGCCCGGCGGCCTGTTGTTCGGTGCGCTCGGAAAGGTCGGTCGTGCTGCTGGCGATTTCAGCGGAGGCATTGGCAATTTCGCTGGAGGCGCTTTTGATGCCGCCGATGGTGTGGCCAACTTTGTCGACGACCATCTCTGCCGCCATGGCGATCTGTCCGATTTCATCGTTTCGGTTGAGACCGGACAATTCAACGTCGAAGTTGCCTTTGCCCAATTCCACCATTGCCAATCGGAGCGCCGACAGGCGCCTGACGATGTCGCGAATAAAGAAGGCGGAAACGCCGCCGGCGATCAGCAGGATCAACAGACCGGCAATACCGCCCGCGGTAAGCGCGCGATTGCGATCGGCGACCAGATCGTCATTGTAAACGCCGGTGCCGACGACCCAGCCCCACGGCTTGAACAAGGTCACGTAAGACAGTTTCTCCACCGGCTCGGTTGCGCCCGGCTTCGGCCACATATAGGCGACAAACCCGTTGCCGCTCGTCCTGGCCACCTTGGCGAACTCGATGAAGATCGCCATGCCATTCGGGTCTTTGAAGCCGGAAAGATCCTTGCCATTCAGATCCGCCCGCATCGGATGCATGATCATCGTCGGGTTGAGATCGTTGATCCAGAAATAATTCTCGCCTTGATAGCGAAGCTGCGACACTTGGCTGAGGGCGCGTGCCTTGGCCTCGGCCTCGCTCGACTTGCCGGATTTGACCAGCGCTTCCTGGGCGGCGATCAGGCTCATGGCGGTGTCGGTCAGGCCTTTCAGTTCCTGCTGACGTCTCGCCAAAACGGAGTCGGTCTGGGACTGAATCAAAATTGCCGACAGGAGTACAAGTCC
>CAITJJ010000353.1 GCA_903892675.1 uncultured Hyphomicrobiales bacterium | reverse complement strand
CTGTGCCGCTGCACCGGCTATCAGAACATCATCAAGGCCGTGCGCGCGGCGGCGGAAACGATGCGCGCAAAATGAGTGATCCGGCCAAATTCGTCGGCCGTTCCGTCGCGCGTCTTGAAGACCGCCCGCTATTGCTGGGGCGAGGCCGCTTCGCCGCCGATGTGTCGTTTCCCGGGCAGTGGCATATGCGCGTGGTGCGTTCAGCCATCGCACACGGAAAACTGCGCGGCATCGACGCCAGCGCCGCGTTGGCATTGCCCGGCGTACAGGCGGTGTGGACGCATAAAGATGTCGCGCACATCCCGCCGATTCCGTTCCGCCTCACCGGACTGAAAGAACTCGAGCCGTACCGGCAAACCGTGCTGGCGAAAGATTATGTGCGCTATGTCGGCGAGCCGGTCGCCGTCGTGTTCGCCGCCGACCCATACATTGCCGAGGATGCCGCCGAGCTGGTCGAACTGGATATCGAGCCGCTACCGCCGGTGCTGGATGCTTCCGGCCGCACCGGTCCGTTCGACGACACGCATGCCACCGAGTCGAGCATCATTCGCAAAGGCTACGGCGATATCGATGCGGCGTTCAAGGCGGCGCACGCGATCGTCGCGCTGACGCTGTCGACCGGACGCCATTCCGGCGTGCCGATGGAAACGCGCGGCGCCATCGCCCGCTACGACGAGGCGCGCGACATTCTGGAAATGCACGGCGCCGCCAAGGTGCCGTGGTGGAATCGCGACCACATCGCGCGGATGATCGGCCGAACGCGCGACAACATGCATCTCTTTGAGGGCCATGTTGGCGGCGGCTTCGGGATTCGTGGCGAAATCTATCCGGAAGATGTGCTGGTCTGCGCCGCGGCGCTCGCCTTCAAGACGCCTGTCAAATGGATCGAGGACCGCCGCGAGCACCTGATCGCCGCCAATCATTCGCGCCAGCAGCAACATAACATTCGCGCCGCCATCGATGCCGGCGGCCGCATCCTCGCCATCGACAACGAATTCTTTCACGACAACGGCGCCTATATGCGCACGCACGCGGCGACCGTGCCCGATCTCGCCGCCGCGATGCTGCCGGGGCCCTATCGCGTGCCGGCCTACCGCGCCACAGGTCACATCCGCCTCACCAACAAGACGCCGTGCGGCACCTATCGCGCGCCGGGGCGCTATGAGTCGACCTTCGTGCGCGAGCGGCTGATGGATAAGATCGCCGCGCATGTCGGCATCGACGGCGTCGAAATCCGCCGCCGCAACCTGATCGGCAAAGCCGAGATGCCATACGACCTGCATCTCGACACGCTCGGCACGCATATTGTGTACGATTCCGGCGATTACGCGCTGCTGCTCGACAAAACACTTGCGCTGGCTGGCTGGCCGGAACTGCAGGCAAGCCTGGCGAAGCGCCGCAGGGCCGGTGAAATGGTCGGCGCCGGCGTCGCCATGTTCGTCGAAAAAAGCGGGCTCGGGCCCTCCGATACGGTGCGTGTCGAAGTGAAGAGCGACGGCAAGATCGAGGTCGTCACCGGCGTCGCCTCGATCGGTCAGGGCGTCGAAACGGCGATGGCGCAGATCGCCGCCGACGCGCTCGGGGTCGACTATGCCGATATCAACGTTATACACGGCCAGACCGACCGCATCGACACCGGCTCCGGCGCTTTCGCCTCCCGCGTCACCGTGATGTGCGGCGAAGCCACGCGCCTGGCGTCGATGAAATTGCGCGACAAGGCGCTGCGGCTTGCCGGCGAGTTGATGCAGGCCGACGCGGGCGCGCTCGACATTTTAAACGGCAAGATCGTGCGCCGCGACAACAAGGGCCCGTCAATGACGCTCGCCGAACTGGCGCAGGCGCGGCCGGGCGACCTTGCCGCCGAGGACACTTTTCTGTCGTCGCATATGGTCTATCCTTACGGCGTGCATGTCGCCGCGGTAAAGGTCGATACCGAGACCGGGGCGGTGGCCATCGAGCGCTACGTCATCGGCTACGACATCGGCAAAGCGGTCAATCCGCGGCTCGTCGAAAGCCAGATCGCCGGCGGGCTGGCGCAGGGGCTGGGCGGCGCGCTCCTGGAGGAATTTGTCTATGACGACAACGGCGAGCCGCTCTCGGTCACCTTCGCCGATTATCTGATGCCGACCGCGCGCGAAGTGCCGCACGTTTCCATCCTCATTACCGAGGACGCGCCGAGCCCGCTCAATCCGATGGGCCTGAAGGGCGCCGGCGAAGGCGGCACCAACCCGGTTGGCGCGGCGATCGCGTCTGCTATAGACGATGCCTTGCAACGACCCGGCACCATCGTCGACCTGCCGGTGACGCCGCAGCGGCTCATGCTGCTGTTGAAGCGCGACAAGTCGCACTAAAGCTCACGCAGTATCACCGAAACGCTGCCGGTAGGCGCGGATATAGGCCTGCGCCGCCGGCTTGAGGTGGCGACGCGTCAGTGCGGTCAGATCGTCGCGGCGGGAATGCCGCAGCGCCTCGATCATCTCGACATGGTCGCGGCGCGTGGCGTTCAGCGACGCCGGATTGGCATGCGCGTATGAGCGAATGCCGGAAACCTTCTGCGCCAGATATTCGATCGTCTCGATAAGGCAGCGGTTGCCGCACAGACCGAACAAGGCGCGATGGAAGTGGACGTTGCTGTAAAACACGCCGAGCAGATCGCCGGCATCGACCGCCCTGCTGTGCTCGCGCTGCAAGGCCTCGAGCCGCTCGATGTCACACTTCGGCACCGGGAACGGCAGGATGCGCACCGCCATGACCTCAAGTTCTTCGCGCACACCGTATATCTCCGTCACCTCTCCGGGGCTGAGGTCGCGCACGATGGCGCCGCGATTGGGGATGCGCTGGACGATCCCCTTCTTCTCCAGTTCGAAAAGCGCCAGCCGGACGTCGCCGCGATGCGTGTTGAAGTGGACGCACAGATCCTGCTCGACGAGGCGTTCGCGCGGATGGCGCCGGCCTAGGACGATGTCTTCTTCCAGCTTTCGCGTGATGCGGCTGACGATGGATGGCTCGCGCGCACTGTCGGCCCCGGCCGGGATTTCGGCGACCGCTTTCGCCGCGACTTTGCGCGGGGCCGGCTTTCTCGATGCTTTCGACGTCGCCATAGCGGGTAAAATGCCATTCTCCTGGATAGTATACAATCTTAATATCTATCTTGTGAACAAAATCAGGCCGGGTGATAATGTCGCGCCACGCCGCGAAAGGCGGGCAAAAACGAGCCGATAAACAGCGGCAACACACGGGAGGATATAATGTCCGTTTCACGGTATCTGCCGCTTGCGCGCGGCATTCTGCTCGGCGCCGCGCTGGCGCTGTCGTCAACCGCGGCGCTCGCGCAAAACCGCTCCTTCACCTTCGCCTACGATCAGCCCAAAACCAGCGGCTACGGCGTCGGCGCCGAAATGTTCAACAAAAAGCTGATGGAGCTGAGCAAGGGCACGCTGTCGATCAACCAGTATCCCGGCGCCCAGCTCGGCACCGAAGCGCAGACCTTGCAGAAGGTACAGACCGGCGACATCGACTTCGTGCTGATGTCGACCGCCAACGCCTCGACGGCGCAGCCGGAGTCCGGCGTGTTTTCGCTGCACTTCATCTTCCGCGACGAAAAGCACAACATCAAGGTACTCGGCGACCCGGCCATCATCGCAGCGATGAAGGAACTGTACGCCGCCAAGATGAAAGGCGCGCACATGATCGGCCTTGGCTCGCAGGGCCTGCGCCACATGTACGGCAAAAAGGGTGTCGAGAAAGTCGCCGACATCAAGGGCCTGAAAGTTCGCGTCCAGGCCACGGTGACCGAG
>CAITJJ010000352.1 GCA_903892675.1 uncultured Hyphomicrobiales bacterium | reverse complement strand
CGGGCGCGGTGAAGGCGCCGATCGCCGGCCTCGATCTGTCGTCGGGCGCGCGCGCCGGCCTCACCGCTTTCGTCGCCGGCGTGGCGCGCACCGTCGCCGACAAGAACGTCACCATCAACTCGATCCTGCCCGGCGCTTTCGATACCGACCGGCTGCGCGGCACTTTGTCCAAGGCGGCGGAAAAAAGCGGCAAGAGCATCACCCAGGTCGCCGCCGACCGCATGAGCGGCATCCCGGCGCGGCGCTTTGGCGAGCCGGCCGAATTCGGCGCGGCCTGCGCGTTCCTGTGCTCGTCGCAGGCCGGCTACATCACCGGGCAGAATCTCTTGATCGACGGCGGCTTTTTCCCGGGCGCGTTCTAAACGCCTCACCGGCCGCCGCAAACGACACAATAAAAAAGGCCGGCGTCACCGCCGGCCTTTTCTAGCTTTAAGCGACTGCGCCTACTTGGCGTAGCGCTGCCTGACCGGTGTCGGATCGGCATCCCATTGATAGCGAACACCGACCGAAACGATGTTGATGTTGGTCTTGACCGATCCGATATAGGTCGACGCACCCGACCACGGATTGGTCGGACAGCCCGAGGCGGCGCCCATACAAATCGACGCACTCTTCACGTCGATGAAGGAGTATCCCAGATCGAAATTGAGACCCTTGATGCTTGCCGGCTTGTAGCTGGCGCCGACCGAATACCACATGCGGTCATTGTCAGGAATTCGCACGGTGCGAACATCGTCGGAGATCGGGGTCCGCTCGAAGGCAATGCCGGCGCGCACGGTCCAGGCCGGGTCGAGCTTGTACTCGCCACCGAGCGAATAGTACCAGCCATCCCGGTAGTTGAACGGAAAGGCGAGCGCTGCGCCGCCCACGGTGGCCGCGGCGCCGCTTGGTTGCAGCACGGGAACGCGGCCGATACGGCTCCAGTTCGCCCACTCGACACCGGCCAGCAATGTGAAGCGTTCGCCGATGCCCTGGCGCAAGCCGACGGTCAGCATGTCCGGCAGCGGCAGCGTCAGATTGACAGAGCCCGGCGTGGACAAGCCAGTTGTGTTCGTGACCAAGGTGCCGTTGACCTTCTGGTCAATCGCCGAGCGATAGCCAATGCCGATCGTCGTCTTCGGCATGGGGGTCAGGGTGACACCGGCGGTCCAGCCGTACGACCAGCCGCCGCCGTTAAGCGAGCCAATGCTCGGCGCAGCGCCGAGGTAGAGATCGTACGACGCTTTCAGATATTGAGCCTGCACGCCGACGGCGACGCTGATCATGTCGTTGATCTTGTAGGCGATCGTCGGCGAGAAATTGTAGGTTTCGACCCTGGCGCTATTTGCGCTGCCGCCGCTTGAGGCGGCGTTGACTTGCGGGAAATGAACGCCAAGCCCAAACGGCGCGTTCACCGCCATGCCAAGCCAAATCTTGTCGTTAACTTGCAAGGACGAATAGCCCGCCGGCACGAGCGCGTCGATACCTTGGCTGCCCGGGTTGCCAAATGCCGCCGAAGTGCCGGTGGCGGTCGTGGTGGTGTGCGATGAACGCGGCATAATGCCGGTCACGACCTGCTCGATGGTCTTGCCATTGAACTGGGTGATGGTCGCCGGGTTCCAGTACATCGACGAAAGCGCGCCGCCCGCGGCGATGCCGGCGAATGACGAGCCCTGTCAGTAGGCGCTCTGTTCGCGCAGCGCGAACGAGCCCGCGTTGGCCGTCGCGGTTGCGACCAGAAGAACACCAACGCTCGTGCAACCGAGCAGAATTGATTTAACGCGCCCCCGTAGCATGTTCATTCCCCTTGCCCCTAAACTATGCCGCGCCTTTGTTCTTTTTGGCGCGATCCTAGGCACCATCGTGCCGAGTCTTCAGGCGGGAGGCAACGAAACGCGGCACCCAAAACCTGCCTTCCCGGTGGGATTCATGACAATTCTGCAATGTGTTGCATTCGCGTCACAAATCAGGCGGGCCCCGTCGGGCGCCTCTGAATCAGGAAAATGTCATTAGATCAATACGTTGAGGAAGGCCCGATTGCGCGCCAACGTTGAAACATTAATTTGCACCACTTTTTGGTAGAATGGACTGTGGCGCGTAGCGGCCAGGTTGCGTCGACCGCGGTCTGTCCGGCGGCAGACTCAATTCACCGGCGGCTGCAAAGTCCGCACTCCCACAAGGACATATGACTTCTGACTTCGTACCGGCGGCTGTTTGTCGCTCAGCTATTCTGCGTCAGCAGGGCGCGCGCCGACAAAGCCTGCTTGAAATCGACCATGGCTTCGTCGATCGAGGCGCCGCTATTGGCCTTCTCAAGTTTGCGCAGCAATGTCTTGAGGTTGCGGTCCTTGTCGCGGATCACCCAGCGGCGGGTGAATATCTGCGCGTCGTAGATCGACGTAATGCGCACCGGCGCCGCGACCGAAGGCAGGTTGGCATCGAAGTGCTGAACATAGGGTATTGTCATGCCGTCGCACCTTTATCCAAACAGGCCAGCGCCTGTCGCAAATTATGCGGTTTCGAGGTTCACCATGCGCGCTTTAAAGGGGCGGCGATATAGCGTCTGTGGATACATCGGCGATTAGGCGGCGGCGATTGGCTCATCAGTGCCGCGCATTACCGCTTCGCTTGTAGCGATGACGCATAAAGCCTATATATCTAGTTCTATATAAGTCGTTTTCGGCCGCAAATGGGCCGTCGTCTCAAACGCCGATTTTCGTGGCCAAAGCGAATGTCGAGACCAAGCGGCTTTGCGAACAGGCGCTCTTCGCTCATTCCAGGCCGCATATCTTGCCTGGCACCGTGTCCCGGCGGCCGGCCTCAAGCGGATGACCATCCGCGGAAAGACGTTTGATGAACATCTTCATATTCAAGTCGGAAAGCAACCGCGAGCTGCGCGCATTTTCCAGCGACAAAGGCGGGCTGAACCTGCCGGCCAAGTTTCGGCCCTGGCACGCTGTCGGCGTGGTCAAGCCGGACGCCGCGCCGCCGAATAATCTCAGCCGCGATGTAATCGAGAAGTCGATCGCCGATAGCGGCTTCCAACTCTACAAGCTCAAGGCCGACAAGTAGCGCGCGGCCGGCGACCACTTCGCCCGAAAACGCGCTAGCCGAACAATCCGTCGAACAAAAGCGCGATGCCGAGCGACATCGCGCCCATGATGCCGATTGTCACCATCGAGCCGACGTCGGAATTTCGCACCAGCGGATGGACCACGCCATTGCGCGGCAGCAAATACCAGAAGCTGGCGCCTGGTGCGGCGACCAGGATTGCGCCGCTGACGACGGACAGCATGCCGAAAGCCCCCCATTGATGACGCCTTACTCTGGCGCAGGCGGCGCGGGGCCTTGCGCAAATTTAGCGGCGTTGCGCGTAAATTCGGCCTAACCGTCGCAGCCGCGACGGCGCCTGCCCGGCGCCAGGACCGGGGGTTGCCCCCGCCCCCCCGGCGTCGCATGATCCCCCCGACCGCCCAATCCCATAAACACTTCGTCCCAGGAGAACAGCATGAAGCTCGTCCGCTACGGCGCACCCGGCCGCGAAAAGCCCGGCATCATCGGAGAGGACGGCAAGATCCGCGACCTGTCCCGCATCGTGAAGGATATCGACGGCGCCATGCTCGCCTCCG
>CAITJJ010000351.1 GCA_903892675.1 uncultured Hyphomicrobiales bacterium | reverse complement strand
GCCAAGTCGAAAGTGGTGTTGCAAAGTACCGGACAATGGCTGATGGCCATGTTGCCGGATGACCCCGAGAGCACCATCTTAAAGCGGCTGAAGAAGCCCGCGCCAGCCGACCAGGATGCGCCGCCGGACGCCGCGCCCGGCCGGAAATCGGAACTGCAGCCGTCCGTGACGCTGGCACGGCTAAAACAGGAAGCCCGCTAGGCATGCCAAAAAACCCGCAAGACCTCGCGACCGCCGGCCAAACAGAAGTCGATACCGACTTCGACCCGCATCCTGACTTGGATGTTTATGCCGACCGGCTCCGCGAGGAATGCGGCGTGTTCGGCATCTTCGGTCATCCCGACGCCGCGGCGATCACCGCGCTCGGCCTGCACGCGCTCCAGCATCGCGGCCAGGAAGCCTGCGGTATCGTCTCCTTCGACGGCAAGCGTTTCCACTCCGAACGCCGGCTCGGCCTCGTCGGCGATACATTCTCCGAGCGCACGGTGATCGACCGCCTGCCCGGCAATTCCGCGGTCGGCCATGTCCGCTATTCGACCACCGGCGAAACCATCCTGCGCAATGTGCAACCGCTGTTCGCCGAACTGGAAGGCGGCGGTTTCGCCGTCGCGCATAATGGCAACCTGACCAACGGCATCAGCCTGCGCAAAAATCTGGTGCGCGAAGGCGCCATGATGCAGTCGACCTCGGACACCGAAGTGATCCTGCATCTGGTGGCGCGCGCCCGCCGCAACCGTTTCGTCGACCGCTTCGTCGAGGGCCTGCGCCAGCTGGAAGGCGCCTACGCCTTCGTCGGCCTCACCAACAAGAAGCTGGTCGGCGCGCGCGACCCGCTGGGTATCCGGCCGCTGGTGCTGGGCAAGCTCGACGGCTGCCCGATCCTGGCGTCGGAAACTTGCGCGCTCGACATCATCGGCGCGACTTACGTGCGCGACGTCGAGAACGGCGAAGTCGTCGTCTTCGACGAAGACGGCGCGCAGTCGCACAAGCCGTTCCCGCCGATGGCGGCGCGGCCCTGCATTTTCGAATATATCTATTTCGCCCGCCCCGATTCCATCGTCGGCGGCCGCAACGTCTATGACGTGCGCAAGAATCTCGGCGCCGAACTGGCGCGTGAAGCCGCGGTCTCGGCCGATGTCGTCGTGCCGGTGCCCGACTCCGGCGTGCCGGCGGCGCTTGGCTTTGCCCAGACCTCGGGCATCCCCTACGAACTCGGCATCATCCGCAATCACTATGTCGGCCGCACCTTCATTCAGCCGACGCAGTCGATCCGCGATCAGGGCGTGCGCCTGAAGCATTCGGCCAACCGCGCCGTGGTCTCCGGCAAGCGCATCGTTCTGGTCGACGATTCCATCGTGCGCGGAACCACCTCGCGCAAGATCGTGCAGATGATGCGCGACGCCGGCGCGGCGGAAGTGCACTTCCGCATTTCCTCGCCGCCGATCACCCATCCGGATTTCTACGGCATCGACACGCCGGACGCCGAAAAGCTGCTCGCCGCCACCATGGATCTGGAAGGTATGCGCAAGTTCATTGGCGCGGACTCGCTCGCCTTCCTATCGGTCGACGGCATCTACCGCGCCATGGGCCTACCCGGCCGCGACGCGGCCAAGCCGCAGTTCACCGACCATTGTTTCACCGGCGATTATCCGACCACGTTGACCGACCTCGGCGCTCAGGATGCCAGCCCGCGGCAATTGTCGCTGTTGGCAGAAGCCATATAAACCGACCAGCGCTGGCGTCATTCATGAGCAAACCTCTTTCCGACCGCATCGCCCTTGTCACCGGCGCGTCGCGCGGCATTGGCGCCGAACTGGCGCTCGATCTGGCGGAGGCCGGCGCCCATGTCGTCGCCGTCGCGCGCACCGTCGGGGGGCTGGAAGAACTCGACGACAAGATTAAATCGGCCGGCGGCTCGGCGACCTTGGTGCCGCTCGACATGACCGACGCCGATGGCATTGCGCGGCTGGCGCTGGCGTTGCACGAGCGTTACGGACGCCTCGACGTCATGGTCGGCAATGCCGGCTCGCTCGGCACGCTGTCGCCGCTCGACCATGTCGAGCCCAAGGACTTCGACAGAATGTTCGCGGTAAATGTCACCGCCAACTGGCAACTCATCCGCACCATGGACCCGCTGTTGAAAGCGTCCACAGCCGGGCGCGCGGTGTTCATGACATCCGGACTGGCGTGGCGAGGACAAGCCTATACCGGCGTTTATGCCGCGACCAAATCGGCGCTCGATGCGCTGGTGCGCACCTATGCCGCTGAAACCGCGACGACCAACGTCAAGGTGAACTCGTTCAATCCGGGACCGACCCGCACCCGCATGTATGCGTCGGGCTGGCCGGGCGCCGATCCGAGCACCCTGACGCCGCCGGAAGACGTCGCCAAGGCGCTTCTGACCTTGTGCCTGCCCGGCTGCACCGAGAGCGGCAAGATGTACGACTATCGCGCCGGCAAGTTTCTGGAATTCAAGGCGCCGGCGTGATGGCGCGAGTCAATGCTTGAACTTCGCCCGGCCCTTGAACGGGTTGTCCTTCTCGCGCAACGACAGCCGGATCGGCGTGCCGGGCATGTCGAACGCCTCGCGCAGTGAATTGACCAGATAGCGCTTGTAGGCATCCGGCACCGCGTCGGCGCGCGTGCAGAACAGCACGAAACTCGGCGGCCGGTTTTTCGCCTGCGTGATGTAGTTGAGCCGCAAGCGGCGTCCCGACACCGCCGGCGGCGGATGCGTTTCAATCGCATGCTCGAACCAGCGGTTGAGCGCGCTGGTCGGGATGCGCTTGTTCCAGACCTCGTGCGCCTGCACGATCGCCTGCATCAGGCGGTC
>CAITJJ010000350.1 GCA_903892675.1 uncultured Hyphomicrobiales bacterium | reverse complement strand
TGTCGTGGGGCGCGCGCCTGCAACGGACCTTCCTCTCGGCCCGTGACATCTACGACCCGACCGCGCCCGGCGCTTTCAGCGCGCAGCCGACGCCGCTTGACACGTCCGAAACCAACCATGCGCTGCATTTCGGCGCCGAGCATCGCTTTGCGCCGGGTCTCGCGGTGTTCGGCCGCGTCGCGCGGAGTTTCCGCACGCCGAACGTCGACGAGCGCATCGGCGTCAACGCCTTTCCGGTGGATTTCAAGCTGAAGACGCAAACCTCGTTCGACGCCGAGGCTGGCCTGCGGGGCCGGATCGGCATGCTCGAATATCAGTCGAGCGCGTACCGAATGCTGCTGAACAACGAGATTTTGTTCATCCCGTTTCCGCCGATCGGCGCCAACGTCAATCTCGATCCGACCAAGCGCGTTGGTGTCGAGAATGCCGCGACATTGCATCTGTCCGATGACCTGCGCCTGAAAGGCGGCCTGACCTACACGCGCGCCACCTTCCGCGAAGGCATCTATGCCGGCAATGATGTGCCTTTGGTTTCGCGCTGGACCGGCAACGCCGGATTGGCCTGGAATGTTTATCGGAAGCTCGCGGTGTTCGACGCGGTGGTCAACTTCGTCGGCGCCCGTCGCATGGATAACGATCAGGCCAATTTCCAGCCGACCATTCCGGCGCACACCACCGTCGATCTGCGGCTCGGCGGCGAACACCGGAATCTGTTCTGGTCGGCGTCGGTTCAGAACCTGTTCGACGTGCAGTATTTCGACTATGCGGTGGCCAGCTCGGCCACCTATGGCCGCTATAATGCCTATCCGCTGCAAGGGCGGACTTTCATGGTGAAAGCCGGCGTCACCTACTGATCGCGGTCCTGCGCGGCCCGGGGGGCATGCTTCCCGGCCGCGCGGCCGGTTCCGGAATTTGCTATGCTGACGCTCAGGCGATTCCCCGGGGGCTGCAATCATGGCACGCTTGTCGACAATTGCATGCGCAGCGGCGCTGGTCGTGCTGTCGATGCCGGCCGTGGCGGCCGACGACATCCTCGATACCATCGATCAGGCCCGCAAGGCCTATCAGGCCGGGGACGCCACCGCCGCCAAGCAATCGCTCGATCTGGCCTCGCAACTGATCGGCCAGAAGAACGCCGAGGCCTTCGCCGCGCTGCTGCCGGCGGCGCTGCCGGGCTGGAAGGCGGACAAGGCGCAGGCCAATGCGATGGGCGGTTCGATGTTCGGCGGGGCATCGGCCGCGAGCCGCGCCTACAGCAACGACAAAGGCGACAGCGTTGAGGTATCGATCACCGGAGATTCCGCGATGCTGATGCAATTCTCGCCGGTGATGAACAACCCGGCGATGGCTGGCGCGATGGGCAAGTTGATCCGGGTCGGCAGCCAGCGGGCCATCCAGAGCCAGGACGGCGACATCTTGATGATGGTCGCCAATAAATTTCTCGTCAACGTGCAGGGCTCGGCCGATGCCGCCAGCAAGCTTTCCTACGCGCAGGCGGTCGACATTGCCCGCTTGTCCAAGATGTGATCGACGGCAATCAAGAACAGCGTGGTTCGCTCAGCGTAAAATCTAAACCTCGGGTCCGGCTC
>CAITJJ010000349.1 GCA_903892675.1 uncultured Hyphomicrobiales bacterium | reverse complement strand
TGCAGCGGCCGCATCCGCCGATCGTCGTCACCGCGGTGGCGCCGTTCTCGAAAGGCGTGACCGAAGCCGCCGCGCGCGGCTGGGAGCCGATCTCGGCGAACTTCCTGATGCCGCAATGGGTGAAAAGTCACTGGCCGAAATATGTCGAAGGCTGCGAGCGCGTCGGCCGGCCGGCGCTGCCGGAAAACTGGCGCGTCGCGCGCTCGATCTTCGTCGCCGACGACGAGAAGACGGCGAAGGCCTATGCCACCGATCCGAACGGGCCGTACCGTTATTATTACAGCCAGCTCTACACCAAGCTGAAAATGAACGGCCGCATCGAGCTGTTCAAGACGCACCGCGACCAGCCGGACGACGAGGTGACGCTCGATACGATCTGCGATGCGCTCATCACCTACGGCACGCCGGACAAGGTCGCCGACGAATTGCTGAAATACCGCCACACGGTCGGCGACTTCGGCACGCTGCTCTATGCAGGCAAGGATTGGAAGGACCGCGATCTCGGCCGCCGCTCGATGGTGCTGCTGGCCGAAAAAGTTCTGCCCAAGGTCAACGCGGCGATCAAATGAGCCGGCCGCGCATTTTTGTTACCCAGCCGATCGCCGAGAGCGCGCTCAAACGCCTGCGCGACGTCGCCGACGTCGAGGTCAACCCGGATTCGAGCCGCGTCCTCTCCAAGGATAAACTGATCGCGGGCGTCAAGCGGGCCGAGATCCTGCTGTGCCTGCTGCACGACGTCATCGACCGCGACGTGCTCACCGCCAACCCGGCGCTCAAGGCGGTGTCGTCGATGAACATCACGCAGGACCGCATCGATCTTGCAGCTGCGACCGAACTCGGCATTCCGGTTACCAATATACCGGCCATCGTCACCGATGCGACAGCGGATATTGCCTTCGGTCTGCTGCTCGCTGTGGCGCGCAACATCGCGCTCGGCGACCGGCTGTTCCGGCAGGGCGTTTACCCCGGCTCGCAGTCCAACCATCTTGCCGGCTACGCGGTCAGCGGCAAGACGCTGGGCCTCGTCGGTTTTGGCCGAATCGGCCAGGCGGTGGCCCGCCGTGGCGGCGGCTTCGGCATGAAAGTCATCTATTGCGATCCGCGCCGCTTGCCGGCGGAAGAAGAGCAGAAATTCGGCGCGACCCATTGCAGTTTCGAGGACGTGCTGCGGCAAGCCGACTTCGTCTCGCTGCACCCACAATTGTCGCCGGAAACGCGCCACCTGATGAGCGACGCCCAGTTCGCGCTGATGAAGAAGACTGCCTTCATCATCAACACGGCGCGCGGTCCGGTGATCGACGAGGCGGCTTTGGTGCGGGCGCTGAAGGCGAAGGCGATCGCCGGCGCGGGGCTCGATGTCTATGAACACGAACCGCAAGTATCGCCCGATCTGGTCGCCATGGACAATGTGGTGCTGACGCCGCATCTCGGCAGCGGCGTCCTCGAATTGCGCGAGGGCATGGCCAATGTCGTCGCCGACAACTGCATCGCGCTGATCGAAGGCAAACCGCCGGTCAGTTGCCTCAATCCGCAGGTGCTGAAAAAGTTGTTCTGAGCGCGTCTTACGATTTGTCGCGCGCCCAGGTTACGATGACCCTGACAACCTTGTTGTCGACATTGGGGTGCGGCATCGGCGGGCTTTCGATATTCAGAACGTCGTCGCCCTCGAAGCGCAGGAAGCGCACCTGTTCGCCGCCGACCCATGCCTCGTTCCAGGCGACCTCGACTTTGGTGATGACCTTGCTGTCCTCGACCCGGTAACGGCCGCTATAGGCGATCATCGAGCGCAGCGCCTTGGCGCGATCCTCGTCGGTCTTCGGCACCGGGCGTCCGTCGGCGGTGACCAGCGCAATCCAGCGGCCTTCCGGCGTTGCGATCTGGTAGCCGCGCGGATGCTCGCCGAGCACCGGTGTGCGCTCCTTGGACTGCGCGTCTTCATAAGAGACAGCCACCAGCTTCCAGGTGCCGACGATGCGGTCTTTGTCGGCGGCATTGGCGGCGCCGCAAAGCATCAACAAGGCGCAAAGCAGAATCGATCGCATAAATTCCTCCCCAGTCATTTCTTGAGCCTATTCCGCCGTCCAGCCGCCGTCGAGCACCAGCGCCGAGCCGGTCATCAGCGACGATGCGTTACTCGCCATGAAGACAATGGCGCCGGTGAGTTCCTCAAGCTGGCCGAGGCGGCCGAGTTTGATCTTCGACAGCACTTCATCGCGGAACGCCTTGTTTTCGAAAAACGGTTTGGTCATCGGCGTCTCAAGGAATGTTGGTCCCAGCGAATTGACGCGGATGTTGTGCGGCGCGAGTTCAATCGCCATCGCCTTGGTGAAGCCTTCCATTGCGTGTTTCGAGGCGCAATAGACGGTGCGGCGCGCCGCGCCGACATGGCCCATCTGCGACGAAATGTTGATGATCGAGCCGCTCAAATTTTCGTCGACCAGACGTTTGGCCACCGTCTGCGCCATGAAGAAAGCGGCGCGCACGTTCAGCCCCATGATGGCGTCGAAGTCCTCGACCTTGACGTCGATCAGCGGCGCCGGCCGGTTCATGCCGGCATTGTTGACCAGCACCTGAAATGGCGCGCGTGCGGCAAGCGCCGTCTTGACGGCGGCGATATCGGTGACGTCGAGCGTCAGCGCCTCGGCCTGCTGGCCGCGCGCGCGTATAGCTTCGGCTGCCTCTTCGATTTCGCTCGCGGTGCGCGCGGCCAAGGTCACATGCGCGCCGGCATCGGCCAAAGCCGACGCGGCGGCGAGGCCAATGCCGCGCCCGGCGCCGGTGACCAGCGCGCGTTTGCCGTCGAGGCGGAAGGAGGGGGTGGCGGTGAGCGCAACGGCCATTTCAGGCGCCGCCGCGCAGAATGCCGCCGGTCAGCAGCAGCAAGGCCGTCACGATGAAAACCGAAAGTGTGGTGATCATGCCGGCAATGCGCAGCCGGAAGTCTTCTTTTTCCTGTGAGACGCCGAGCGCATGTACGATCCGCGCTGCCAGAAAGACGGCGCACAGGAGATGCACCAGCCACGCCGGCCAATCCTGCATTTCGAGAAAGAACAGAAGCAGCAGCGCGAACGGCACGTATTCGGCGAAGTTGCCTTGCACCCGAATGTAGCGCTCTAACTTGGTGTTGCCGCCGATGCCGAGCGGCGTGCGCAGCACGCGCCGGCTATTGGCGACGCGGAATGACAGCGCGGCGAAGATCAGGGCCAGGATCGCGGCATAGGCGGGGACGATGATCGGCATCGAAGCACCTTTCGTTTTTGCCGTTTACGGGCGGGACCGCGCGTCAGATCACTCCGCCGCCTCGCCGTAGGGCACGTTGCGGCCGCCGTAACGGCGCACGCGGATATTGGCCTGCTCGGCATGGCCGGTGAAGCCTTCGAGCGTGCACAGCCGCGAGCAATATTCGCCGATCATGGCGGAAGCCGCGTCGGTCAGCACTTTCTGATAGGTGCAGGTCTTGAGGAATTTGCCGACCCACAGCCCGCCGGTGAAGCGCGCGTTCTTCTTGGTCGGCAAAGTGTGGTTGGTGCCGATCACCTTGTCGCCATAGGCGACATTGGTGCGCGGGCCTAAAAACAGCGCGCCGTAGTTCTTCATGTTCTTGAGGAAAAAATCGGGGTCGCGCGTCATCACCTGCACATGCTCGGAGGCGACACGGTCGGCCTCGGCGACCATTTCCTCATAGCTGTCGCAGACGATGACCTCGCCATAATCTTTCCAGGCTTGCCCCGCGGCGTCGGCGGTCGGCAGGATGGTGAGCAGCCGTTCCACTTCGGCGATGGTCGCGCGGGCGAGCTTTTCCGAATTGGTGATCAGCACCGCCGGCGAGGTGGGCCCATGTTCGGCTTGTCCCAGTAAGTCCGTGGCGCAGATTTCGCCGTCGACACTATCATCGGCGACGATCAGGGTTTCGGTCGGCCCGGCCAGAAGGTCGATGCCGACGCGGCCGAACAGTTGGCGCTTGGCCTCCGCTACATAGGCGTTGCCGGGACCGACGATCATGTCGACCGGCGCAATGGTCTCGGTGCCGAGCGCCATGGCGGCGATCGCTTGCACGCCGCCAAGCACATAGATCTCGTCGGCGCCGCCGAAATGCATGGCCGCGACAATGGCCGGGTGCGGCCCGCCCTTGAACGGCGGCGCGCAGGCGATGATGCGCTTCACGCCGGCGACCTTGGCGGTGACGATCGACATATGCGCCGACGCCACCATCGGATAACGCCCGCCGGGCACGTAGCAGCCGATGGCGTTGACCGGGATGTGTTTGTGGCCGAGTACGACGCCGGGCAGGGTCTCGACCTCGATGTCCTGCATGCTGTCGCGCTGCTTTTGCGCGAAGTTGCGCACCTGCGCCTGGGCGAACTTGATGTCCTCGAGATCGCGCTTGGGCACCTGGGCGATGGCGCGCTCGATGTCCTGCGGCGACAAACGAAAGCTCTCCGGCGCCCAGTTGTCGAATTTCTTCGAGTAGTCGCGGATCGCTTGATCGCCCTTGGTTTTGACCTCGGCGAGAATGCCGTCGACGGTCTGGCGCACCTTGGCGTCGGCTTCTTCGATCGCGCCGGCATCCATTCCGCGCTTGAGGTGACGGGGCATGCAGTTTTTCCTTGTTCTGTTCGGCCGTCCGAACCGGCGTCAGTGTTGGGCAGATATCTTGGGCAGAACGCAACGAATGCCGCCGCTTGGATCGGCCACGTCGCCTGTATAGCGCGGGACCAGGTGAACGTGAACGTGCATCCTGGACTGTCCGCCAGCGCGGCCAATATTGACGCCAATATTGTAGCCATCGGGCGCGTGTTTGCGCGCAATATGGGCCTTGGCGCGGTCGAGTAGCGACAGGATCGCGGATTTTTCGGCGGCGCTCATGTCGAAAAAATCCGCCACGTGGCGGCGCGGCACGACCAAGACATGGCCCTTGGCCAAGCTGTTGCTATCGTAACGAGCGTAGGCCAATTCATCCTCGACTAGAACCATATCCGGCGTGCAAAGCTCGCAGCCGGGTTCAGTCATTTGATCGCCTGCGGATTGAGCGGCGAGCCGGTGCCGCCGGTGATGACCAGCGGCGGGCCGCAGAAGAAGAATTCATAGACTTTGTCGTCGGCGCAGTCCTTGGCCAATTCCTTGACGTCGAACATTTCGCCCATGCACAGGCCCATGGCCGGGATGACGACCCAGTGCCACGGCTGGTTCGGCTGGCCGGGGCCGCTGCATTCGTTCGGACGCACCTCGACGCCCCAGGTGTCGGTGCAGATCGCCGCGACCTGCTTGTCCTGGCACCAGTAGCAATTCTCGAACTTGACGCCCGGCGCATCGCCGCCGGCATAGCCGCCCCATTCGCCCTCGCTTTGGCAGCGCTCCATCTGTCCGGTGCGGACAATGACAAAGTCGCCTTTGCGGATCTCGACATTCTGCTGCTTGGCGCATTTGTCGAGTTCGTCGTTGGAAATGCCTTCGCCGTCCTTCAGCCAAGGAACGCCGCGGAAGCGCGCGATATCGAGCAGCACGCCGCGCCCGACCATCTTGTCGCGCGAGTGTTCGATGCCGAGCACGCCGAGGCCTTTGGAGTCGATCAAGCGGGCATCGTGGCCGTTATAGGCCTTGTCTTCGTAGAAGATATGGCCGAGCGCGTCCCAATGCGTCGCGCCCTGCACGCAGAGGATCAGCGTGTCGTCGGCGTAGCGCAGATTGTTCCAGTCCTGCCGGCCGGCGGCGGCGTCCGTGCCGGTCGCCAGCATCTGGTGGATTGGGTTGAAGCGGCCGCCGAACAGACCGTTCTGCGGCCCGGTCGCATCGAGCGCCATGCCGAGCGCGAACACCTTGCCGGTGCGGATCAGCTTGGCGGCGTCGACGATATTCTGCGGCGTGACGTGATTGAGCGTGCCGATATGGTCTTCCTTGCCCCAGCGGCCCCAGTTCGACAGCTTCTTGGAGGCTTCGGCGACGGCTTCCCTGCCGACCTTGATGTTCATGGTGCGCGTATCCCTTTTACCGTTTCTT
>CAITJJ010000348.1 GCA_903892675.1 uncultured Hyphomicrobiales bacterium | reverse complement strand
ACCTGCAGGTTCTCGACTTCGCCGAAATCGCGCTTGAGCGTGCGCGCGGTCTTGCGCGCGGCGGCGATCATGACGTTGAGCAGGGCTGAATGATGCATGGGGACGGGGTCTGCCCGCGTGCGCGCGTCCCGTCAAGACCGCGCTGGCGAAGCGGCTAGCGCGCCGCGACCTGGGTCGACAGCCACTTCCTCGCCGCCTTGTCGGCGGCGTCGCGCACGGTCTGCGGCTGCTTGCTGGCGAAAACGTCGAGTTCGGGGTCGCCGGCGCCGCCCTGTTTGGCGACGATGTGCCAGCGGATCGCCTCGGTGGCATCGGCGGGCAGGCCGCGCCCGGCCATCAGGATTCGGGCCAGCCGGTTCTGCGCGATCGGGCTGCCGCGCCGCGCCGCGGACAGGAACAGGCGGGCGGCTGCGCTTTCGTCCTTGTCGGTGGCATCGCCATTGAACTGGGCGATGGCGAATTCGACCATGGCGTCGAGATTGCCGGCGACCGCAGCCTTCGCCATCAACTGGGTCGCCTGCCGGGTGTCCTTGGCGACGCCGCGGCCTTCCTTGTACATCGTGGCCAGCGCGTATTGCGCTTCCGCGTTTCCGGCATTGGCGGCGATGCGGAAATATTCGGCGGCGCGGGCGAAGTCCTGCTTGAACTCCTGGCCCTGCATATACAGCAGTCCGACATCGTAGTTGGCGGCCGGGTGGCCGAGCCTTGCGGCCTCCGTCAACAGGCGCGCGGCTTCCGCGCCGCTGCGCGGCCCGGCGCGCCCCTCGAAGGAAAACATCGCCAGGGCAAAGATGGCTTCGCGGTCGCCGAGCCCGGCGGCCTGCTTGAACCATTGCGCCGCTTTGGAATCGTCGCGACCGACGCCCAGACCCTGCGCATAGAGCTGGCCGAGCAGGGTCATGGCGGCCGGATCGTTTTGCTGCGCGCGCCTGCTGGCCTCGGTAAGCGCCGTCAAATAGAAGCCGCGTTGATAGGCGCCGAAGGCAAGGTCGATCGCGCCTTGATTGGCGAGAGCGGTGTTGATCGTGGCCGCCGGCGGCGGCTTTGTCTGCGCCAGCAGCGGCGACAGCGGCGACAAAAACATCGGCGCAAAAACCACCAGCCGCGCCGCCCGCAACAGGTGACCGCCGTACCTCATGCCGTGTTCTCCGGCAGACGCAGCAGCGGCACGGTCGCGGCGACGGTCTGGACGACGCTCTGCGGATCGTTCCACAGCCAGTCGCCGAGCGCGATGAAGTCAGCGCCGGCTTCGACCAGAGGGACGATCTCGTCGAGCGAACCGGCATAAGCGACGCAGGGCGCCTCGAACACCTCGGCCCACCAGGTCACCCGATCGAGCACAGCCTCGAAGCTTGGGCGCTCGCCCTGGTCGTCCGGCTCGCCGAACATCACATAGTCGGCGCCGCCTTCGGCTGCCGACATGGCGTCGTGGCGATTGGCAAGTCCGCCGGCGCCGACGATCCAGTCAGGCTTCAACGCGCCGAGCGCGCTGGTAATGGAGTCGATCCCGGAAAGATGCGCGCCGTCGGCGCCGGAGCGGGCGATCAGCGCGGTGTGGCCCTCGGCTAGCAAAGCGGCGCCATGCCGCTGCACCAAAGGCGCGATGGCCTTGATGCGGTTGATCTGGCTGCGCTCGTCGGCGGGGGCGAGGCGCAGCAGCACGGCAGCGACATCGCCGGCCGATAGCGCCGGCTCGAGCGTGAGTGCGAAGTTCTCGGCCTCGACGATCGCGGGCGTGATCAAATACAGGCGCGGTTGCGGGCGCGGCTCGGGGTTTTTCGGTCGTTGGGCCATAGCTTCCAGATGATAGCCTTTTCGGGCGGAAAATTGACGTCCAGCGGCTGGACCCGGCGTCTGGGTAGCATTTTGCGGCGGGCGCGCCAAACCGGGCAGGGCCGCCGGACAAGAAAACGCCGCGCTGAAAGGGCGCGGCGCTGTCGTTTGTTCACATTCGGAGCCCGCTTACGCGGGCATCGGCTTCGCCCGCTTACGCGGGCATGGGAATCGGTCCCATGTCCTTTGGCACCTGATAGCCCTTCTGCACGGCGGGACGCGCGGCGACTTTCAGGTACCAGCGCTTGACGTTGGGGAAGGCGTTCATGTCGATGCCCTGCCATTCGAAGCGCGACACCCACGGCCAGCAGGCGATATCGGCGATCGAGTAGTCGCCGCAGATGAAGTCCTTGCCTTCGAGCTGGGTGTTGAGGACCTTGTACAGACGCTGCGCTTCCTTGGAGAAACGCTCCTCGGCGTAGGGCGCCTTGCCGGGATTATATTTCACGAAGTGATGCACCTGGCCGAGCATAGGGCCGAGACCGCCCATCTGCCACATCGTCCATTCGATCACCTGATAGCGCTCCTTGCCGGATTTCGGCAGCAGCTTGCCGGTCTTGTCGGCAAGATAGATCAGGATCGCGCCCGACTCCATCAGCGACATGCCGGTGTCGTTATCGACGATGGCCGGGATGCGGTTGTTAGGCGCGATTTTCAAAAACGCCGGCGCGAACTGCTCATCCTTGGAAATGTCGATCGGATGCGCCTTGTAGGGCAGGCCGATTTCCTCAAGCATGATGGAAGCCTTGCGGCCGTTCGGTGTGGTCCAGGTGTAGAGGTCGATCACGTTTGTATGTCCTTGGATGCAAATGAAGGAAAGGAACCGGCGCGCAAGGTACGGCCTTGCCGCGGCGCGTACAATCACGAATCCGATACCGCTTGCCGCATTGCGCGGGGTGAAAACGACCGGGTTTGTCGACGTAAACCGCCGGATTACCGCGCAGATACGGGCTATCGGAACCAGGTCTATCCTGGAGCGTTGGGCTGCATACCGATTTAACCTTCAGGAGGCGACCCATGAAGCTCACCGTGATTGCGATCGTGCTGGCCGCGACGACATTCGCCGCTCACGCGCAGACCACCATCATCACCGAGGAACGCGCGCCCGCCGTCATTGTGACGCCGGCGCCGACCACTTCGACTACTGTTACCCATGAACGCGGCGGCTTCCTCGGCACCGAGTCGAAGACCACGCGCACGACCACCGGCGCGGGCATCAATGGAGACTGCTCGACCCGCACCGTGCACAAGTCCGATCTGCTCGGCGAGAAGACCGTCAGCAAGACCAATTGCGACTGATGTTGCGTCTCGCGTGATGGCGTGAGGTTGCGTCGCGCGTAGAGTGTCATGCATGGAAAAGGCCGCCCTGTTGGGGCGGCCTTTTTTTTTGGACTAGTGCGCGGCGTTACGCCGCCTTCTTTTCCAAGTCGGCCTTCCATTGGCCGAGCGCGGCGAGCGAATTCATTTTCGCCCGGTGCATGAAGGCGCGCTGCGCCGCGGCGACGTTTTCCGATTTTCCCGACCACGCCTTCTGCGGCGCGGCCTGAAGGGCGCGGCCGTAGGAAAAGGTCAGCGCCCAGGGCAGGTTGCCGATCTTGTTCATGGCGTCGAGATGCGCGGTGGCTTCCTCGTCCGACTGGCCGCCGGAAAGGAAAGCGATACCCGGCACCGCGCCCGGCACGCAGTTCTTCAAGACGCGCACGGTCGCTTCGGCGACGGCTTCGACCGATGCCGGCTTGCCGCTCTTCTTGCCCGGCACGATCATGTTCGGCTTGAGCACGATGCCTTCCAGCGAAACGCCGGCATAGAACAGTTCCTGGAACGTCTCTTTCAGAGTCCAGGTGGTGACGCGCTCGCACGTCGCCATGTCGTGGTCGCCGTCCATCAGCACTTCCGGCTCGACGATCGGCACGATGTTCGCGGTCTGGCACAAAGCCGCGTAGCGGGCGAGCGCATGCGCGTTGGCATGGATGGCGTTGTGCGACGGAATGCCCTTGCCGATATCGATCACCGCGCGCCACTTCGCAAAGCGCGCACCGGCGTCGTAATATTTCGGCAGGCGGTCGGCGAGTTTGTCGAGGCCGATGGTGATGAGTTCGCCCGGGGAATTCGGCAGCGGCTTTGTGCCTTCGTCGACCTTGATGCCGGGCAGCGAACCTGCGGCCTTGATGATATCGACCAGCGGCGTGCCGTCCTTGGCTTTTTGCCAAATGGTCTCGTCATAGAGGATGACGCCGGAGATGTGGTTCTTCATTGCTTCAGAAGTGCGAAACATCATCTCGCGATAGTCGCGGCGATTGTCCTCGGTGTTCTCGGTGCCGATGGCGTCGAAGCGCTTCTTGATCGTACCGGTGGATTCATCGGCGGCGAGAATGCCTTTGCCGTTCGCGGTCATCGCGACCGCCACTTTGTTCAGATCGCTCAGGTTCATTTGTCGTCTCCCCTCTCGTCATTCCGGGGCGACCGAAGGTCGAACCCGGAATCCAGATACAATAACACGCCTCTGGATTCCGGGTTCGCCGCTTTGCGGCGCCCCGGAATGACCGGAGGTTATTTCTGACGCAACACTTCGACCCCCGGCAAAGGCTTGCCTTCAAGCCATTCCAGGAAAGCGCCACCGGCGGTCGAGACATAAGTCAGGCGGTCGACCACGCCTGCGACATTGAGTGCCGCGACCGTATCGCCGCCGCCCGCCACGGTGACAAGCTTGCCGCTATGGGTGAGTTCCGCCGCGGCTTCCGCCACTTCGACGGTGCCGTTGTCGAACGGTTCCATTTCAAAGGCGCCGAACGGGCCGTTCCAGACCAGGGTCTTGGCGCGGGCCAGTACTGAGATCACCTGTTCGACGCTTTTCGGGCCGATATCCAGCATCATGTCGGCCAGGCCGATGTGATCGACATCGACCACGCGCGAGGGCGCGTTGGCCTCGAATTTCTCCGCCACCACGGCATCGACCGGCAGCAGGATCTGGCGGTTGGCGGCCTTGGCCTGGTCCATGATCTTCTGCGCGGTCTCGATGAGATCGCGCTCGACCAGCGAGCGGCCCATGTTCTTGCCCTGCGCCATCAGGAACGTATTGGCCATGGCGCCGCCGATGATCAGTACGTCGACGCGCTCCAGGAGGTTGCCGAGCAGATCGAGCTTGGTGGAAATCTTAGCGCCGCCGACGATTGCCACCAGCGGACGCTGCGGATTGTCGAGCACTTTCTCGAAGGCTTCCAGTTCGGCCTGCAAAGTGCGTCCGGCGAAGGCCGGCAACACATGGCTGAGGCCCTCGGTCGAGGCGTGCGCGCGGTGCGACACCGAAAAAGCGTCGTTGACGTAGAGATCGCCGAGCTTCGCCAGTGCCTTGATGAAATCCGGATCGTTCTTTTCCTCGCCCGGATAAAAGCGCGTGTTCTCGAGGCAGATGATTTCACCGGAATGCATCGCCGCGACGGCGCGTTCGGCTTCCTCGCCGATGCAATCGGGAACGAACTTGATCGGCCGCTTGATCGTGTGCGCGACTTCGGCGGCAACGGGCTTCAGCGACTGCGAGGCGTCTTTGCCCTTCGGTCGGCCGAAATGCGAAAGCAAAATGACTTTCGCGCCCTTGTCGGCGAGTTCGGTGATCGACGGTGCGATGCGCTCGATGCGGGTGGCGTCGGAGACGACGCCGTTCTCATACGGCACGTTGAGGTCGACGCGCATCAGGACGCGTTTGCCCTTCACGTCGGCGTGGTCGAGGGTGTTGAAGTGAGACATAGTTATCTACCTAGCGGCGACTGATTCTCGCGTGATCCAATTCGGGAGGGCTATTTCCCGTATAGGCACGCCGGCTGATTCTTCAGCTCTAGCTATCGCCTCATTCAAAACTATAGTGAACTCGCCGTTGTTTCGACAATGGAGCGCAGCATTGACTAACGACAACAAGACCGGACTCGGCATGTTCGCTTCAACGCGCTGTTCCGAGAATAAATAAGCGAGCGCTAACGCGGTTGTGACAGATTTATAGACGCCTTCTTTAAAAAGGACGGGTCCGAATAGACCCAACCTCGATTGCTTTACCAGTGCGCCGGTTCGGGCCACAGAAATATAGCAAGGCTTTCCATCATCCATCCGAATGTTAGCGAAGCACATCGCTCCATTGTCTTTAAAACTGTGTAAGGCAGTCATTTAGAGCAGCTTGCCCATCGCCACCGCGGTGTCCGACATGCGGTTGGAGAAACCCCATTCATTGTCGTACCACGACATCACGCGCACGAAGGTGCCGTCCATGACCTTGGTCTGGTCCATGTGGAAGATCGACGAGTGCGAGTCGTGGTTGAAGTCGATCGAGACGTTCGGCGCGTCGGTGTAGCCGAGGATCCCCTTGAGCTGCTGCTCGGAGGCGCGCTTGATGGCGGCGTTGATCTCGTCCTTGGTGGTCGACTTCTTGGCGACGAACTTGAAATCGATCACCGAGACGTTCGGCGTCGGTACGCGGATCGAGACGCCGTCGAGGCGGCCGTTCAATTCCGGCAGCACCAGGCCGACGGCCTTGGCGGCGCCGGTCGATGTCGGAATCATCGACAAAGCGGCGGCGCGGCCGCGATAGAGATCCTTGTGCATGGTGTCGAGCGTCGGCTGGTCGCCGGTATAGGCGTGGATCGTCGTCATGAAGCCCTTGTCGATGCCGACCAGCTCGTTGAGCACCTTTGCGACGGGGGCGAGACAATTGGTGGTGCACGAGGCGTTGGAGACGACCAGATGGTCCTTGGTGAGCTTGTCGTGATTGACGCCATAGACGACGGTGAGGTCGGCGCCGTCGGCGGGCGCCGAGACCAGCACGCGCTTGGCGCCGGCGGTCAGATGCGCCGCGGCTTTATCTTTCGCGGTGAAGATGCCTGTGCATTCCATGGCGATGTCGACGCCGAGTTCCTTCCACGGCAGCGTCGAGGGGTCCTTGACCGCGGTTACCTTGATGGCGCCGTTGCCGATCGAGATCGTGTCGCCCTTGACGGTGACGGTGCCGGGGAAGCGTCCGTGCACTGAATCGAAACGCAGGAGATGCGCGTTGGTCTCGACCGGGCCGAGGTCGTTGATGCCGACCACTTCGATATCGGTGCGGCCGCTTTCGGCGATGGCGCGCAGGACATTGCGGCCGATGCGGCCGAACCCGTTAATGGCAACACGAATGGTCATT
>CAITJJ010000347.1 GCA_903892675.1 uncultured Hyphomicrobiales bacterium | reverse complement strand
TGGCTCCAAGGATGTGTTCGTGCACATCTCGGCGGTGGAGAAGGCCGGCATGCGTTCACTGGCCGAAGGCCAGAAGATCAGCTTCGAGATCGTCACCGAGCGCGGCAAGCAGGCGGCGGGCAATCTGCAGCCGGCGTGAGCTGAGCGCGCAGTCGATGAGAGTTGCAAAAGCCCGGCGGCGACGCCGGGCTTTTTTGTTGGCGGCGGCCGGACCGGGCCCCGCGACAAAATGCGCGCCCGATCCGCGGAATAGGTGGGCGCGGGCCGGGGTTATGCCCTTCCGACAACGCGGCGCTAACGCCGCGTCACTGCCGGGAGGTTCCTTATGAACGCACGCCTGAGTTTGACCCTGAGCGCGATCCTGTTGACCTGCGGCGCTGCTGCGCCGGCCGCCGCGCAACAAGCCGCCATGACATTTTTCATGACCAGCGAAGGCCCCGGCAAGGGCGCCGACCTTGGCGGACTTGCCGGCGCCGATGCGCATTGCCAGAAACTTGCAACCTCGGCGGGCGCCGGGGCCAAGACCTGGCGCGCCTATCTCTCGACGCAAGGGGCCGGCGCGGTGAATGCGCGCGACCGCATCGGCAAGGGTCCCTGGGTCAATGCCAAGGGTGCGACGGTCGCCAAGGACGTCGCCGATCTGCATGGCAGCAACAACCTGACCAAGCAGACCGCGCTGTCCGAAAAAGGCGACGTCATCAATGGCCGCGGCGATACGCCGAACCGGCACGACGTGCTGACCGGCTCGCAGGCCGACGGCACCGCGTTTCCGCCCGACAAGGACATGACCTGCAAGAACTGGACGAGCGGCACCGAAGGCGCGGCGATGGTCGGGCATTCCGACCGTACCGGTCTCGATACCAATCCGCCCTCGCTGTCATGGAACTCGTCCCATCCTTCGCGCGGACCCGGCGGTGGTTGCACGCAGAGCGATCTGAAAAGCACCGGCGGCGACGGCCTGATGTACTGCTTCGCCAGCAACTGAGGCGCGCCGCTGCTATAAAACGCAGCTATCGCTATACCCCTCGCACGAAGAGCCGGCGCCATTCGCCGGCTCTTTGATTCTTGCTGCGTTGTTAGCAGGCGGCGGCGGATGGCGCAGCGCTGGCGGCTAAAGCGCTAACGCTTCCCGCTTCGACATCGATATCGTAAGGTCGCGGCTTGCCGTGATTTGAAAATCGCGCGCGAGGCAAAAGCCGGATGGCGATTCTCACACCCGAAATCGACAATCTTTTGCTGATGATCGGCGACGCCCTCATTTATTTCGGCGCGCTCGCCATGCTGTTGCGCGCACGCGGGCGCATCGGGCTCGGCGCTTTTTTTTGCGCGCTCGGCGTCATGCATTCCCTCGAGACTTATCTGGCCAGCATTCTCTACGTCACGCTGCCTTTCGGCATTGTTACGTCGCCGGGCTCGACCGTGCTGTTCACCGGCAAGCTGATGCTGTTGCTGTTGCTTTATATCCGCGAGGACGCGGTGGTGGTGCGCCAACCGATTTACGGATTGCTGATTGGCAACGTCCTGCTGTTCGCGCTCGCCTTCGTCATGCGCCAGCACCTGGCGGTCCCGCTCGGCGCCGACCGCGCCGCCGATTTCGGCTTTCTCAACGATATGGGCGGCCTGATGGTGTGGGGAACGGCGGTGCTGTTCTTCGACTGCATCCTCATCATTCTCCTGTACGAACACTCTCGCGCCTGGTTCGGGGGCCATATCTTTCCGCGCCTGATGGTCAGCGCGGCTCTGGTGCTGACGTTCGATCAGGCCGCGTTCTTCGCCGGTCTGCATCTGCTGACCGGAGCAGGCCTGGCGGTGCTGGTCGGCGGCTGGGCCGCCAAGATGGGCGCGGTCGCGGTCTACAGCGTGCTGGCAACCGGCTATCTGATGTATTTCGAACGGCCGCTCGGTCGCCGGATCGCGCCGCGCATCGCCGATGTGTTCGATACCTTGACCTATCGCGAGCGCTACGAGGACCTCCTGGCGCGCACCGGCTGTGACGCGCTGACCGGCGCGCTCGACCGCCATTCGCTTGAATCCTACGGCCGCCGCGCCGTCGAGAATGCCGCCGCCGCCGGCCGGCCGCTGGCGCTGCTGCTGCTCGACATCGATCACTTCAAGGCGTTCAACGATCGCTTCGGCCATGCTGCCGGCGACATCATGCTCAAGCGCATCGCCGCGGAAATCATGACGGCGGCGCGGGTGTCCGACTTTACCTACCGCTTCGGCGGCGAGGAATTCGTTGTCCTGGCCGACGGTATTGCCGGCGACGAAGCCAACGCGCTGGCCGAGCGCATTCGCCGCGCCATCGCTGCTTTACCCGGAAACGAACCGAGCGGGCGGGTGACCGCCAGCATCGGTGTCGCCTGCTGCGCCAGCGACGCTTCCGGCTACGACCGGCTGTTCGAGGTGGCCGACAAACGGCTCTACGAAGCCAAGGCGCAAGGCCGCAACCGGGTGGTCGGCGCGCGGCCGCCGAACGGCGATCACCCGGTGCGGCTGGTCAAAAGCTGACTACTCGCTATTACCGAGGCCGAGCGCTTCGACCATCACGCGGAACACCTCGGTGTTGTCCATCGAGCCGTGCACGCGCTCGGCGCCGGGTCCGGTGGCGGTGAGGATGACGTCCTCGCCGGAATGCACGCTGGCATTCATCATCGCCGGCAGGTTGCCGAAGCGC
>CAITJJ010000346.1 GCA_903892675.1 uncultured Hyphomicrobiales bacterium | reverse complement strand
GGTCTTGGCGATGTCCTTCTGCATGGCGACGGCGGAGGCCATGACGCCGGAATGGCTAAACGGGATGCCGATGACTTCCAGGAGGCCCTGCAGGGCGCCATCCTCGCCGGGGCGGCCGTGCAGCACGTTGAGCGCCACATCGGGCTTGAGCGCCTTCAACGTCGCGGCGATGTCGCGAGTGACGTCGACGCGCGTGACGCGATAGCCGGCGCGTTCGGCGGCATCGGCGCAAGCCTTGCCGGAATTCAGCGAGACCTCGCGCTCGGCCGACCATCCGCCCATCAGAACTGCGACGTGCTTCATGACTTTTTCTCTTGGCGCATGAACTTATCCGAAAACCGGTTCCCACTTTTCGGGATCATGCGCTTACTCCAATTCTCTTAATTTCCCATTCCAGATCGATGCCGGAATGCGCCTTGACCCGGGCGCGCACGGTCTCGCCCAAAGTCTCGATATCGGCGGCGGTCGCGCCATCGACATTGATCAGGAAATTGCTGTGCAGCTCCGACACCTGCGCCTTGCCGACCTTCAGGCCGCGGCAGCCGGCCTCGTCGACCAGTTTCCAGGCGCTGTGGCCGGGCGGGTTCTTGAAGGTCGAGCCGCCGGTGCGGTTGCGCGGCTGGCTGGCCTCGCGCTTCTGCTTGATCGCGTCCATCTCGGCGGCGATCGCTTCGGCGTCGCCGGCCCGGCCCTGGAACGTCGCGGCAGTGAAAATCACGTCGTCCGGCACGCCGCAGTGGCGGTAGGAAAATCCCATCTCGGCATTGCTGAAGGTACGCTGGTTGCCCTGCCGGTCGACGCCGCGGGCTTCGACGAGCACGTCCTTGGTTTCGCCGCCATAGGCGCCGCCATTCATGCGCAGCGCGCCGCCGATGGTGCCGGGAATGCCGCTGAAAAAAGCCAGGCCCGCGATGCCGGCTTTCTGCGCCGCGCGCGACACCATGACGTCGAGCATCGCGGTGCCGGCGGTGACGCGCGTGCCGTCGATCGTGACGTCGTTGAAGCCGCGGCCGAGCCGCACCACGACGCCTTCAATGCCGCCGTCGCGCACGATCAGATTCGAACCGGCGCCGATGACGGTGACCGGAATATCCGCGGCAACATTGCGCAGGAAATAAGCGAGATCGTCTTCGTCTTCCGGCATGAAGAAAGCCTGCGCCGGACCGCCGACGCGGAACCAGGTGAAATCGCCGAGCGTCTGGTTGGCAAGCAGGCGGCCGCGCAGTTCCGGCAGGCGCGCCTTCAAGCCCGGCACGATGTCGGCAAAGTTCATAACGCCTTCAACTCCGCCGGCAGCGCGTAGGCCCATTGCGTGATCGAGCCGGCGCCGAGGCAGACGACATAGTCGCCGGGCTTGGCCAGGCTTTTCACCAGCGCGGCGAGCTTGTCCGGCGCTTCCAGCGCCAGCGCCTGGCGATGGCCGTGCGCGCGCAAGCCTGCGACCAGCGCGTCGCGGTCGACGCCCGCGATCGGCGCCTCGCCGGCCGAATAGACCGGCGCCACGATCACCGTGTCGGCGTCGTTGAAGCAGGAGCAGAACTGCTCGAACAAAGCCTGCAGCCGCGTATAGCGATGCGGCTGCACCACCGCGATCACCTTGCCCTTGACGCTTTCGCGCGCGGCGCGCAGCACTGCCGCGATCTCGACCGGGTGATGGCCGTAATCGTCGATGATGGTGACGCCG
>CAITJJ010000345.1 GCA_903892675.1 uncultured Hyphomicrobiales bacterium | reverse complement strand
GGGAAGAACAGCGCCTTGGTGCACTGGTCGGCCAGCGCCTTGAGCACGGCCGGCGTGTGGCCCGGCCACGGGCCGTCGTCGAAGGTCAGCACGACTTCCTTGTCCTGCAGGAAATCATACGCCTTGAAATGTTCGAAGCCGAAGCCAGGGCCGCCGGTGGTGTTGATTTCGACGACCCGGGTAACGCCAAGCGCGTTCGGATTGTCGCATTTCGCGGCCGAGGCGGGCGCCGGGGCATTCTGGGCCCAGGCGGCCGAGCCGGCGACCGACAGTGAGATCGCGGTGGCCAGGGCCAAAACGGTTCGCATGACGTGCTCCATCGTGAATTCGGAATGTCTAGGGTGCATTCATTGCGGCTTTAATCTTTTGAGTCAACGAAAGTCAGGAAATGCCCGGTTTTTATGCGCTTATCGATGGTAAGATAGTTAATGTGAAGGGTACCGGGTAACTACCCGCGCGGCGTGTTGCCTAACGGTAAGATCGGACATATCTGGTTGATGAGGCGGCTTTATCAAGGCCCTGCGACAAGGATCGGACAACGTGGCGATGCCGGCGATTGCTTCCAGCGTTTTAGGGACTTGGCCTGTGCTGCTGGCCGCGCTCGTCGGCGGGCTTGTCTTTGCCGCGACGCTCGGACTGTGGGGCTATTACGGGTCCACGGTATTCTTCGAAATGGTGCGCACTGGCTGGATCGCGTGCTTCTAAATTCAGGCGACGGATCATGATGAATACGCGCGCATCCCACATCCTTCTTGTTGCCGGCGCATTCCTCACCGGGCTGGTGATTTTTCTCGGCGTCTTTTTGTTCGCCACCGGCAATCTCGGCGGCGGTAGTGGCACACCGGGCGCTTCCGCCATTGGCGGACCGTTCCAGTTGATGGATCAGGACAGCAAGCCGATCACCGATCAGGACTTGAAGGGCCGGCCGTATCTCGTGTTCTTCGGCTATACGCATTGTCCCGATGTCTGCCCGGCGACATTGTTCGAAGTGTCGGAGCTGATGAAGGCGCTCGGCAAGGATGCCGATCGCGCCGGCGCTCTCTTCATCACGGTCGATCCGGAACGCGATACGCCGGCGGCGCTGAAGGATTACCTGGCGAGCTTCGATCCGCGCGTGCGCGCCGCCACGGGCAACCGCACGGCGATCGACGCGGCCGAGAAGGCCTACCGCGTCTATGCCAAGAAAGTGCCGAGCGACAAGGACAAGGACGACTACAGCATGGACCATACAGCTTTGGTCTATCTGATGGACAAGCAGGGCCGCTTCGTCGCGCCCTTCAGCCTGAAGCGGACGCCCGCCGAAGCCGCCGCCGAATTGCGGAAGTATTTGTAGCGGCATCGTCAATGGCCGGCAGATTGCCGCTCTTTTCCAGGTCGTCGACGTCGCGCTTCAGCACCAACAGCGCGCGCGTCATCCGGGCGGCGCGGTGCGAGGTCTTCGCCAGTCCGTGCGTGGTTTTCTCCCAGACGAAAGGCGCGGCGATGAGTTGATAGACCGCACGCCAGGCGGCCAGCGATAAGAGCAGCCAATGCAGCGGCGTCAGCAGCAGTACCCAGGTCGCGGGGGTCAGGCCGCGGCGCATCAATCCGAGCCAGCCGAGAAAGCCCGAGCTGAGATAGCCGATGATCGCGGTGGTGCCGTACAGCGCGCCGAGCACGGCGGCCGGCGCGTCATCGGCCGGCCAGATGAAGTCGCCGTTCTTGATCGCCACGATCAGCGCCATCATGAACAGCGGATGCACCAAAGCGGCCAGCACGTTGCCGCCGACCATCAATTGAAAGCCGACAAATCCGGCCAGCCCCAGGTCGCGCAACAACCGGTGCGGCTGGCGCATATGCACCAGCCAGGTCTGCATCCAGCCTTTGAACCAGCGCGTGCGCTGGCGCAGCCAAGGACCGAACTGGGCCGGCGCTTCTTCGTAGGTTGTCGATGCGATCATTTCCGAGCGATAACCGAACCGCGTCAGCCGCAGGCCGAGATCGGCATCCTCGGTGACATTGTAGGGGTCCCAGCCGCCGATCTTGCGCAAGGTGGCGGTATAAAAATGATTGGACGAGCCGCCGAGCGGCAGCGGCAAGCCCATCGCGGTCAGACCGGGCAGGAACACGTCGAACTGGCCGGCATATTCGGCGGTGAAATAGCGCGCCAGCAGACTGTCGGCGGTGTTGTCGATGCACAGCCGCGCCTGGACGCAGGCGAGATCGTGGCCTGCGGCGCGGAACGCCTGCAAGGCTATAAGAAGCTGGTCGCTGTCCGGCCGGTCCTCGGCGTCATAGATCACGGTGAACGTGCCGCGCGCGAATGGCAGCGCGACGTTGAGCGCTTTCGGTTTGGTGCGCGGCCCGGTGGGCGGGACCGGGATCACCGTGATCGGCAGGCGGGTCTTGCGCGCGGCGATTGCGGCGCGGGTCTCGCGGTCGTCGGCTTCGACCGCGAGAATGACGTCGAGCCTCTCCGCCGGGTAGTCGAGTTTCTCGATCGCCGACAGCAGGCCATTCACCGAGGCCGCCTCGCGATATAATGCGCAGATCACCGAGTAGACCGGCAGGGTCCCGTCTTCGACGACGGTTGTTGCCGCCGCCGCCGGCCGGCGAACAAATGCGCCGATCAGCCGCAGTCCGAACCAGGCCACGAAGACCGAGGCGAGGGCGATTTCAAAAGCGTGCGCGGCGATATGCGGCGCCCAGATAAAGCCGGCGGCGGCCAGCGGCACGATCACGGTCAGGGATACAAGATTGCCCGGTTTGAGCCGCGCCGCCGCCGACAGCATCGGCCGATCCCGTCGTAAGGTCTCGGTGGCGTTCGCCGCGATCCTCGCGCCTGCGCCGCGCAGAACAAAACGGGCAAAGCGTTCGGCGGTGGTGAAACGAAAACGTTTCGCCATGCCCGGGGTCTCGCCGATCAAGCCGATGATCCTGCGCACCGTGGCGCCACGCGGGGCAACGACGATGACGGTGCCATCGTCGGTCGCCAGGGGCAGCAAGCCGGTGGTCGCCGTTTCGATCAGCCGGTCGTCGTCCAGCGGGCATTGCGCGCGTGGCATGCCATCGAGCGGTTCGAACGTAATACCAAGCGCCGCGCCTTGCATCCGCAAATAGGCTTCTTCATCGAGCGTCCCGGCCGCGATCAGAATCCGGTCGGCGCCGGTCGCCAGCCGCGCGGCGCGCTGTTCCGCCGCGGCGAGGACAGCGGCCGGCAGGTGCCCGCGCAGGCAATCGAGTTCGGGAAAGCCTTGGTCGCCATCGCCGGTTTCAGGGCCGGTTGCCCAAAGTTCGGCCGCGGCGCCAAGGGAAGGGTCTATCGACGGGCTGCCGGCTCGTGAGTCCGCCGCTGGGGCATCGCCCGCAAACAGCTCCTCCGGGCGGGCCACAGCCGCCCCGCTTCGCACGTCAGCCCCCATGACCCCACCCGTACGCAACGCAACACAACCAATTATAGCCACGTTTCAACCATACGGCGAGTCTAGAGGTATGTGGCAGCCGGCGGGCAGGGTCTCAGGCTCCCCGGTTGGCCGCTCGGCCTGCCCGGTGCTAATAGGCGGCCATGGCAAATTTCTTGACCACCTACCTCGTCCCGATCGCCATTGCGGCGGTGGGCATCGTTCTGTTACTCGGCCTCGTCAACATGATGCGGGGCGGCTCACCCAACCGGTCGCAAAAGCTGATGCGGCTGCGGGTCCTGCTGCAATTCGTCGCCATTATCGTCATCATGGCGGCGATCTGGATCGCGCGGGGCTAGCCGGCGCGGGCAAGGGGCAAGGTCGCATGGTCGTTCTCAACCGCATCTACACCCGCACCGGCGACGACGGCACGACCTCGCTGGGGTCGGGGACGCGCATCAAGAAATACGACCTGCGGGTCGAGGCCTATGGCACCGTCGACGAGGTCAACGCCACGCTCGGCCTGGTGCGGCTGCATACAATCGGCGACCCGGCCCTCGATAAAGCCTTGAGCCGCATCCAGAACGACCTGTTCGACGTCGAGGCCGACCTCTGCCTATCGGAAAAAGGCCCCGGCGGCGCCCGGTTGACCGTCACCGATGTCCAGGTCGCCTGGCTCGAGGCCGAGATCGACCGGCTCAATGCCGAACTGGCGCCGCTCAAATCCTTCATCCTGCCTGGCGGCAGCCCCGCCTCGGCCTATCTGCACCTGGCACGCACGGTCTGCCGGCGCGCCGAGCGCGTCATGGTCGCCTTGATGGACCAGCCCGGCGAGGTGGTGTCGGCGCCGTCGCTCAAATACGTCAACCGCCTGTCCGACTACCTGTTCGTCGCCGGCCGCTATGCCAACGACAAGGGCGCGGCCGACGTTTTGTGGATGCCGGGGCAGAATCGCTGACAATTCAGGCCGATCTATCCGCTGCGGCGCAGCACAAACGTTGACAGGCCAATGGCGCAGCCTTTAGCTACCGGCCGCCTACCTTTGAAAGCGACCCGGCGGGGAACGATACGATGAAAATTCTAGTGCCCGTGAAGCGGGTCGTCGATTACAACGTCAAGATCCGCGTCAAACCGGACGGCTCGGGCGTCGAACTCGCCAACATCAAGATGTCGATGAACCCGTTCGACGAGATCGCCGTCGAAGAGGCGATCCGTCTGAAGGAAGCTGGCAAGGCTACCGAAATCGTTGTCGTCTCGATCGGTCCGGCGCAGGCCTCGGAAACCATCCGCACCGCGCTCGCCATGGGCGCCGACCGGGGCATCCTGGTGAAGGCCGACGGCTCGGTCGAGCCGCTGGCGGTTGCGAAAATTCTCAAAGGCATCGTCGAGGCGGAAAAGCCCGGCCTTGTCATTCTTGGCAAGCAGGCGATCGACGACGATTCAAACCAGACCGGCCAGATGCTCGCCGCCTTGCTCGGCTGGGCGCAGGGCACCTTTGCCTCCAAGATCGCCATCGATGGCGACAGCGTCTCGGTGACGCGCGAAGTCGACGGCGGCCTGCAGACCGTCAAGTTGAAAGCTCCGGTGATCGTCACCACCGATCTTCGTCTCAACGAGCCGCGTTACGCCTCGCTGCCGAACATCATGAAGGCGAAGAAGAAGCCGATCGAGGAAAAGACCGCGGCCGACTACGGCGTCGATACCAAGCCGCGCCTTGAGGTCATCAAGACCAGCGAACCGGCCGGCCGCAAATCCGGCGTCAAGGTTGGCTCGGTCGCCGAACTTGTCGCCAAGCTTAAAGACGAAGCGGGAGTAATCTGATTATGGCCACGCTTCTTCTCGCCGAGCACGACAACAAGTCGCTCAAGGACGCTACCTCCAAGGCGCTGACCGCGGCCAAGGCTCTGGGCGGCGACGTTCATGTGCTGGTCGCCGGCAAGGATGCCAAGGCGGCGGCCGAAGCGGCCGCCAAGCTCGACGGCGTTGCCAAGGTGCTGCTCGCCGACAGCGCCGTTTACGAACATCATCTCGCCGAGCCTTTGGCGGCGCTGATCGTGTCGCTCGCCGGCGGCTATGACAATATCGTCTCGGCCGCGACCACCAACGGCAAGAACGTCATGCCGCGCGTCGCCGCGCTGCTCGACGTCATGCAGATTTCCGAAATTACCAAGGTGATCGCCCCCGACACCTTCGAGCGGCCAATCTATGCCGGCAACGCCATCCAGACGGTAAAATCGCTCGACGCGAAAAAAGTCATCACCGTGCGCACCTCGACCTTTCAGGCGGCGGGCGCGGGCGGCTCAGCGTCAATCGAAAACGCAACGGCCGCCGCCGATCCGGCGCTGTCGTCTTTCGTCGGCGAGGAATTGTCGAAGTCGGATCGTCCCGAACTGACCTCGGCCAAGATCATCATCTCCGGCGGCCGCGCCATGCAGAACCGCGAGAACTTCACCAAATATATCGAGCCGGTCGCCGACAAGCTTGGCGCGGCGATGGGCGCCTCGCGCGCCGCGGTCGATGCCGGCTACGCGCCGAACGACTG
>CAITJJ010000344.1 GCA_903892675.1 uncultured Hyphomicrobiales bacterium | reverse complement strand
TGACCTATAAATGGAAGGGCGACAAGCCGAAGACCGCCGACATCTTCGACAGTTCGTTCCTGCCGGCCGCCGCCGACCGCAAGTTCTAAGTGAGCGCCTTCGTCACTCTCGACGGCGTCGATCACGCCTATGCCGGCGCCGGTTCGGCGCTGGCGGTCGAGGGCCTGTCGATCGCGGTCGAACAGGGCGAATTCGCCGCCGTGGTTGGTCCATCGGGCTGCGGCAAATCCACCTTGATGAAACTCGCCACTGGTCTGCAGTTTCCGCGGAACGGATCGGTGACGGTGGCGGGCGCGCAGGTCAAGGCGCCAGTCAAGATCGCCGGCATGGCCTTCCAGGCGCCGACCTTGCTGCCGTGGCGTACCACGCTGGAAAACCTGATGCTGCCGCTCGAAATCGTCGAGCCCTATCGCAGCGAAATGCGCCGGCGACGCGCGGAGTTCAGGGAACGCGCCGAGAAACTTCTGGCCTCGGTCGGGCTCGGCGGACAGGGCAACAAATTTCCCTGGGAATTGTCGGGCGGCATGCAACAGCGCGCCTCGTTGTGCCGCGCGCTGATTCATCAGCCGCAATTGCTGATGCTGGACGAGCCATTCGGCGCGCTCGACGCCTTCACCCGTGAGGAATTGTGGTGCGTCATCCGCGATCTTCAGGCGGCGAGCAAGATCACGGTCATCCTGGTCACCCATGACCTGCGCGAAGCGGTCTTCCTCGCCGACCGCGTCTTCGTCATGTCGCAGCGCCCCGGCCGCATCGTTGTCGAGCGCAAGATCGAGCTGGCGCGGCCGCGCGACCTTGAAGTGACGTTCACGCCGGCATTCACCGACATCGTCCACGAATTGCGCGGCCACATCGTGAAGGCGCGGCAATGACCCGGACCAACCTGCTCATCAAGCTGTCGCCCTGGCTGTTCACCGTCGGCCTTTTTGTCGTCTGGGAAGCCGCCGTTTACATTTTCAAGATCCCGGTGTTCTTCCTGCCGCCGCCGACGGCGATCGCCCAGGCTTTCGTCGATTATTCCGGACCGCTGGCGCGCAATTCCTGGATCACGTTGCAGACGACCTTGATCGGCTTTGCGCTCGCGGTCGGCTTCGGCCTGTTGCTCGGCCTTGTAGTCGGCTGGTCGCGCGCGATTTATGCCGGCCTGTACCCGCTGATGATCGGCTTTAACGCCATTCCGAAAGTCGCGCTGGTACCTATCCTGGTACTGTGGTTCGGCATCGGCTTCATTCCGGCGGTGCTGACCGCCTTCCTGATTTCGTTTTTCCCCATCGTCGTCAATGTGGCGACCGGCCTCGCCACTATCGAACCCGAACTGGAAGATGTGCTGAAGGCGCTGGGTGCTTCCAAGCTCGACATCATGCGCAAAGTGGGCATTCCGCGCACGCTGCCTTACTTCTTCGGTTCGCTGAAAGTGGCAATCACTTTGGCCTTCGTCGGCTCGGTGATTTCGGAGAGCGTCGCGTCCAATTACGGCATCGGCAATTTGATGCTGCAGGCGCAGGCGCAGTTCCAGGTACCGTTGATCTTCGCCGGACTGGTGGTGCTGGCGATCGAAGGCATCGCCATGTACGCGGCCATGGCGATTCTGGAACGGCGCATGACCGGCTGGGCGCAACGATCAGGCTTCGCGCAGGCCTGAGGCGCGGGCCTATCGAGCAAGGTTAAACGCAAGACCCATCAGGCCGCGGAATTTTTCTTCCGGCCGCTATCGATGCTGCCGATCAGTTTTCCCTGCGCCGTGCCGGGCGAGAAGATCGCCTCGGCGATTTCGTCGGCCAATTGTTCGTAAATCGGGCGGGCGCCGCCTTCGCGGACATAAATGCCGCTGTAGAGGTCCGGTAATTTCGGCAGAGGCGCGTCGTCCCAACGCATGACGCCGATGTCGTCTGCCCGGCCGCGGGCAATCGCCATGACGCCAAGTCCCGCCGCCACCGCGCCCTTCAGGCTGTTCAGGCTCGGACCGATGAAGACATCCTCCCAGTCCATGTTGGCCGCCTTGAGCGCTTGCACGACCGTGCGATGATAAATACAAGGCGGGCCGAAGGAGACGAGCGGCACAGGACCGTCCGGGTCGAGCCGGGTGTTGGTGCCGCGCGCCCAGACCACTTCGCGTTTGACGCAATGGCGGGCATCCTGCGGCTGGGTCATTGACAGGCCGATCATCAGGTCGATCTCGCCACCGCGAAGCTGGCGCGCCAATGGATCGAAATAATCGGTGCGAACCGAAAAGCGCACATCGGGCCAGCGCTCCCTGAACGACGCCAGGGTGACGGGCAGGATCGACGCGACATAGTCGCTCGGCGTGCCGACACGGATAACCAGTTCCGGCGCAGCCTCGACCCCGCCGAGGCGCACGATCTGGTCGTTCAGCGACAAGAGGCGGCGAGCATAGTTGAGCACGGTCTCGCCGTGCGGCGTCAAGCTGACGACTTGCGTGCTGCGGTCAAAAATGTCGTCGCCGAGGAGAAACTGCAGGCGCTTGATCTGGGCGCTGACCGCCGGCTGCGTCACACCCAGCGAATTGGCGGCCTTGGTGAAGCTGCGCAGGTCCACCACGGCGACAAAAGTCCGTAGCAGATCGGTCGGAATATTAGTCATGCGAGCCCCCATAACGTCGCTGCGACAGTACCGGCACCTTCAGAGACTTCAATTAACCTAGACAACCTCAAGTAATATTGCGGAACTCTACCACGTCCAAGCGAGTGATCAATTTCCCGATCCGACCTTCAACAACAGACCTTATAGTTGCATCGAAGGCAACTTCGCGTTTTATGAAATTCACCCCGCCGGTAACCAGGAGACGTTACTTAATACGCTCAAGAATGCTCACATAATTTGCGACCGCCGCCCCTCCCATGTTGAATATACCACCCAGGCGTGCATTTTTGATC
>CAITJJ010000343.1 GCA_903892675.1 uncultured Hyphomicrobiales bacterium | reverse complement strand
TGCCGAAGATCACCGGGAAGACGAAGAACCAGCCGGCGCCGCGCGTCAGCCATCGGTCCCGCGCCAGCACATGCGGATCGACCACGCCGGAAATCAGGATGGCGATGGCCGGATAGAGCGGCAGCACATAATGCGGCAGCTTGGTCATCACCGCTTCAAACACGATCCAGGATGGAATGAGCCAGGCCAGCAAAAAGCGCGCGCCAGGTTCGCGCCGCGCCATCCAGATCGTCGGCGCCGCCAGCCCGGCGAGGATCGAACCCGGCCAGAACGTCACCCAGAACAGCAGCAGATAAAGCCCCGGCGGCGCGCCGTGCGCCTCCTGCCCGCTGGTGACTTTTCCCAGCATGTCATGGCCCAATGCCTGCACGAAAAAGCTGTCGCCGGATTTGGCGACGATCGCGGCGAACCAGGGCAACACCAGTACGATCATCCAGGCGAGCCCGGTGACCGGCCGCAGTTTTCCGATCCAGCGCCACGAGCGATCGGCTATCGACAAAGTCACCGCGGTCAGCCCGACGAACATCAGGATCAACGGACCTTTCAGCAGCGCGCCGCCGGCCAAAGCAGTCCACAGGATAGCCGGCATCTGCCAGCCGATCGTCAGTTCGGGCGTTCGCCGGCACGATAGATAAACACGCGCCATCGCGCCCATCGCCGCCACGCTCGTCATGAACAACATGGCGTCGGTCTTGGCCAGGCGCGCCTCGACGCCGAGCAGGATCGAACTTGCCATCATCAAGGCGGCGAGCAGCGCGGTGCGGCGCGAGACAAACGCGAGCGCCGCCCAATAGGTCAACAGCACGCCGCCGGTGGCGCCGAGCAGCGACGGCAGGCGGTAAAGCCAGATCGTGCCGTGCGCCCTCGGCACGCCGAGCGCCTCGCCGGCTTTCACCGCGACGGCCTGCATCCAGTAAATGCCGACCGGCTTTTTGTAGCGCACCTCGTCCTGGAAGCGGATATCGACATAGTCGCCGCTCTCGACCATCTGCTTGGTCGCCTGGGCAAAGCGCGCCTCGTCGCGGTCGACCGGCGGGATCTGGAAAAAGCCCGGCAGGAACGCGATCAGGCAGAAGGCCAACAGCAGTACAACCGCGCGGCCGTGCGAGGCAGCGGCAAAGTCGAGCGCAGCGGCAAGACCCCGCATCGGGGCTGGCGTTGGCTGCGCATCATCGGCGGTCGTGCTCACGAGGGCTCGCTCAAGTTTTCGCGCTCAACGGTTCGAGCACGCGCGGTTCACAGCAATATCGATCATGCTCATAGCGATCCGGCTCGGCCCGGCCAAACGGGATTACGGGTTGATCTGGAACTCGTTATCAGGCGTTGCACAATAGGCACAGCCGCGATTCCGGCTTCAGGCGAGGCTGACACGCCTATTGCAGGCGCACCATGACGCTGTCTGCCGCACCCCGCGCATCCATCACCGTCAGGCGGACAAAGCCCGGCCCGTCCGGCTGGAAAAACAGCGCCCGACTGCCTCCGACAGATGGTATAGGGACACCATTGACCATAACGGTCAGCGGCCCGCTTCCACCGGCAATTTTCAGCGCCACCGGATCGACCGGACGGCCGGCGGCCAATTCCAGCCGGGCGCCGTCGGGCGGAAACATGATGCGCGGCGGGCTGACATTCGAGCCGTCGGCGCGGCCAAATCTTTGCAGCGGCGGCGGCAGTTTGGCGGTCGCAGCAAACAGCGCGCCTTTTGGCGGCGGCGACAAAGGCGCCGGCGCGTGCCCTGACCGGGCAAAGGCATCGAACAGAATGGGCGCGGCGCTGGCGCGTCCGACCAGTCCCGGCACCGGCGAACCGTCCGGCCGTCCAACCCAGACGCCAACGGTCATGCGGCCATCGAAGCCGACCGCCCAGGCATCGCGGAAGCCATAAGATGTGCCGGTCTTGAAGGCGATGCGGCCGTGCGGCGCGTTGTCCGGCGGCGGCGCACCGATCAGGATATTGCCAACATACCAGGCGGCGGCCGGGTCGAGCAGCCGGCGCGGCGCTGCGACTTCACCCTGCTTTTCGATCAATGGCTGCGCGACGCCGCCGCGCGCCAGCCCCGCGTAAAGCATTGTCAGATCGTTGAGCGTGATGCCGACGCCGCCGAGACCCATCGCCAGACCCGGCGCCTCGCCTTTCGGCAACACCAGGCCCGCGCCGGCTTCGGTGAGCCGCGCGCTCAGCCGATTGACGCCGACCTTGCCGAGTACGGCGATGGCCGGCACGTTGAGCGACAATTGCAGCGCTTTGCGCACCGTCACCGTGCCCTGAAAGGTCAGATCGAAATTCTCCGGCGTATAGTTGCCGTAACGCGCCGGCCGATCGTCGATCAAGGTCTCGGGATGAATGAGGCCGTCCTCGAAGCCAAGCCCGTAGATGAACGGCTTCAAGGTCGAGCCGGGCGAGCGCAGCGCCCGCGTCATGTCGACCTGGCCGGCGCGGCGCTTGTCGAAATAATCGGATGAGGCGACGCGCGCACGCACTTCGCCGCTTTCATTATCGACGGCGAGGATGGCGACCGAGATATCCGGCCCAAGCGCGATGGCGCGCTCGCGCGCCAAAGTCTCGAGCCTCGCCTGCAACGGCGCTTCGATGGTCAGCCGATGAATGCGCCTGTCGCGCTCGAAGGCGACGATGTTATCGGCCGCATGCGGCGCCCATGCCGGCAGCGCCTTGCGCGCGTTCGGAACCGGTTCCAGTTTGGCATGAGCAACTTCGTCGCGCGGCACCACGCCCTGTGCGACGGCGCGGTCGAGAACGCGGTCGCGCGCGGCCTGCGCTCTTTCCGGATGCCGGTCCGGCCGCCGCAGTTCCGGCGATTGCGGCAACGCCACCAGCAAGGCCGCTTCACCCAGCGACAAGCGGCGCGGCTCCTTGCCGAAATAAGCAAGAGACGCAGCGCGGACGCCTTCGAGATTGCCGCCATACGGCGCCAGCGTCAGGTAAAGACCGAGAATGTCGTTCTTGCTCAGCGCATATTCCAACTGCAAGGCGCGCGTGACCTGCCGTAGCTTGGCATTGAGGCTGCGATGTTCGCGCGGCTCCAGCAGGCGCGCGACCTGCATCGATAGAGTGCTGCCGCCGGACACAATGTGTCTCTCGCGGATCAATTGAAGCGCGGCGCGCACAAAAGCGCGTGGATCGACGCCGTAATGCGTGTAGAAACGGCGATCCTCGTAAGCCAGCAACAATTTGATAAAGCGCGGATCGACATCCTCGACGCTCGCGCGCAAGCGCCAGCGGCCGTCTTCGGTCGCATAGGCGCGCAGTAACCGGCCGTCGCGGTCGAGCACGACATGCGATGTCGGCAAGGCCACGCCAAGCGGCGCCGGGCCCAGCGACCAGACCCACCCCGCGCAGGCAAGAACGGCGAGCACCGCCGCGCCGCCAAACGCCGCGAGGATGGACCGCGCTCGTTTCATTTGGTTGCGATCTCGACTGTGCCTGTCGCGGTGCGGCCGAAGCGGTCCGGGCGGTACATGTCCTCGACTTTGGCCTGCGGCAGCGCGTAACGGCCGGGTGACACCGCCCGCACCACATAGGCGACCGTAAACACCGGGGCAGAATCCGCCTTGCGTTCGAACGCCGCGCTGAAACGATCGTCGCGGAACTCGGCGTTCACCGGCGGCGCGGCATCAGCAATCCACGCCAATGTCCCGGTCTCACCCGACGACACCAGGCGCGGATTGTCGATCTCAAATCCGGCCGGCAGATAATCGGCGACGATAACGCGGCCGAACTGCGGCTGCGATTCAGTGATCTTCAGCACCACGACGAAGCGTTCATTCTGCTTCGCCTTGGCTACGTCGGCGAAGTCACCGTCCAGATCGTGAAACTTGCGCTCGATCTTGAAGCCGCGTTCCGCCGTCGGCTCCGGTGTCAAAGGCGCGCCCGACACCGACACCACCGCTTGCACTGTACCGTTGCCGCTGTTGGCGACAGCGATCGGTTGCGCCATTTGATCGACCGAGAGGCTGCGGTAATAAGCGCCGGTCCGCGTCTCGCCATTGACCGACAGCGAAATCGCATTGAGTTGCGCGGCCAGCGACCGCGCCGCCAGCACCAGCCAGGCGCTTTCCTGGGTCGAGGTATAAGTCGCAAGCTTGCGCGCGCTGTCGACGCGCGCGACCGCTTGCGTGATCGTCGCCTGCGGCGCGCGCCCTTCCGAGGCGAGCGTCACCAAGGCCGCCGCGTCGCGCAGCGCCGAGCCGAAATCGGTGCGGCCGATGTCGAGCTTCGGCTCCGGCGCGATTGAGCTGAGCGCCGACAGATAGACTGTGTCGGCGCGCGCCTTGTCGCCCAGCATCGACAGCGCGGCGGCGATTTGTGCCTTGGCGATCGGCGTCGCCAGATCGTTCAATTTGGTGTCGGCGATGTAGCGCAGATCGCCGACCGGCGCCGCGCCGTTGCGCGCCAGCACATAGAGCGCGTAGCTGAGTTCGCGGCCGCCGTTCTTGCTCGGCTCCGGCGCGGTGGCGACGAAATTGCGCAACCGGTCGATGGCCAGTTGAAAGGCCGGCGCCGGCACCTCGAATTTCTTCTCCTTGGCGCGCGTCAGGAAATCGGTGACGTAAGCATCGAGCCAGGGATCGTCGCCGCCGACCGACCAAAGGCCGAACGAACCGTTCGAACCCTGCCGCGCGGTCAGCCGCGCAATCGCGTCCTTGATGCGCGCATCGATCTCGCCGTCGGGCGCCAGACGCGCCTGCGCCGCCAACTCGTTGACATAGAGCATCGCCACCGCGCGGCTGGTGATCTGCTCGGAGCAGCCAAACGGATAGCGGTCAAGTTCGTTGAGCAAGGTCGCGACGTCGAGCGAGGTCGACAGGCCGACCGACACGCCGACGCGGCCGGTGCCCGGCACGAAATCTGCGAACAGGTCCTTGGACAATGTGAACGTCTCGCCGGCCGCCAAAGCGCGCACGGTGCGCCGTGTCAGCAGTTGCGTCGCCGGGCGCACATCGAGCGCATAGGCGCGCGCCTGCGTGAAGCCATTTGGCCCTGCGACATTGACCGTCACGGTGCCGACGCCGGAATTCTGCACCGTCACCGGCACCGACAATCTTCCGCGTTGTTTGGCGGCAAGCGTCAACTTCTGCGGACCGTCGCCGTCGCGCTTGACCGTGCCGTCCGTCGAAACCGTCACCATGTAATCGCCAGCGGCGCCTTCGACATTATCCAGTTCCAACTGCACTGCGCCGCGGTCACCGGTGCGCAGGAAGCGGGGCAATGTGGCCGTCAGCACGACATTGTCGCGCACGACGATGTCGCCGGAGGCCTTGCCGACCTTGTCGCCGCTCCAGGCCACGGCCATGACACGGACAGTGCCTGCAAAGGACGGAATATCGAACGACACATTGGCCGTGCCATCGGCGCCAACCGAGACGATCCCTGAGTACAATGACAACGGTGCTTGTGAAGGCGGCGAGCCGGACAATTCGCCGCCGCCGATATCGCCGCCGGAACGGATTGCGCCGCGCACACCCTGCATGCCGTCGATCAATTGCCCGTAGAGATCACGCACCTCAGCGGTCAGGCGGCGCTGGCCGAGATAATACTCGTCCGGCGCCGGCGGCTTGTAATTGGTCAGATTGAGAATGCCGACATCGACGGCGGCGACGACGATGCGCGCCGCTTCGCCGGCTTTCAGTCCGCCGATCTTGACGGGAATGTTCAGCGTGCTGTCCGGCTTGATCTGCGGCGGCAGTTTCATGTCGAGCGCCAAAGTGCGAGCGGCGCGATCGATCGAGAACCACTGCACACCGATGGCGCGCCCGGGCATGCGCTGCGCCGGCGCGTCGAGCGGGCGGCGCAAGGTGGCGACCAGATAAGCGCCGGTGCCCCAATCCTTGCCGACCGGCAGTACGATCTTGGCGGTGCCCGCCGCGACATCCTGCGACTGGCTGGCAACCAGGCGGTCAGTGAACACATTGAGCGTCAATTTGCCGGCACTCGTCGCCGTCACCGCGACATTCATCGTGTCGCCGCTGGCGTAACCCGGTTTGTCGAGCGCGACTTCGAGAAGGTCCGGCGTCTCGGCGCTGGACTCGGCGTAGAACCCCGCGTCGAAGCTCAGCGACGTCACCGCGCCATTGCCAGCCTCCGACACTTCGAGACGATAGCGGCCCCACTTCACCGGCAGCGACAGCCGCGCCGCCTTGGTGGCGGCGGTGTCGAGCGTGCCGTTGGCGACGCGCTCGGTGCGCTTGACCGGCTCGAACTCCCAATTGCCGTTTTGCCGATACCACTGATAGCTGGTCTCAACCTTGAGCAGTTCGTATTTCAAACCCTTGCGCTCAAGCGTCGCGCCATCGGCTGCGGCGACCACCACATCGAAATCGGCATTGGCGCCGTCGGCGAGCGAACGGCTGGAAAACGCCGGTTTGACGCCGATCATATGCCCATCGGTCATGACCGGCAGCGTCAACTTGCGCTCAACCGCGCGGCCGCCGGATTCCGCCATGCTGACGGTGATCGTCGCCTCCAGCGGACGCGATGTTTCCGGCACATCGTCAAGCGCGACCGGGAACGTTGCCTTGCCGCTGGCGTCGGTTTGCGGCAGGTCGGTCAGTTCCTGACGCACCGCCGTCACCTCGTCGTCGGCAAGACCAAAACTGTATCCGGCAAAGCCCGGCCGTTCCTTGGCAGCCGTGATGCTGACCGCGCCACTCAGTTCCAGACCGGAACCGGGCGCGCCGTAGAGAAAGCGGCCATCGACGCTGAGTTGCGCGGCGCCTTTGCGCGGCAACACCTTCGCAGCCGTGGTCAGTTCGAACTCGACGCGGTCGGGCACGTAGTCCTCGACCATGAAGGTCGTCTCACCGATCGCCGGGCGCTTCGGATCGGTATAAGCGCGCACGCGCCATGTGCCGGTCGCAGCGGTCGAGACAATCGGTACGATCAGCGAGCGGCCGCCGAGACCCTGATCGGGCACGACCACACGGCGATAATCGACGCCGTCGGGACGCTCGACCACAAGGGTCACCGGCACATTCGGCGCGGCGACGCCGCGCGCGTCGCGCAGCAGTGCGGTAATCGCCACGCTCTCGCCGGTGCGATAGACGCCGCGCTCGGTATAAACGAAGGCATCGTAACCGATCGGCGTCGGCCGGCCGGCCACGCCGCGATCCGACAGATCGAAGCCCGGCGATTTCAGACTCAAAAACGCATAGTCGGTTTTGCCGCTGGCAATGATCGCGGCCGGCGCCTGCCCGCCCTCACCGCGCGTCAGGCCGACGTCGAAATGAGCCCGGCCATTAGCGTCACTTGGCTTGATGGCCAGCACTTCATTGTTGCGCGCGATCAGCCGCAGCTCGGTGCCCGGCAGAGCCTGCGCGCTGGCGAGCGAATGCACGAACACGTCGATGCCGTCCTGCGCCGAATAGGCGCTCAGGCCGAAATCGGAGACGATGAACCATTGCGTCGCCAACTGGTCGTAGTCAGGGGTCAACGCTTCCTTCGGCGCGGCGGTCATCGCGTAAACGCCGGGTTTGAGGTCGGTCAGCGCCTGATCGACCGGAAACGCAGTGACGACTTCGGCATTGAGCTTCTGCTCGACGGCGAGTTCGCCGCTCCACACCTTGCTGCCGCGCTCAGACGCCAGTTGCTCCGCCTCGTTGCGGCTCAAATTGCGCTGGAAGTCGTAGCCGAGAACGGTGTCGATCAGGTTGCGGTCGCCGACGCGATAGACCGACAACAGCACCGCTCCGGTATTGACGCTCAAAACCGGAATGCCGCGCTGGCCGGCACGCGGCAGCACATAGGCCTTGCCGGAGAAGCGCGCGAACGGCTTGCGGTCGCGCACGAAGATGGTGAACTCGGCGGTCTTGGCCAAAGTCTCGCGCACGGTCGACGGCAATCCGGCGCGCAAGGTGATGGCGTAGCGTTCGCCGTGCCTGAGGCCTTCAACGCAGAGCTGCTTGTCGTTGGCCGACACCGCCGGGCGATCCTGCCCAACGACGGCGACATAAGGCGAAAAATCGGTGCGCTTGCCGGGCAGCGTTTCCGAAAACTGGAAACAGGCGCGCGGCGACACGGCGTCGCTGTCCACCGTGTAATCGAGCATGCGGAAGCCATGCTCGGCGCGCAGCTTCTCATAGTCGCCGCGCGTCTCGGCGTTCTCGCGCATGTCGAGCGACAGCCGCAACGTATCGAGCGCCGGCCGCCACATCTTGCGGCTGGCCAATGTCTGGCCGAGGACGGCGAGGCTTTCGCTTTCCAGAGGCTTCTCGCTGGCGCGCGTATAGGCGATGTAGGCCGCGGTCGAGGCGCGGTCGAGCAGCAGCGCCTTCTCGCGGTCGTCGCGCGGCCGGATCTGCAATACGGCGCGCGACAGGCGCAGCCAGGCGGCGGCATCGTTCGGCGCGCTGGTCACCAATTGACCGAGCACGGTCATGCCGGTCCGGAAGTCCTTTTTCTGGAACGCGGCGTCGGCGTCGCGACGCAATTGCTCCGCCGGTTTGGTCACCGCACCGGCGTCGGTCTTGATTTGCGCTTCTAGCTTTATCGCCGCCTGGCCGAGATCGTCGTCGTGGTAAGCCTTGTCGGCGGCATGGCCGGCGATTGCGCCGAGGGCCAGAAAAGCGGCGATGGCGACGCCGGCAAGAACAGCGCGGACGGACATAAGCATGGCGAGGCGACCTCCGGAATCGACAGACCGACTATCATTGCAGCGCCCGATGGTGTCGAGGCCAAGGCGGAACTCAAGCGCGCGAGATGCCTATTAGTGCCGGCCCGGCTACGGGCGGATGACCCCTATCTGCTCAAGTCATGGATTAAGTCGAGTAAATTCCTCTAAGTCATTCTTTTATCGAGGAGAATTTAGCATCGGCATCGGCATCGGCATCGCCTGCTCCACGGCGCGGCTTGCCCGCAGCACGAGAGCGTCCTCGCCGAGTCGCCCGACCAGTTGCGCCGCCATCGGCAGGCCGTTCTTCGCCAGCCCGCATGGCACCGAGGCTGCCGGCTGGCCGGTCAGATTGAACGGATAGGTGTAAGGCGACCAGTTCAGCCAGTCGTCGCCAAAGCCGCCACCCGCCGGCATCTCCTCGCCCGCTTCAAGCGCCGTCACCGGCATGGTCGGCGTCAGCAGCAAATCGTAGCGGCGATGGAAGTCGCGCATCGCATTGTGCAACTCGGCGCGCGCGGCGAAAGCAACGAGGTAGTCGGTCGTCGTCAGCACCCGACCGCGCTCAGCGATCGTCAGCAAGCCCTTGTCCATGTCACCACGCCGCGCCGCCGGCACACCATCGACGATCGCCGCCGCCACCGGCCACCACATCGCGCGGATCAGATCGAGCGCGCTATCGAGCGGCGGATCGGCGATCTCGACGACGGCGCCTTGCGCTTCCAGCACACGCGCGGTTCGCGCCACCGCCGCCTCGATATCGGGATCGAGCGTGTCGCCATGGCCGAGCCGCATCGATAGCGCGATGCGGCAGCCGCGGACGCCGTCATTCAACCCGGCGCCATAATCGCCGGCTTGCTCGCCAGTCAATGCCGTCATGTCGCGCGCATCGGGCCGCGCAATCGCCGACATAAGAGAGGCCGCGTCGGTGACGTTGCGCGCGATCGGTCCGTGATGCGACAGCACATTCAACAGCGGCGCCGGATAGACCGGCACGCAGCCGAC
>CAITJJ010000342.1 GCA_903892675.1 uncultured Hyphomicrobiales bacterium | reverse complement strand
TGTCTCGCGCGTTAAGATGCGAGCTAAAAAATGGAACGAGGCCATGGCAGCCGAACGTGCACAAAACCTGCAAGACACTTTTCTCAATCACGTCCGCAAGGCAAAAATCCCGCTCACCATATTTCTGGTCAATGGCGTGAAATTGCAGGGCGTCGTCACCTGGTTCGATAATTTCTGCGTGCTGTTGCGCCGCGACGGACATTCCCAGCTCGTCTACAAGCACGCCATCTCGACCATCATGCCGGGACACCCGATCCAGTTGTTCGAAGGCAGCGAAGAACCCTTCGCGGTGGAAAAGGTTTAGCGCGCATGATCCCGAAAAGTGGGAACCGGTTTTCGGACAAGATCATGCGCAATAAAAGATTGCGGATGATGACCCGCTTGTTTGGATTGTGAGATAGTTGGAACAGCGCGAGCGCGACGGCGATAAGGACGTCCTGACACCCACGGGTTCGGGCAGCGGACGCGCGCTCGTCATCGAGCCTTGGATCAAGAATCCGTCGACGCGCCGCGGCGGCGGCCGCGCCGCCGGCGACACGCGCACGCCGGAAGCGCGGCTCGAGGAAGCCATGGGGCTGGCCCGCGCCATCGATCTCGATGTCGTGCAGGGCGGCATCGTCATGCTGCACGCGGTGCGGCCGCCAACTTATGTCGGCAAGGGCAAGGTCGACGAAATTGCCGGCCTGACCAAGTCGCTCGAAGCCTCCGTCGTCATCATGGATTGCGCGATCTCGCCGGTGCAGCAGCGCAATCTGGAGAAGGCCTGGGGCGCGAAAGTCATCGACCGAACCGGGCTCATTCTCGAAATCTTCGGCCGCCGCGCGCGCACGCGCGAAGGCGCGCTGCAGGTCGAGCATGCGCATCTGACCTATCAGAAGGGCCGGCTGGTCCGCTCGTGGACGCATCTTGAGCGCCAGCGCGGCGGCTTCGGCTTTCTCGGCGGTCCCGGCGAAACGCAGATCGAGGCGGATCGCCGCATGCTGGAAGAACGCATCGCCCGCATCGAGGTCGATCTCGACAAGGTCAAGCGCACCCGCAAGCTGCACCGCGACTCGCGCAAGCGCACGCCCTATCCGATCGTCGCACTGGTCGGCTATACCAATGCCGGCAAGTCGACGCTGTTCAATCGCATGACGACGGCGAGCGTGCTATCTGCCGACATGCTGTTTGCCACGCTCGATCCGACCATGCGCGCGGTCGATCTGCCGCACGGTAATCGCATTATCCTCTCCGACACCGTCGGCTTCATTTCCGATCTGCCGACCACTCTGGTCGCAGCGTTCCGTGCCACGTTGGAAGAAGTCATCGAGGCCGATGTCATCTTGCACGTACGCGATCTGTCGCACGAAGATACCAGCGCGCAGTCGCACGACGTCGAGAAAGTTCTGAGCGAACTCGGCATCGCGCCGGAAGACCGCCGCATCGTCGAAGTCTGGAACAAGATCGACCGCCTCGACGCCAATGGCCGCGAGCGCATTCTCAATCTGGTCGAGCGTGCGCCCGCCGAGCGCCGTCCAGTCGCGGTGTCGGCGATAACCGGCGAGGGCGTCGAGCGGCTGATCGGCGCGGTCGAGACGCGGCTGGCGGAAAAGCGCCAGACCATCGAACTTTCGCTCGATCCGTCGGATGGCGCAGGGCTTAGCTGGCTCTATCGCCACGCCGAAGTGCTGTCCAAGGATATGGATGAACACGGCAAGCTCGCCGTCACCGTGCGCGCCGACCCCGATCAGGCGGCGCGGGTGCGGGCGAAGTTCACCGTCTGACAGCCGTCAGCCCACGCGCGCGCCTTGCGCAATCGTCCGCGGCGCACTGTTGAGCTTCTCGATGGCAAAGCCGGCGGCGGCCTTATAGCCGGCCATGAAGTCGGTGCGTTCTTTCGCCGGCACGACATCGTCGATGTTTTCGAACGTCCCGCCGCAGCGTTCATCCACCATGTTCAAGAGGCCGAAAGGCCCGGCGCCACGGTTGCGCAAAATGAGCTGCGAGATCGGCCCGCACAGCTGCGCGTCGTAAGCGGCAAGCGCCGCTGGCGTCACGCCATGCGCGATCATGCAGGCGCCGAGCACGCGCGCATCGACAATGGCCTGGCTCGCGCCGTTGGAGCCGGTCGGATACATGGCATGCGCGGCGTCGCCCATCAGCGCCACCGGACCGTCGCACCAGGTCGGCACCGGATCGCGGTCAATCATCGGATTCTCGAACGCGCCGTCGGCCTGTTTGATGAAGGCTGGCACGTCGAGCCAGTCCCACACCCAGTTGTCGAAATGATGCACGAAATCCTCGACGCCCACTTCGCGGAACCAGCCGCGCTGTTTCCAGCCGTCGCTGTTATCCAGCGTGACTTCGGCGATCCAGTTGATCGTCGATAGTCCGGTTTTCGGATCGGGCTGCGAAATCGGATAGAACACCATGCGCTGGCGATGCGTGCCGAGACCGACGAAGGATGCGCCGGTGCGGATTGGTTTGGCCTGCGTCGTGCCGCGCCACATGATCGCGCCGCCCCAATGGATTGGCGGCTGGGCCGGGTGCATCTGCGCGCGCACGGCGGAGTGGATGCCGTCGGCGCCAATCAGCAGCGGGCCGGTCATCTCCGAAGTCACGCCGTCGGCGTGCTCGATGAGCGCGGTGACGCTACCGTTGGAAATTTTGCGGTAGCCGGTGACACGGCTGGCGAGCCGCACCGCGTCCGCGCCGATCCGCTCGACCGCGAGCCGATGCAGCAGCATATGCAATTGGCCGCGATGCACCGCATATTGCGGCCAGTTGTAGCCGGCGAGCAAGCCGCGCGTCTCGGTATAGATGTCGTTGCCGTTCAGACCGACCAACGCCCATTCCTTGGCCGGCAGGCCGATGCGGTCGAGATCGTCGCTGGCAATACCGAGGTCGTAGAGTTCGCGCACGGCATTGGGTTGCAAATTGATGCCAACGCCGAGCGGCCGCATCTCGCGCACCGCCTCATAGACCACGCAAGGCACGCCGATCTGATGCAACGTCAGCGCCGTCGCCAGCCCGCCAATGCCGCCGCCGGCAATGATCACCCGATTATCGCTCATGACTCGGCCTGCTTTTCCTGCGCTTTCGCCGCATCCCATAACGCATCCATCTCGGCCAGCGTCGCATCTTCCGGCCGCTTGCTGCGCGCGGCAAGCGCGCGCTCGATCGACTGGAAGCGCCGCGCGAATTTGTCGTTGGTCGCGCGCAGGATCGCTTCCGGATCGGCGCTCAAATGCCGGGCGAGGTTGACCACGGCGAACAGAAGATCGCCGACTTCGGCCGCCGCCTTGCTCTTGCTGGCCGGGTTGAGTTCGGCTGCGTCAAGTTCGGCTTCGATCTCGTCGGCTTCCTCGCGGATTTTCGCCAACACCGCGCGCGGATCGTTCCAGTCGAAGCCGACGCGGCCGGCCTTCTGTTGCAGCTTGAGCGCGCGGGTCAATGCGGGCAGGGCGAGCGGCACGCCATCGAGGGCACTCAAGGACGCGCTCGATGACGAGGCGGCCTCGCCGGATTGCTTCTCGGCCTTTTCCTTGGCCTTGATCTTTTCCCACATGCCTTTGACTGCCGCCGCGGTATGGCCCTCGGCGTCGGCAAAGACATGCGGATGACGGCGGATCATCTTCGTGGTGATGGCGTCAACAACGCCGCCAAAATCGAAGGCGCCTTGTTCCTCGGCCATGCGCGCGTGGAACACGACCTGGAGCAGCAGGTCGCCGAGCTCGTCGCGCAGATCGGCCAGATCGCTCCGCGCAATGGCGTCGGCGACCTCATAGGCTTCCTCGATCGTGTAAGGCGCGATCGTGCCGAAATCCTGCTCCAGGTCCCACGGACAGCCGCTGCCGGGCGTGCGCAGCGCCGCCATGATCTCGATCAGCCGGACGATATCGCGGGATGGTTTCAAAGGGCCGTGGCTTCTTGGAAGGGGTCTGAAGATAGTCTTGAGCCGGCTTGCGAGCGAGGGCGGACGGCAATCCGATCCTAGCAAACTATTGGCCTTCCCGTCATTTTGCCGGGCGTTTCTTCTGTTCCGCACAGGAGATTGACCTGTCTCAACAGGCTCCCGCGATTCAGGGTTAGCTTGCAAGCAATACGACGGGCCGCTTACGAGGGCTATCCATGGTTCCAAATGAAGGCCTGGCCACCCCAGCGGGAAATCGTCTCGCCACCGCTCCGCTGCCTGCCGCGACCGCGGCCTTGCGGCGAGATTTCATCTGGGGCGTATCGACGTCAGCATTTCAGATTGAAGGCGCGACGCGCGAGGACGGCCGGGGGCTTAGCGTCTGGGATACCTACGGCCTGAAGGGGCAAATCGCCAACAAGGACACCGGCGACATCGCCTGCGACCATTACCACCGTTATCCCGAGGATATCGGCCTGATGCAACGGCTCGGCGTTCAGGCCTATCGCTTTTCGGTAGCGTGGCCGCGACTTCTGCCGCAGGGGCGAGGGGCGCCGAACGAGCCCGGCCTGGCTTTTTACGACCGGCTGATCGACGCGATCCTGGCGGCAGGCATCGAACCGTGGCTATGCCTCTATCACTGGGATATGCCGCAGGCGCTCGACGACCTCGGCGGCTGGACAAACAGGGACACCGCAGGGTGGTTTGCCGACTACGCCGCGCTGGTCGCAATCCGATACGGCGACCGCGTAAAGCGCTTTGCCACGTTCAATGAGCCGTCGATCTTCACGATATTCGCGCAGGCCACCGGCGGTGGCGAGCGCGACATGCGGAGCATAGACACGTTCCATCGGTGCATCCACAACGTGAATCTCGCCCATGGCGCCGCGGTCGATGCGCTACGCGACCGCGTGGCCGGCAGTTTGATTGGCGCCATCCACAATTGCCAGCCCTGCCTGCCGTCAACGCCGGCCGATGCGCAAGCGGCGCAGGTGTGCGGAGTTTATTGGAACCAGGCATTTCCCGATCCGCAATGCCTCGGCGCCTATCCGACACCCATGCAAGAGGCGATGGAGCCATACATTCAGCCGGGAGATCTTGCGCGCATTCACCGGCCGCTCGACTGGTTCGGTCTCAACCATTACGGGCCGAGCTATATCAAAGCCGATGCAAGTGCGCGCCTTGGCTGGCAGTTCGGCGATAAGCCGGCCGGCATTGCGCAGACGCCGATCGGCTGGATGATCGAACCGGACGCGTTTAGGGACACCATTATAACAGTCGCCAAAAACTACGCGCTGCCGGTCTATGTGATGGAAAACGGCTTCGGCGCTTTCGACAAGCCCGACGTGGCCGGCGCAATCAACGACGAGAACCGCATCGCGTTTTTGACAGCCTATGCCGGCGCGCTCGGCGAGGCGGCCGCTGCCGGCGCAGACATTCGGGGCTATTTCATCTGGTCGCTGCTCGATAATTTCGAATGGGATTCCGGTTACGGGGTGCGCTTCGGATTGACCTATATCGATTACGCGACCCAGAAGCGGACCCCCAAAGCGTCGTTCGCGTGGTACCGGAATTTGATCAAGTCGGCCCGCGCCACCTCGGCATAGCCTGGACCGGCATTGCCGGCTTTGGGCGCGGGGTGTCCGGCAAACGATAGCTAACGCCCAAATCCGAGCCAAAACACACAATTCGCATAAGACATATTATGGAATATTTTGAGACGATGTTTCACGAGACAGACCCGTTCCCGTTTCATCGGCCTTGCCGCCGGCGCGCAAGCGGCGTCTATGAAACGCCTGGATAGTTCAGCGTCATCCGGTTTGGGGTTGGTGTTTCTGGCCATGCCAGCCATACCTAGCATTTTCCGTCGTCGGCAAATTGACCCACAATCAATCTGGCGTTCGGGCCTGCGATCGTGAATAATATCGCAGTTGCCACTCTGAGCGAATGCGGATCGGTAACGCGCTTGGGCGCGCCAACACGGAGCGCTCCGTTATGTCGGGCGTCTCGCGAAATAAAATACCCACATGTGGGCGACCGCCCTTAGGATACGAACGGCAACAATTGGTAGTTTAAATTCCATGCAAAATTGGATTCGCTCGGCAAGGAACGACATCGTCGTTACCTCAGCACTTTTTTGTGCATGTTATCTGATATTCGTTTTATTGTGGCCGTCCTATTACGACACGATGTCACCGGATAGCGGCGGCTACCTCGAGTTCTCGCCGTTAAGGACAACATTCTATCCGGTGTTCCTGGCGGCGCTCAAAGCAGCAGGGTTGTCGATTCCGAAAATCGTGACCGTGCAGTTGACGATCTCCGCTTTCGCATTATTCTTTTGCGTGGTTGCCCTGCGGCGATCGGGCGGACCGCTTTGGCTTGCGGGCCTCTTCGTGTTGCTGCAGGCACATCCGTATTTCAGTTCTTACCACCATGTGATCCAGGCAGAATCGCTCTATTTTTCCGGCACCTATTTGCTTATCGCAGCCCTGCTTGAATTCTTCAAAAGGCAGCGCATCGTCGATCTCGCATGGGCCTCGCTGAGCATCGGTATCTTGATCGGCATTCGCCCCGCTGCCGTCGTCTTGCTGCCCATGCTGCCGTTGGCCTATTGGATTGCGCGCAGGCCCGTAACCGCGCGCGCCCTTGTCGTTTTTGTGGCTATGGTCATTCCGGCGAGCGCTGCGATTCTGGTCGATCGTGTGGTTCACATGTCGGTCCATCGCCTGGCGGCCACGGATACCGAGATTTATAGCTATATGTCGTACACGATGCTGGCGCAGTCGGCGATGCTCGTGCGAAGCGACATGAAGTACGACGGGCCGAGCGCAGCGCAATTTGCATCGATTGGCTCTCGCTTGAGCAAGGTATACGAGCCGGTCCATGCCTATTTGGACAATATGCCCGCCCTGCCGGCGCGGGCGGTCATCGAAGCAAGCTATGAAAATGCGGCCCTGTTCCACGTCATGGCCGGCGATATTAAAAATGCCGCCGCCGCGGCCGGCATTACAGAATCAACATTCCGCAAGGAATTCGCGAAACAGGTTTTCGTTCAAAACCCGGATGGGTTGATCAAGCTGGTCATGACTCATTACCTTGGGTATTGGTCGCTGGTCGCGCCAAATTTCCCGCCATTTGCAAAATCCATCAATGCCTATTCAAAGTCCTTCGGGACGATACCGCTGACCGAATTCGTCAAGGAGGACATCTATTTTCCGAAGGCATCGCTGTTCAGCATCCCGAATTTTCTGCCGGCAATTTTCGCCGGCATCGGGACACTATTTTTAGCGATCTATTTTGTAATCATGCTCATCCGCGGCGGCGCCACGTCGACCAACCTTCTCGTTGTCGCGGGCTTTTTCTCGGTAATGTGCCAGATCTACATTGGCGGCATCAGCGTCATGACTGCCGCGCAACCGCGATATTTCTTCGCCATCTATCCTCAACTCACGCTTATCGGAATCTTATGCCTGCAGCGGCTCACGGCAATCGCGGCGCAAAAACGCGCTTGACGGCCGTTCGGGCAAAGGCACTTGTTCTATAAGCGCCGGATCATATCGTCGATATATCGAAAGACATGCCGTCAAAGGCCGGCTCGATATGCGCCGGCAATTCGGCGCGCAGCGTCGCGTAATCCATATCGGTGTGCATGTCGGTCAGGATAGCGCGCTTCGGTGCAATGCGCTCGATCCATTCCAGCGTCTCGGGCAGATTGAAATGGCTCGGATGCGGCGACCGGCGCAGCGCGTCGACGATCCAGATATCGAGGCCCTCGAGCGCCGCGACGCTTTCGTTCGAAAGCCGCTTAAGGTCGGTCGAATAGGCCACATTGCCGAAGCGAAAGCCAAGCGAGTCGATGTCGCCATGGTTTTGCAGGACCGGCAGCACCTCGATCGGGCCTCCCTCCCCTTGAATGGTCACAGGCTTTCCGGGCACCAGCCGGTGCTCTTTCAGGATCGGCGGGTATTGGCTGCCGGCCGGCGTATGGAAGCAATAGCCGAAGCGGATATTCATCATCCGCGACGTCTCATCGTCCATATAGACGTCGACGCGGCGGCGCTTGTGGACGAACAGCGGCCGCAGATCGTCGAGGCCGTGCGTGTGGTCGGCGTGTTCATGCGTGATCAGGACGCCGTCGATCCAGTCGACATGGGCGCCGATCAGTTGCTCGCGCAAGTCCGGGCCGGCGTCGACAAGAACGCGCGTCACCTGGCCACTCGCATTCGCGCGCTCAACCAACAACGCGCAGCGCCGCCGCCGGTTCTTCGGTTCGGCCGGGTCGCAATCGCCCCAGCCGAGCGCTGCGCGTGGTACGCCCATCGACGAGCCGCAGCCGAGAAGGGTGAAACGCAGGCTCATGCGGCGTCCGCCAGGGTTTTTGGCACTTTGGAAAACAGCCGAAAGAAGTTTTCCGTGGTCTGCCGCGCGATTTCATCGGCATCGATGCCGCGCACCTGCGCCAGCACTTTGGCTGTTTCGACCACGTAGGACGGCTCGTTGCGTTTTCCCCGATAAGGCAGCGGCGCCAGAAACGGCGCATCGGTTTCAACCAATATGCGATGCGCCGGCAAGTCCGCCGCGAGGTCGCGCAAGTCCTGACCGTTCTTGAACGTCATGATGCCGGTAAAGCCGATATAGAGACCGAGTTCGATGGCCTCGAAGGCGAGATCGCGGCCGCCGGTATAGCAATGCAAAACAGCCGGGAAGGCGCCCTTCTCCGTTTCCTCGACCAGAATGCGCGCCATGTCGGCGTCAGCCTCGCGCGCATGAATGACCAAGGGCAATCCGGTCTGGCGCGCGGCGGCGATATGCTGGCGAAAGCCTGCTTCTTGCGCGTCGCGCGGGCTCTTGTCGTAGTGATAGTCGAGCCCCGCCTCGCCGATGGCGACGATCTTCGGATGCTTGCTCAGCGCAATGAGCTGCGCCGTGTCGATGTCGAGTTCCTCATGGGCATTATGCGGATGCGTGCCGACCGAGCAGAAGATGTCAGGATATTTTTCGGCGACCGCCAGCACCTGCGGCAGCTTGCGCACGCGCGTCGAGATCGTCACCATGCGGCCGATGCCGGCGGCACGCGCGCGCGCGACGATGGCGTCCAGTTCTGGCGCGAATTCCGGAAAATCGAGGTGGCAGTGGCTGTCGACCAGCATCGTCACGCCTTCGCAGGTTTAGGCGGTTTTGCTGGCTTGGCAGGCTTTTCTGCTTCCGCCGTTTCCGGCTCAATATAGCGCGGGAAGACACCCTGTGGCGCCGGCAATTGAACGCCCGAGGCCAGCCGCTTGCCGCCTTCGAGCGCGGTGAAGTCGCGTTCCGCCGCCGGCACGCCAAGCAGATCGAGCAACTTGCCGGAAGCCGTCGGCATGAAGGGCTGCGCCATCAGGCTCACCTGCCGGATGATTTCCGCGGTGACATAGAGGATCGTCCCCTGCCGCTGCGGATCGGTCTTGGCCTTGGCCCAGGGCTGCTCCGAAGCGAAATAGCGGTTGGCGTCGGCGACCACCGACCAGACCGCGTTGAGCACCTGGTGCAATTGTTGCGTCTTCATATGCTCGCGCGCGACGCCGATCATGGCGTCGGCCGCCGCCAAGATAGTTTGATCCTCCGGCGTGAACTCAGCCGGCGCCGGCAACACCCCGCCGAAGGCCTTGCCGACCATCGACAGCGAGCGCTGAGCCAGATTGCCGAGATCGTTGGCGAGATCGGCATTGATGCGGTTGACGATCGCCTCGTGGCTGTAACTGCCGTCCTGGCCGAACGGAATTTCGCGTAGAAAGAAAAAGCGCAGCGGGTCGAGGCCATAGGCCTCCACCATGGTGAAGGGATCGATCACATTGCCGACCGACTTCGACATTTTCTCACCGCGGTTGAACAGAAAGCCGTGCGAGAAAATCCGCTTCGGTACGGCAACACCGGCCGACATCAGGAAGGCAGGCCAATACACCGCGTGGAAACGCACGATATCCTTGCCGATGACGTGCAGGGCCGCCGGCCAATAGCGCTTGAACATGTCGCTGTTGTCGTCAGGAAAGCCAACGCCGGTGATGTAATTGGTCAGGGCGTCGACCCAGACATACATGATGTGCTTCGGATTGCCGGGCACCGGAATGCCCCAGTCGAAGGTCGTGCGCGACAGCGACAGATCCTTTAAGCCCCCTTTGACGAAGCTTGCCACTTCATTGAGCCGTTCCTTCGGCAGCACGAAGTCTGGCACATCGGCATAGAGCTTCAGCAACTTGTCCTGATAGGCCGACAGCTTGAAGAAGTAACTCTCCTCCTCGACCCATTCGACCGGCGTGCCGGTCTTGGTGGCGAGGCGCACCTTGTGCTCGTTGAGATGCGTCTCGTCCTCGGCGTAATAGGCCTCGTCGCGCACCGAATACCAGCCGGCATATTTGTCGAGGTAGATGTCGCCGTTCTTCTCCATGCGGCGCCAGATTTCCTCCGACGCGCGGTAGTGACGTTCCTCGGTCGTGTGGATGAAATCGTCGTTCGAGCAGCCCATGGCTTTCACCATCGCCTCGAAGCGCGGCACATTGCGGTCGCGCAACTGGCGTGCGGTCAGGCCCTCCTTGGCGGCGGTCTGCTGCATCTTCTGGCCGTGCTCGTCGGTGCCGGTCAGGAAATAGACATCGTAGCCGTCCAGCCGCATGAAGCGGGCAATGGCGTCGGTCGCGATCGCCTCATAAGCGTGGCCGATATGCGGCACGCCGTTGGGGTAGGAAATGGCGGTGGTAATGTAAAATGGAGCTTTTGCGGGCATTTTCGGCTTTTCGACGAAGGGGAAGGGCCGAAAAATCCGGCCAAGGCTTCTTGAGTCCGGGGGTTAGGTAACAACCGCCAGCCGCCGGGGCAAGCGCGCCTGCCCGCCCGCGTCCATGCCGATTACCACGTCCAGAAGCTGCGCTCGGACTTCGGCGCTTCCCGCGCTTCGCTATAGGCCGCATAGCGGCGCGGCGGGCCGGGCCGCGGGCCGGCTTGTCGGGCCGCGGTGCGCCACGACGTATTGCCGAGTTCGCCGACGACGACGAGACGGTCGACCTCGCCCTTCAGGAAGGCTTGCAGGAACTTGTCGTAGTTCTTGAACGAGACGCAGCCATTCGACTGGCCGTTCGGCCCGAGCATGTAGGTATGCGCCAGCATGCCGTCGCGGCCGTACATCCTGTCGCGGTCGACCGGATTGAGGCGGATGGCCTGCACGCCGTGAAACAGTTTTTCGCGAAGCGTCAGGTCGTAGACGTTCGGCGGCGTTGGCCCGCGCATGCGCAGCTTGATGTGGCGCGGGTCGTCCATCCTTTCGCCAAGGCCGGAATGCGCTTCGAGCCTCGAGCCGTTCGGCAGATAGACCGTCTTGGCGGCGATGTCATAGACGGCGGTGCGAATGTCCGCGTCGGCGATGGCCGGCTCTTTATTGTGGGCTTCCTGTGTCAGGCCGTGCCGGTCGGGCGTGGCGCCCATCGACGGGACGGTCATCGGCGGCGCGTTGGCAACTTTCGCAGCCGGCGGCTCGATCGGCGCGCGGGCCAGCGATGGCGCCGGCAGGATCGACCGCAACATCGGCAAAGAAGCCGGCGATACCGCCGGTGCATCGAGACTGACGATTTGCGCAGGTTCAGGCGCCGCCGCGGGCGTCGCGGCGATTACCGGCTGACTTTCCGGCACCTCGACGATCAGCGGCCTGCCATGCGCCATATATTGCGCCGTGCCGGACGTGCGTGCCCAAGCGGTTTCGAAATTGGTTTGCAGCGCTCCTGTCGCCGCCGGATCGGCCAGCGCCAGCCTGCCGGGTCCGGAGCGTGCCGGGATCGCGGCATAAGGATTGGTGACGACGGCGGTGCCGAGGAACCAGCCGGACGCGACGATGGCTGTCGCGCCGGTCAGGCCGACCGTGGCAACCGCGGCGATGGCGAGGAAGAAATGGCGGATAAGCGCGCGCAGCACGCCGCGTTTGGTTCCAGACGCGACCCGGCGGCCCTCATAGGAAGCTACGCCGTCAAACGTCGCGGTCCGATACGCCATCTACGCTTACCCGAACTCAACAAAAAGACACGCCACGGCCACTCGCGCCACACCGGCGCGCAAGCCTTTGTTCGGGAAAACTATGCAGTCCTTAACGTTAAGAGTTGTTAAACGGCGTCGCCGACTCAGCTATGGCTGTCACGCATGAATGGAACCGCCCGCAAGTTGTTCGCAGCTCTGCTCCTGGCCGTCGCCCTCGTCGGCGCGCCGGCGGCCTATGCCGAGCCGATGAAATGCAGCGGTGAGGAAAAGGCCTGCCTGACGAATTGCAAGAAAGCCGCGCGCGTCGCCGTGTCGGTCTGCGCCACCGGCTGCGGCACGCGTTTGTCGTACTGTTTGAAAACCGGCTGCTGGGACAATGGCACGCAAAGATATTGCGGCCTGAACAAGAGCTGATGCTAAGGCGAGACGACCGGCGCGACGATGCGCCGGTACAGATGCCAGGTGGTGTGGCCGAGGATCGGCAAGGTCACCACGAGGCCGAGAAAATACGGCAGGCACGAGACGATCATCAGCACGACGATCACCGCCGCCCAGCCAATCATCGGCAGCGGGCTCATCACCACCGCGCGCACGCTGGTGATCATTGCGGTAATGAAATCGACGTCGCGGTCGAGCAGCAGCGGAAACGACACCACGGTCAGCGAGAACAGCACCAGCGATAGCACCGCGCCGACCACGTTACCGATCAGCAGGAACACCAGGCCTTCATTGGTGGTCAGCACCACCGCGATGAATTGCTGAAGGCTCGCGAACGATGCGTGCAGGCCGAGCAGCAGCACCATCCACAGGCGGACCTGATAAATCCAGACGACAAAAATGAAAATGGTGACGAAGGCCATCCAGCCGATTTCACCGCGGCCGAACACCGTCCTGCCGATATCGAGCAGTTTGATGTCGCGCCCGCTTTCGCGGCGGCGGCTGAGTTCGTAAAGAAAGATCGCCGCGAAAGGACCGATCAGCACGAAGCCGGCGGCCAGCGGATACGACAGGTAACTCATGCCGAAGGCCGTGGTCGTCAGCACGACCATGCTGCCGCCGGCGGCAAACAGAGCGCCCAGCATCATTCCGTAAAGCGGCATGGCCTGGAAGTCGCGCAGACCCTTGCCGAGCGCATCGGTCACGTCGGTCGCGCTGATGCGCCGCACCACGGGATCGGTCTTGCCGGAAATCGATGCCATCCTTGCCCCCTCGCCCAGCCGTTTTCTTGGCTTGCCTTGTCTTGGTTTAACTTGTCTTGGCTTTGCGTCATTCGGGCAGTTCAGCGGCCGCCGCGCCTTGATCGGCGTCAAATAAATTGCCTTGGCGGTAATTCTAACCGGCTGTCAGTCTTGTTGGACGGCAAAGCCTGACGGTGGACCGCCGTCGTTCGCCGCGATTTTTTTAAGAATCCGTCATGCGAATCGCCTAGCTTTAGCGGCATGGCGGTTGGTCGATTTCGGATCGATACGTTGACCGGGTCACGCGGGACCAATGTACTCCCGGACGCCGGTTGTCCTGCCGCCTCAAACGCTTACCCCCAGCTCCCACTTGGCACGTTCGATGCATCTCAGCTCATGTCTGAGATGCCGTCATTTGGCGGTTTGGTGTCGAGCGTTCCCCGTGTGTCCCTTGCAGTCCACAAGAAGGAGTCGGCCTTGGGTAAGAACCTGAACAAGAAGAGACGCCGCAATGATCGTTTGTCCGGTTCAGCCGAGATTATCAATTTTCAGCACAGCAAGTTCGAAACAGAAAGGGTGCTGCCGCCGATCAAGGCCCTCAATCCCACCCAGGCCGACTATCTCGACGCGCTGCGTAAATGCCCTCAGGTGATCGTTCTCGGCCCCGCCGGTACCGGCAAGACCTGGATCGCCGCCACGCACGCCGCCGATCTGTTCCGCAACCGCCGCATCGACAAGATCATCCTGACGCGCCCGAACGTGCCCTGCGGCCGCTCGCTCGGCTACTTCCCCGGTTCGCTTGAGGACAAGTTCGCGCCTTGGGCGGCTCCTGTTGCCGAAGCGATCAAGGAGCGCATCGGCAAGGCGGCCTACGACATCGCGCTCAAGAACGGCTCCATCGAACTGGTGCCGTTCGAGGTGATGCGCGGGCGCTCGTGGAAAAACGCATTCGTCCTGCTCGACGAAGCGCAGAACGCGACGCCGGCCGAGATCAAGACCTTCCTCACCCGCATCGGCGAGGACTGCACGGTCGTTATCAATGGCGACATCAGCCAGTGCGATCTGCCCAGCGACAGCGGTCTGCGCACGGTCATTCAACTGATCGAAACGCAGAACCTGCCGGTGCCGGTGATCGAGTTCACCCGCGGCGACATTGTCCGCTCCGGTATCTGCGCCATGTGGGTGAATGCGTTCGAGGAGGCCCACCTCTAGCGTTTTATGTCATCGCCGGTTCGCGCGCGCGTTGCGCGCGGACCGCTTTGACGTCGAACGGGAACCCGAGCGACCCGGCTTGTGCGCGGCGAAAAAAACGGGACACTGCGCCTCCCGTTACTCGCACGAGGCTGTCCCCATGAGCGCGTCCCCCATGAGCGCGTCCGTTGCTTCTCTCGATCCCGCACATGTGGTCGTCACCGTGCCGGTGCCCGGTTCGCGCTATCCGGTCGATCTCATGTATATCGAGATGGTCGACGGCGCCTATATCCCGATCGGCATGCGCAAACCGGAAGGCAGCGGTCCCTTCCCGCTGATCCTTTTCGCCACCGGAAATGGCGGCGGCGGCATGACCATGCTGCGCGATCACATCGATACCAAGAGCTGGACCCAGGACCAGTTGCTCGATGCCGGCTACGCGGTCGCCTGGATGCGTTACCGCGCCGAGGTCGACTACGCCTATGACAGAATCGGCAAACTGATCCAGTCGGGACGCCAGCACCGCCAGTTGTTCAATCGCGGCCCGCTCGAATACGAGGACGCCATCGCCGTCGCCGAATATTGCAAGACATTGCCGTTCATCGACAGCGACAGGCTCGGCTATATCGGCGTCAGCCACGGCGGCGAAATGGCGCTCAAGATCGCGTCCGAATATCACGGCTTCAAATGTTTCGTCGCCAGCGAGCCGGCCAGCCACGAATTTCTCCGGCTACGCCCGGACGAAACCGCTCATGTAGATCCCAAGACCGGCCTGCTGAACGTCGAAAAGATGCTGATGCGCGAGGCCACCAAGGTCCGCCCGCGCATTACCGAGGATGTCGCCCGCGCCCGCGTCGCGCCGATCGACACGCCGTTTTTCGTGCAGGGACGCGACGACGACGAATTGCAGGGTATTTTCCGCGTCAGCTACGATCTGCTGCACGAAATGGGCAAGGACGCGATCTGGAAAAGCTACGACCACGATTTGCACGGCTTCATCTATCCCGTCCGCGAGGCCGACGGTACTTACAAACCCGACGCCGTGCAGCGTCAGGCCTTTGCCGACACCAAGGCGTTTTTCGACAAATACCTGAAGGCGTGAAATAGCGCGCTAACCCAACCGGGACGGTATCGGGTTAAAATCTTTTAAATCGACGCCAATGGTGTTGAAGAATGGGCTCCGGCGCGCCATATAAGCGGCGGACTGTCCCCCCTCAGGAGAATCACTTGCCCTCATTTAGAAGCCCCGACGTTCTGGAACGTCGGAATAACGCCGCCGCCGTGAAAAAGGCGATGCTGGAGAAATTCAAAGCCGCCGCCCAGGATCCGACCCTCGAAGAACAGCGTCTCAAGCGTCTCGCCATTGCCGAGGCGCGCGACGCACGCATGGCCGAGCGCGAAGCCGCCCGCAAGGTACGCGAGGCCGAACTGGCCGTTCTTGCCGCCGCCGAAGCCGAGCGCCAGGCCAAGACCAAGGCCGAAGCGGCCGAGCTTGAAGCCCTGATCGCTACCGAAAAGCAAGCCGCCGAGGAGGCGCTGCTGGCCGAACAGAAGGCCGCCCGCGACGCGCGCTATGCCGCGCGCAAGTCGGCCAAGAAGGAGCGGCGGCGCGGCTACTAGGCCGCTGTTGCCGTCTTCTGGCTTGCCGACACAGCCAACGCCTTAGCTGCGGCGTTTCCGCTATAGTGGGCCCCGACTCCATCCGAATGGATTGCAAACGGGGCCCTCGATGTATGCTGTGACCGTCGGCGCGCACCGTTACGTCTTTCGCGATCTTAAAACCTTGCTGGCCAAGGCGACGCCGGCGCGCAGTGGCGACGCGCTGGCCGGTCTGATCGCGGAAAGCGGCGAAGAGCGGGTGGCGGCGCAATTCGCGCTCGCCGATCTGCCGCTCACCACCTTCCTCAAGGAAGCCGTCGTCCCTTATGAGGATGATGAGGTCACCCGGCTGATAATCGACAGCCACGACAAGTCCGCCTTCGCTTCGGTCTCGCATCTGACGGTCGGGGCCTTGCGCGACTTTCTCCTGTCCGACCACGCCACGTCTTCTGTCCTCACGACCCTGGCGCCCGGCCTGACCCCGGAAATGGCCGCCGCCGTCGCCAAGATCAGCCGCCTGCAAGACTTGATGATCATGGCGGCGAAGTGCACGGTGGTGACGCGGTTCCGCGATACGATCGGCCTGCCCGGCCGCCTCTCGGTGCGCCTGCAGCCGAACCATCCGACCGACGACGCGCGTGGCATCGCCGCCAGCATCCTCGATGGCTTGCTGCTCGGCGCGGGAGATGCCGTCATTGGCATCAATCCGGCGACCGACAGCCCCGACCGCGCGCATGCTTTGTTGTCGATGCTCGACGAAATCCGCGCCCGGCTCGACATCCCGACGCAAACTTGCGTGCTCGCCCATGTCACCACGACGCTCGACCTGATCGGCAAAGGCTCGCCCGTCGATCTGACGTTTCAGTCGATCGCCGGCACGCAAGCCGCCAACAAAAGCTTCGGCATCGATCTTGGTTTGCTGAAGGAAGCGCATGATGCAACTCTTTCGCTGAGGCGCGGCACCGTCGGCGACAACGTCATGTATTTCGAGACCGGCCAGGGTTCGGCGCTGTCGGCCAATGCGCATCATGGCGTCGATCAGCAGACACTGGAAGCGCGCGCTTACGCGGTCGCCCGCGCCTTCCGGCCCTTGCTGGTCAACAGCGTTGTCGGTTTCATCGGTCCCGAATATCTCTATGACGGCAAGCAGATCGCGCGCGCCGGGCTGGAGGATCATTTCTGCGGCAAGATTCTCGGCCTGCCGATGGGCGTCGACGTCTGCTACACCAATCATGCGCAAGCCGACCAGGACGACGCCGATGCGCTGCTCGCGCTGCTCACCGCATCGGGAGTCAATTTCGTGATGGGCGTTCCCGGCGCCGACGACATCATGCTCGGCTATCAAAGCACGTCGTTCCACGATGCGCTCGCCATGCGCGATCTGCTGCAACGAAAGCCGGCGCCGGAATTTGAGGCCTGGCTGACAAAGCAAGGTCTGCTCGACAAGGAAAGTCGTATTCGTCCGCGCGTGCTGCCGTCACAATTCCGCGCGCTGTTGCCGGCGGATGGCGCATGAGTACAGACGACAACACTCCGGTCGCCAATGACGCCGCGTTGTGGACCGCTCTGCGCCGCCTGACCGCCGCCCGCATCGGTCTGCCGCGCAGCGGCGCCTCGCTGGCGACCGCTCCCCTCCTCGCCTTCCAGCTGGCGCATGCGCAGGCGCGCGACGCGGTGCATGCCGAACTCGATACGCCGCGCCTTGCGCTGGACCTCGCCCCACTCGGTCTGCCGGTGCTGACAGTGTCGAGCGCGGCCAGCGACAGGCAGACCTATCTCATGCGACCCGACCTCGGCCGCACGCTGCCGCCGGAGAGCCAGCGGACGATCGCTGCTGCCGCGCACGCTGGCCCCTATGACGTCGTGTTTGTCGTCAGCGACGGATTATCGGCGCGCGCCGTGCAAAGCCATGCCGCGCCTGTTGTCTCGGCGGCCTTGCAGATCCTGCGCGGCGCAGACTGGCGGATGGCGCCGCTCGTCATCGTCAACCACGGTCGCGTCGCCGTCGGCGACGCGGTGGCGGCGTTGTTAGGTGCGACGTATCTTGTCATGCTGATCGGCGAGCGCCCCGGATTGAGCGCCCCCGACAGCATGGGCGCCTACCTGACTTGCAAACCCGGGGTACTCACTTCCGACGCCGACCGGAACTGCGTGTCCAATATCCGGCCGGATGGAATCGGTTACAACGAGGCCGCGACCAAGCTTGCGAATCTACTCAACGCCATGCGCAAGGACGGCATTTCCGGCGTACGCCTCAAGGACACGTCCGATCGACTCAAGATCGGCGGCAACTAACCCATCTTGAAACGCCTGGTCAGGCCTGCAGCGCCGTCGCTGCCGTGGCGGCCATGTGCCGCGCGCCCATCTGCTGGCCGGCCCGGCTGCGCGCGTTGTCCAGAACGAACAGCCTGATCGCCGACGACAAATTGCCCTGAAGGCGGCGCGTATCGATTTCACCGACCACGCTCGACAAGGTCTGATCCTTCTGCTCGGCGATATCCTTCAACTCGGACCAGAAAGCATCTTCCAGGCTGACACTGGTCTTGTGTCCAGCGATCACGATGGAGCGCTTGATTACGAGCGATTTCATGTGCGCCTCCTTTTATGCGACATGCGCGTGAGCAGCGATGCAATTCAGGAACACCCAGCCGCTTGCGGCACGTCGCCAGATTCAAATTGACTACGAACAATTCAAACGCAACAGCAGATTCGCAGTCGGTAGCATATTCACTATAACCCCTATGGCGCTGTGCAATACTGCACAACAACAACATTTAGAATTGGTCTGAATGTTATTCCATTATAACAAAATTACAGCGGGCCGCTTTGCGAAACGTCGAGAAGGCGCTGCAATTGCTTGCTCTCCGCGATGCCGATGTCGATAGCGGCCATGCAATACAGCGGCCATGCGATCATCGACGAAAGGTGCGACTTCACAATCCCGTGACGACAATTTTTGTAGCGCCGGGTTGGCTCGCTTAAAAACACCGTGGACTTTCAAAGCGATAAATTTATCGCCGGCCTTCGTCAGGCACGCGCTGTCTCGGCGAGCAGACCGAACACCGAAAACACCAGAGGCTTGCGCTCGAGGTTATAGGCCTCGACATCGCGCGCGGCACGATTGACCTTCTCCCAGGTCTGCGCCGCCTTGGCCATATGCGCGGCGCTGCGCGCATCGGCGTCGAGCCGGTCCGACAGCCAGGCATTGACCATGTCGATGAAGGCAGCAAGCGTTTGCGGCTCGCTGCCGGACAAGGCATCGCCGAGCGCATGTAGGGCGCGCGGATCGGGATTGGGCAATTGCGCCAGCAAAGCCAGCACGCGCTGGCGCAGCGCCAGCGCCGGACCGTCGAGAAAACGCAGCGCGCGGCCGACGCTGCCGTCGGAGGCGGCAACGGCTTGGCCGACCTCGGCATCGTTCGCGTCGCGTCCGGTCGCCGCCTGCACCGCGCGCGCGACATCGTCGGCGGCAAGCGGCCGCAGCAACAGGCGGCGGCAGCGCGAGCGGAGCGTCGGCAGCTCGCGTCCGGGCGAATGGCTGATAAGCAGCAGCAATGTGCGCTCCGGCGGTTCTTCCAGAACCTTGAGCAGCGCGTTGGCGCCTTCGCGTTGCAGTTCGTCGACTGCATCGACAATCGCAATGCGCCAGCCGCCCTCGCCGGCGGTCGAGCCGAAGAACGACACCGAGCGGCGCACATCGTCGACCCGGATCACGGTGTAAAGCTTGCCGGTCTGCTCGTTGATGACGCGCTCCAGCACCAGGAGATCGCCTTGCGCCTGCACGGCGATGCGGCGCGCCACCGGATGGTCCGGCGCGACCGCGAGCGAGGTTGCGTTCTGCACATCAGAGCCTTGCGGGTCGGGGTGCGCCAGCACGAAGCGCGCCAGCCGGTACGCTAGCGTCGCCTTGCCAATGCCAGGGCCGCCGCCGATCAGCCAGGCATGCGGCATGCGCGTGCTTTGATAGGCTTCCAGCAAGGTCCGTTCGGCCTCGGCATGACCGAACAGAACCGCTGTCTCGCGCGGCAGCAGCACATCGCGCTCAGGCGCGTTGTCGCTCACGGCGCCGCGGTCTCCTTGGGTTTGGCATGTCCACCCAAAAGCCGGTTTTCGACCGCATCCCAGATTTTCTCCGCCACCACATCGCGCGGCGCACGGCCGTCAATGACGACGATGCGTTTGGGCTCGCGCTCGGCGAGCACGAGAAATCCGCGGCGCAGATCGTCGTGATACTCGGGCGACTCCGCCTCGAAGCGGTCGGCGGCGCCGCCGCCGCGCCGGCTCTTGGCCCGCGCCAGACCGATATTGCTCGGCACGTCGAGCACGACAGTCAAATCAGGCATGGTGGCGCCAACGGTGACGCGCTCCAGGCCGCGGATCAGCTTCATGTCGACCTTGCCGAGCGCGCCCTGGTAGACGCGCGTTGAATCGATGAAGCGGTCGCTGATCACCCATATTCCGGCGGCAAGCGCAGGCTCGATGGTCATGCGCACGTGATCGTCGCGCGCCGCTGCGAACAGAATGGTCTCCGTCTCCGCGCCCAAAGGCTTGGCGATGCCGGACAGGATGATGTGGCGAACGATCTCCGCGCCAGCCGAGCCGCCCGGCTCTCGCGTCAGCACGCAATCGATGTCGAGAGCCTTCAGCCGTTGCGCGAGCGTCGCCGCATGGGTGGATTTTCCCGAGCCTTCGCCGCCTTCAAAGGTGATGAACTTGCCGCGCATCAGATCTCCGGGCCGAACGTGACGACTATCATAAGCGCTGCGCGCCGGCGCGGAACAGACCGATCATCAATTCGGAAACGGCGTCGAAAGCGCGTTTGGACAAACCGCCGCGCGCCACCGGTTCGGCCGCCTGGAGCGGCATTTGCAGAATGACGTTGTCGTTGCGCCAGACCTTGAGGACGCCGACCGTCGCTCCCTGCTCGACCGGCGCCGGCACCGGTCCGTTATAGACGATGCGCGCGGTCAGCCTGTCTCCGCCGCTTTTCGGCATCATCACTCGCACCTCGCGTCCGGCAACCAGCGGCACGCTGCCGTCGACGCCGCCAAAGACTTTGGCGCTGCCGATGATCTGCCCTTCGGCAAAGACGATGCGGCGCTCGAAACTCTTGAAACCCCATTCCAGAAGCTTCTTGGCTTCCTCGCCGCGTTCCTTGGCGGTGTTGAGGCCATTGACGACGACGACCAGGCGAATGCCGTTTTGCATCGCCGAGCCGACCAGTCCGTAGCCGGCTTCCCGGGTGAAGCCGGTCTTCATGCCATCGGCGCCGATCTCCATGCCGAGCAGCGGATTGCGGTTCGGCTGCTTGATCTTGTTCCAGAGAAACTCGCGCTGGCCGTAGATCGGATAATATTCGGGATAGGTGACGATGATGTGCCGCGCCAGCATGCCCAGCTCGCGAGTCGTCACCTGCGTGCCCGGATTGGGCAGACCGCTGGAATTGGCGAAGGTCGATTTGGTGAGACCGATTGCGCGAGCGCGCTGCGTCAGCTTGGCGGCAAAGGCCGCTTCGTTTCCGGAAATTCCTTCCGCCAGCACGATGCAGGCATCGTTGCCGGAATGGATGATCACGCCGTGCAGCAGGTCGTCGACATTGATGCGGCTGTGCAGCGCCGCGAACATGGTCGAGCCGCCGGACGGCGCGCCGCCCTTGCGCCAGGCATTCTCGCTGACCGGGAATTCGTCCTTGAGATTGAGCCGGCCGGACTTCAATTCGTTGAAGACATATTCGGCGGTCATCAGCTTGGCGAGGCTGGCTGGAAAAATCAGCTTGTCGGGATCGCGCTCGAACAGCACGCCGCCATTCTCGGCGTCGATGAGAATGGCATGCGGCGCGGTGATCGGCGGTTCGTCTTTTTTCGGGCCATCCTTCTTGGCGGAAAGCCCGGAGGCCGGCTTGTGCGCCAGACCCGATCCCGGCCGGTGCGCCGGGGTCGCGGCCTGCGCCGCCGACAGGCATAGCCCCGCCAGCAGCAATAGCGCGCTCAACAACCGACCCGAATTGAAATTGCAAATGGCCATGCTCACCAACGTCGTTCCCGGCCAATAAGCCACGCAGTTTTCGGCGGCCCACGTCATGGACCTGCAAGGCGGCGCTGTGACCGGAAATTACGGCTCAGTAAAGGCCGCGACCGCTCATGAAACCCGCCGGCGCATCATAGCGGGTCGGCGCGAAGGCCGATACCGGCGAAACCGAAGGGCTTGTTGGCAAGTTTGCAGTCTGTCTGGCCACAGGCCTTGCGTCGGCCATCGGCTTTGCGTCGACCATCGGCGCCCGGCCCATCGCATCGGCCATGCGCGGACGCGCCAGCGGCTCAGCCGCCACAACCTCGTCGGCCTCCGGCTCGGCACTGGCCATGCTTTGGGCAACGCCTTGCGCGCCATTGGACGGCGCGCCGTCGACGCGGAACGGCCGTTCCGGCGGGCGCGGAACCTCGGTCAGCGGCCGTGAATCGAAATAAGCCGGCGCAAAGGCCTGGTTGGACGCCACCATCACCTTGTCATTCGACTCGTCGCTCCCCGGCGAATTGCCGTCGCGCAAGGTGGCCATCAGCTTGCGGTCGTCGGAACCGGCCAGCGGCGCGCGGCCGACATATTCGACCTTCACCTTGGCGAGGCCCTGGCCGTAGAAATCCAGCAGCCTGGCGGTCTTGACCGACAGATCGATGACCCGGTTGCCGACATAAGGCCCGCGGTCGTTGACCCGCACGATGATCGACTTCTTGTTGCGCAGATTGGTCACCCGCGCATAGGACGGCAGCGGCATGGTCGGATGCGCCGCCGTGATCGAGTTCATGTCGAAGACTTCGCCATTGGCGGTGAAGCGGCCATGGAAATTGTCGGCATAAAAGGACGCGAAGCCCTCGGCCTTGTAGCTGGGATCTTCTTCCGGAACGTAAGTGCGGCCGCCGACCTGATAGGGCTTGCCGACGCGATAGACGCCGCCGCCTTTGGGCACCGGCGCGCCCGGCTCGACGACGCGGGCGCTGGCCGAGACGCCATATTTCGGATCGAGCTTGGAGGTCGAGCCGGAGCAGTTGGCGAGCAGCAACGATCCCGCCGCGACAGCCAAAAGGCGCGCGAGCAGACCGTAACGGCCGCTGTCCCCCACTCCGCCCATTAAGATGTCGATCCCCGGTTGTCGATCCGCCAGCCTAGCCCGCGCCGGAGGTGGCGTGAACCACAGCACTTTGTTCGTGGTAAACAATTGGTTCCGCTCAGGCTTTGGATGGCGCGACTCTGCCCTGAACGGTCCGGATAACCCGCCGCAAAGCCCTCTTGCAAGTGCGGCGGGCTTCGACCATTGAACTAGGGCTGAGTTGGACCCGGATTCTTAAGGCTATCGGGCAGCGCCCGCTCTCCGGGCGGCATTGGTTATGGAAGGGTGGCCGAGCGGTTTAAGGCACCGGTCTTGAAAACCGG
>CAITJJ010000341.1 GCA_903892675.1 uncultured Hyphomicrobiales bacterium | reverse complement strand
GTCACGGCCTGGTGCCGCCGGACGTTTTCATCCCGCTGGCCGAGGAGAGCGGCATCATCGGCGCGCTCGGCGAATGGGTGCTGCGCACGGCCTGCCACGAGGCGGCGTCGTGGCCGAACAAGCTGCACATCGCCGTCAATTTGTCGCCGGTGCAATTCCAGCACGGCGATCTGCCGAGCCTGGTGCATCAGGTATTGCTCGACACCGGCCTGTCGCCGGCGCGTCTCGAGCTGGAAATCACCGAAGGCGTCCTGATCGGCGACTTCACCGGCGCGGTCGCCATGCTGCGCCGGCTGAAAAACATGGGCGTGCGCGTCGCCATGGACGATTTCGGCACCGGCTATTCGTCACTGTCCTATTTGCAGTCGTTCCCGTTCGACAAGATCAAGATCGACCGCGCCTTCGTCGCCAATCTCAGCCACAGCCAGCAGTCGGCGACCATTATCCGCGCCGTCATTGCACTCAGCCGCGGGCTTGCCATGCCGGTGGTGGCGGAAGGCGTCGAGACCGAGGCGCAGCGCGCCTTCCTCGCCGCCGAAGGCTGCGACGCGATCCAGGGTTATCTGGTCGGCCGGCCGATGCCGATCGAGGACTACGCTAAGCTGGTCGGCCGCAAGCCGGCGCATGTGACTTTGGTCGCGCGGGGGTGAGGCGAGCGGTTCTGATTGATTTTCAGGAAAATGGTGCTGCCACACAGGATCGAACTGTGGACCTCCTCATTACCAATGAGGTGCTCTACCACTGAGCTACGGCAGCTAAAGGCGCACCCGGAAAAGGTGCCCGGGGCGAACGCGGCGGAAACTGCCACAACGCCCCTTTAGGATGCAAGGTAAGTACCTGTCCAGCCCTGAATTTTGCGTGAACTTGTCAACCGGACCGCGGGCCCGATAATGAGGGCCATGGCGGGCGACGAAAGCGGCAAAAAGCAGAAGAAATCCAGCGCACCCAACAGCCGCGACGCGCGGCTGGCCGCTGCGCTACGGGAAAATCTGCGCCGGCGCAAGGCGCAAGAACGGGCGAGAGGCGCGGAAGAGCGCGCTCCGGACGGCAAAGTCCCCTCCGGCGGTGAAAATGCCTGATCCTGCCGCTTGCCGGAACCCGTTTTCGCCTTATTTGCCAGACGATAGATGGTAACCCTCCGGCAAGTTGTGCTTTGCAGGGGGGCGTCCGGCGGTCCATAGACGGGCACGGAATAATCGAACAGGGCAAGAGCCGGGGCTCATCATGGATCGGATACGCATCGTCGGCGGACAAAGGCTTAACGGCACCATCCCGATTTCCGGCGCCAAGAACGCCACTTTGCCGCTGATGATCGCCAGCCTGCTGACGGCCGAGACGCTCGTTCTCGAAAACGTGCCGCGCCTCGCCGATGTCATCCAGCTGCAGCGCATTCTCGGCAATCACGGCGTCGATATCATGATCGCCGGCAAACGCCCCGGCGACGAGCCGGCCTCCGGCCGCACCTTGCACATCTCGGCCAAGACCATCGTCGACACCACCGCGCCTTACGAACTCGTCTCGACCATGCGGGCGAGCTTCTGGGTCATCGCGCCGCTCCTGGCGCGCATGGGCGAAGCGAAAGTGTCGATGCCCGGCGGCTGCGCCATCGGCACGCGGCCGGTCGATCTCCTGCTCATGGCGCTGGAGAAGCTGGGCGCTGAGATCGAGATCGAGGGCGGTTACATCATCGCCCGCGCGCCGAACGGCCTGCGCGGCGGCGAAATCAATTTTCCCAAGGTGACGGTGAGCGGCACGCATGTCGCGCTGATGGCGGCGACGCTCGCCAAAGGCACGACCGTGATCGACAACGCGGCGCGCGAACCGGAAATCGGCGACGTCGCCGACTGCCTCAACAAGATGGGCGCCAAGGTCACCGGCATCGGCACGTCGCGTCTGGTCGTCGAGGGTGTCGCGAAATTGAACGGCGCACGCCACACCGTGCTGCCCGATCGCATCGAGACCGGCACTTACGCCATGGCCGTCGCCATGACTGGCGGCGACGTGCTGTTGCAGAACACGCGGCCCGAGCTGTTGCAGTCGGCGCTCGATGTGCTGGCGCAGACCGGCACCACGGTGACGCCGACCAATGAAGGCATCCGCATCTCCCGCAACGGCGCGGGGCTTATGCCGGTCGATGTCACCACCGCGCCGTTTCCCGGCTTCCCGACCGATCTGCAGGCGCAGCTGATGGCCCTGATGTCGTTGGCCAAGGGTACCTCGCACATCACCGAAACAATTTTTGAAAACCGCTTCATGCATGTGCAGGAACTGGCCCGTCTCGGCGCACACATCACGCTCGACGGCGAGACCGCGACCATCGAAGGCGTCAAGCGTCTGAAAGGCGCGCCGGTCATGGCCACCGATCTGCGCGCCTCGGTGTCGCTGGTCATTGCCGCGCTCGCCGCCGAGGGCGAGACCATGGTCAACCGCGTCTATCATCTCGACCGCGGCTTCGAGCGGTTGGAAGAAAAACTCTCCCGCTGCGGCGCGGTGATCGAGCGGATCAGTTCGTAAGACGTCAGCGCGCGTCCCTATTCTCCGCTGTCGTCCTCGCCATAGCGGTCCGCAGGACGGCGTCGCTTCGCGCCACCTATGGCGGGGACCCATACGCCGTATCCTCTCGATAGGGCACGGCGTATGGGTCCCGGGCCTCGCAAACTCGCCCGGACGACAGAAATCGCCGCTTGACTGTCTATAATCCTAGGACTATATACACCTCCATCCCGCCCCTTTGAGGGGTGTCTGTACAGCATCTTCAGATGCGGGGCGGGGAGCGGTGGCCGGTCGGGTGCGTCGGAGATGCGGCGCAAATTCCCGTCACCGGCGGTCCAAGCCGCTCCGTCCCGGCGCGCCAGCCGCGCGCCACTGGGTCCCGTCGATGGCTGTCCGATAACCGGTCGAGGTTTAAATCGGATTGTCCTGGACCCAAAAGCGGTGGATATGCGGCCCATTCGATAAAAAGAAGGGCTGCCTGAAACGGTAAGTCCACCGGGGGCCTTGCGGAGCAAACCTATAAACACCGCGCGCGGAGCGCCGGGCAAGCGGCAACTGCGTGGTGACT
>CAITJJ010000340.1 GCA_903892675.1 uncultured Hyphomicrobiales bacterium | reverse complement strand
GTCGGCGGCAAGCGCGTCATAGGCTTTGACCGCGTCCTCGGCCTTGACCTGGGCCAGTTCGGACGCGGCGCGGAAGCGCGCCAGCACGGCATAGCCCGCCGGCGCTTCGGTCACGACCTTGGCGAAGGCGGCCTGCGCCTCGGCGTGCTTGCCCTGCTCGCTCATGGTCACGGCGTTCTCGAATGCCGCGCCGGCGGCGGCCGCTTTTTGTGCGACCCAATATTCATAGCCGCGCCAGCCGCCGATGCCGGCCACGATCAGCACGGCGAGGGCGATGATGTAGAGGCTGTATTTGTCCCACAGCTGCTGCAGCCGTTCGCGCCGGACTTCTTCGTCAACTTCACTGAAAATATCGGACACGAATGGCTCCCGGCCCCGTTTGACTAAATCCGAGGGGCGAATTGTCCGCGTAACCTAGCGATGTGGCGCGCTCAAGGCAAAAAACGCGCCGACTATGGTCAAGATTTCAACGCTTTAGCGCATGTTACCGGCGAGGGGAACCCCGCCGGTCAAGGCTTTTTCACCCTCATCGGGTAGACATGCTCGGGTCCCGGGAAGGCCCGCGAGCGGACCTCGGCGGCATAATCGGCCACCGCCTTCTCGATGCCCGGCCCGAGGTCGCCATAGCGTTTGACGAATTTCGGCACCCGCGGCGACAGGCCGAGCATATCCTCCAGCACCAGCACCTGGCCGTCGCAGGCGACGCTGGCGCCGATGCCGATGGTCGGGATCGGCACCGAGGCGGTCATCTTGCGCGCCAGCGGCTCGGCCACCGCCTCGATCACTACCGAGAAGGCGCCGGCCTGCGACACCGCGATCGTGTCCTGCTCGATCGGACCCCAGTCGCCTTCCTCGCGCCCTTGCGCGCGGAACGAGCCGATCGTGTTGATCGACTGCGGCGTCAGTCCGACATGCGCCATCACCGGCACGCCGCGCTCGACCAGAAAGCGGATGGTCTCGGCCATGCGCGCGCCGCCTTCGAGCTTGATGGCGCCGCAGCCGGTTTCCTTCAGCACGCGCGCGGCATTCATGAAGGCCTGCTCGCGCGAGGCCTCGTACGAACCGAACGGCATATCGACGACGACCAATGCGCGTTCCGAGCCGCGCATCACGGCATGACCTTGCAGGATCATCATGTCGAGCGTCACCGGCACGGTAGTTTCCAGCCCGTGCATGACCATGCCGAGTGAATCGCCGACCAAGATCACGTCGCAATATTTATCGACCAGGCTCGCCGTGTGCGCGTGATACGAGGTCAGCATGACGATTGGCTCGCCGCCCTTGCGCGCGCGGATATCGGGAGCGGTCAGCCGCTTGACGTCTTTCTGGATGGACACGTTTGCTGCCCTGTTACGCTATTGGCCGAAGACCGGAACGCCGATGAACACCGGATGGAACACATAGCCGAGCGCGAGATAGATCACGATCCCGAGCAGGACCACGATGGCGTCGTTGGTATAACCCTTCGGTGCGACCGCCGCCACTTCGTCGGTGCGCCGCTTGGCTGATATGCGCGCGAACACGGCCCAGCCGAGAAACGTGCCGAACAGCAAGATCGAGCCGAGATCGCCGTTCGAGATCAGATGCGCCAAAGCCCAGGTCTTCACGCTCGCCAGCATCGGATGCTTGAGCCTGACTTTGATGTGACTTGGAAAAAACGCCGCAGTCATAAAGATGATCGAAAACAGCATCAGCAGAACGGTGATGTGGCGCGTGAACGCCGGCGGATACCACAGGTCGATCCATTCATGCGCGCGATAGAGGCCATAGCCCCAGACGATCAGAACCAGCCCCGCGATCGACACCACCGAGAAGGCGACCCGGTAACCTATGACCCCGAGACGCGCCATCGCCGCGGCGCGCGCGCCGCGCATCGACACGAAAACGTGGGTGGCAAGAAAAACCAGCAACCCTGCGATCAGAATTAAGAAGCCCATGCTGTGCTCGCGGTTAAAGCGTTGACGCTGCCATTGGCGGCGCAGTAGAGGCGATGACGGCGATCAATGCAAGCGGCGGTCCGAATCGTGTAAGGCTTGTCGCCGGTGGCGCTAGGCGTAACAACAATATGTTACGGGGGACACAGATGCTCAAGCGGATCGCACTTACCATCCTGCTGATGACGATTGCCTTGCCCGCCGCCGCGCAAAGCTGGCCGCCGAAAACCGTGCATATTGTCGTACCCTTCGGCGCCGGATCGACGCCCGATATCGTCGCCCGCCTGATCGCCGACCAGTTGGGCAAGAAATATCCGAACAGCACTTTCTTCGTCGAGAACAAGGCCGGCGCCAGCGGCAATCTCGGCACCGATACCGTCGCCAAGGCCGCGCCCGACGGCGCCACCATCGGCGTCAGCATTGGCGGGCCGCTCGCCATCAACACGCTGTTGTTTTCAAAGCTGCCTTACGATCCGAAAAAGGACACCGCCGCGATCACGCAGTTGATCACGCAGCCGAGCGCGCTGGCGGTGAGCAACGAGTTGAACGTCAAATCGGTCGCCGAATTGATCGCGCTCTTGAAGGCCAACCCCGGCAAATACAATTTCGCCTCGATCGGCAACGGCTCGCTGTCGCAGCTGGCGATGGAAGCCATCGCCATCAAGTCCGGCACCCGGATGCTGCATGTGCCCTACACCAGTTCGCCGCAGGCTATCAGCGCGGTCATGCGCAACGACGCGCAGATGGGCTGCCTGCCGGCGATTTCGGTCATGGTGCAGGCCAAAGCCGGCAAGGTGAAAATGCTGGCGGTATCGACCGCCACTCGTTCGCCGTTCCTGCCCGATATTCCGACGCTGAAAGAGTCCGGCATCGACATCGACGCCGATGCCTGGATCGGATTGATCGGCCCCCGCGGCCTTCCGAAGCCGCTGATCGCGGCCATCAACAAGGACGTCGCGGCGATCATCAAACTGCCGGACGTGCGCGCCAAGCTCGCCGCGCAATTGATGGCGCCGGTCGGCAATTCGCCGGAAGAATTCCGCGCGGTGATCGACCGCGAGATCGAGCGCTGGGCGCCGGTGATCTAGGCGGCCAATGTGCGGGTGAATTAGTGACCCCACCTTGTTCTTCACGTGCTTGATGTCGTTGAACACGATGCCAGGCGCGCGCTCGGAGGTGTAACCGAGAATGAAGTCATTGCGCGCCATGAACACGCGGTCGCCGTCGAGATCCTCGGCGACACTCGAATAATTCGCCTGCACGAAGTCG
>CAITJJ010000339.1 GCA_903892675.1 uncultured Hyphomicrobiales bacterium | reverse complement strand
GCCGCGCGGCCGTGGCGAGCCGGTGGCGCAGGCCGATCCCGGCGATGCCGCCGAACTCACCGTGCGGCTCGACCGGCTGGAAAACGCGTTGCGTCAATTGACCGGCACGATCGAGCAATTGCAGTACCGCAACCAGCAGCTCGAAACGCAGGTCAGGGCCCTGCAGCAGGGCGGCGCGGTCGCGCCGCCACAGCCTTCGGCCGCGACGCCGGCGCTGCCGCCGCGCGCGACGCCGCAGAATGGCCAGATCCCGGCCGCGCCTTCAGGGCGGCGCTCTGACGTATTCGATCCGTCGCAGCAGCCTGACGCGCCGGGTGCGCCGCGCACGCTCGGCAGCCTGTCGTCGAATGGCGGCCTGGTCGCGCAGAACGTGCCGCCGGTCGGCGCGCCTGGCGGCCGCGAAGCCGGTGCGCCGCTCGACCTGTCGACCTTGTCGGGCAATCCGCCGCCGGCCAATACGTCCATGAGTGTGCCGAATGATGCGCCGGGCTTGCCGGCGCCACCGGTCATGAACCCGCCGGTGATGGCCTCGGCGCCGAATGCCGCGCAGCAGCCGGCAGGTCCGGTGCGCAACGCCACGTCAACTCCGCCGGCGGCCAATAGACTTGCGACGCTGCCGCCGTCGGGCTCGCCGCAGGATGAATACGACTTGGCCTATGGCTACATCCTGCACAAGGACTACGCGCTGGCCGAACAGGCCTTCCGCGACTTCCTCAAGAAATATCCGAACGAACGTCTGCTGCCGGACGCGCAATACTGGCTCGGCGAAAGCCTTTATCAGCGCCAGCGCTACCGCGACGCCGCCGAATCCTTCCTCGCGGTCTCGACCAAATACGATCGCGCCGGCAAGGCGCCGGATTCATTGCTGCGGCTCGGCCAGTCGCTGGCGGCGATGAACCAGAAGGAAGCGGCCTGCGCCACCTTGACCGAGGTTGGCCGCAAATATCCGAAAACCTCCGCCAGCGTGAAGCGCGGCGTCGAGCAGGAAATCAAGCGTGCGAAATGCTGAGCCGTGGGGCATGATTGATCATGCCCGCGCCTGAAGCATCGAGCGTCGCGCCAGCCGAAGCTGCCGCGTTATTTTCCGATCTCATCGATGCGCCGGCGCTCGTGCTTGCCGTCTCCGGCGGACCGGACTCGACGGCGCTGATGGTGCTTGCCGCGCGCTGGCGTCTGGCCTTGAAGCGTGGACCGGCATTGATCGCCGTCACCGTCGACCATGGCTTGCGTGCGGAATCACGACGCGAAGCGCGCGACGTCGCGCGGCTGGCGAAGGCACTCGGCATCGCGCATCGCACCTTGCGCTGGACCGGCAAGAAACCGAAGGCCGGATTGCCGCAGGCAGCGCGCAACGCGCGCTATCGCCTGCTCGCGAACGCGGCGCGCAAGGCCGGCGCTTCGCACATTCTCACCGGGCACACGCGCGACGATCAGGCCGAAACGGTGATCATCCGCCTCGCGCGCGGCAGCGGCCTGACCGGGCTGGCGGCGATGGCGCGAATTTCCACGCTGGCGGACGGCCGCGACATCTCGCTCCTGCGTCCGCTGCTAGACATTCCCAAGGCGCGGCTGGTCGCCACGCTTCAAACCGAGAAGATTCCGTTCGCCGACGACCCGACCAACCGCGACACGGCCTTTACCCGCGCACGCTTGCGCGGCTTGATGCCGCGGCTGGCGGCCGAGGGCCTCGATGCCGCGCGGCTGGCGCTGCTGGCGCGGCGTCTGAAGCGGGCCGATCTGGCGATCGAGACGATGGTCGACCGGGCCGAGAGCGAACTGACCGTAGGGTTGGGCAAGGGGGATTTGACCTTTGCCTTCGACGTGGCCGGATTTGCCAAATTGCCGGCTGAGGTCGCGCTGCGGCTTATTGGCCGTTCTATCGGCGCGGCAGGCGACGAGGGCCCGGTTGAATTGGCCAAGCTGGAGGCGCTGAAGGCGGCCCTTGATGGTGCCAAAAAAGCCGGCAAACCGTTCCGCCGCAGCCTGGCCGGAGCGATTGTGACGCTGACCGGCGACAACAGTGCCGGTAAAATCGTGGTGGAACGGGCGCCGGCGCGTCGCACGTCCCGGCCAAAAGCCTTAACCAAAGCGCGGCCGGGGCGCGCCAAGAGGCGGAAAACGCGCTAGGATATCTCGGATTCGAGCCCTTTCCATGCGGGCTTGCGGTGCCTACATTGGTTTCGGGACGGACGACAAGACCCCGAGCTAATCGGCAAATCACGCGAACAGACAAGGGCCGCTGGCGCCATGCGCGCTGCGGAGTAGGAACGCTCCATGAATGCCAATCTGCGCAATTTCGCCCTTTGGGTGATCATCGTTCTGCTGCTGCTCGCACTTTTCACGCTGTTCCAGAATCCGGGCACGCGCACCACCGCGCAGGACATTTCCTTCTCGCAGCTTTTGACTGAAGTCGACCAAGGCCGCGTCCGCGACGTTTTGATCCAGGGGCCGGAAATTCACGGCACCTTCGCCAACGGCACCGCCTTCCAGACCTATGCGCCGAACGATCCGGGCCTGGTTCAGAAGCTTTACAACAAGGGCGTCTCGATCACCGCGCGGCCGCTCACGGACAATGTGCCGTGGTTCGTGTCGCTGCTGGTGTCATGGTTGCCGTTCATCGCGCTGATCGGCGTCTGGGTGTTTTTGTCGCGGCAGATGCAGGGCGGCGCCGGCAAGGCGATGGGCTTCGGCAAATCGCGCGCCAAGCTTTTGACCGAGTCGCATGGCCGCGTGACCTTCGATGACGTCGCGGGTGTCGACGAGGCCAAGCAGGACCTCACCGAAATCGTCGAATTCCTGCGCGACCCGGGTAAATTCCAGCGCCTCGGCGGGCGAATCCCGCGCGGCGTTTTGCTGGTTGGCCCTCCGGGCACCGGCAAGACATTGATCGCGCGCGCGGTCGCCGGCGAAGCCAACGTGCCGT
>CAITJJ010000338.1 GCA_903892675.1 uncultured Hyphomicrobiales bacterium | reverse complement strand
TGAAACCGTTTCAACATTTGGAGATCGATCATGTCGGGTTCGTGCTGTGGCGGCTCTTCCAAATCTGAGCCGAATAAAGTTTCCGCGACCGTGGCGCCGCCGGCAGTCCAAGTGACCGCTGAAAAGCAGGCCGCTAATTCGCAGAAGAGCGAATGCTGCAACGACAAGCCGGCAAAGAGCGAGAAAAGTGGCTGCTGCTGTTAGGCAAGCGCCGTCGATTCATTGCAAGAGGCCGACGTCACCGGCGGCCTTTTTCATGCCGCGCGACGATCAGATCGCGTCAAAAACCCGCTGATGCTTGCCGGTAACGGAATTGGCAATCGTTTGAAGCGTCTTACGGTTCACGGATTGCGGCGGCGAAACGCCATGACGGCTATTCCCAAAACAAGCAGCGCAACAATAAGCACGCCGATGCCTCCGAAGCCGCCCATACCTCCGTAGCCCATTCCCCATCCCCAACCGTCACCCATCATGCCACCGCCTTGACCGGGGCTTTGGCCCTGACCGTTCATCTGCGCCTGGGCGAGTGTCGTGAGACAGACGGTCGCAAGTGTGGACGCCGCGAGCAATCGTAACGCATCTTTTTCGAATGACATTGAAATCCTCCTGCCCTTGCGGGCTGAATAACGTGCGACGCCGCACGCACGTCGCGGGCTTATCGTCGCGATTGAATTATTGGGTCACAGTGAAAGGCGTCCACATGCCGGCTGCGTAATGGCCGGGGACGTTGCAGATCAGCAAATAGTTGCCAGGCTTGAGATCGAACGTGATCGTCTTCTCGGCGTTCGGCGCCATCTCGTGCGTTTCTCCCAGCATGTTGACCTGCTTTTCCGGAATCTGCCCGGCGCTGTCGTCATACGGCAAAGGCGCATTTGGATTTTCCGCGAGCACGACAATCATCTCATGCGGGATGCTGCGCGACAGGTTGCTGACGTCGAAGGTAACCTTGCCGGCTTTGACCGATGCAACGTTTGTGCGAACCGACATTCCACCCATCATGCCCAGGCCTGTAGCCGATCCAATCGTTTCGGGTCCTGCGCCTTGCCGCATCCCTTGCCGCATGCCTTGGCCCATGCCTTGGCCCATGCCTTGGCCCATGCCTTGCCCCATGCCTTGGCCGCTTCGGCCAGGACCCTGCCCCATCATGCCCGGACCCAACTCCGCGCCGGGACCGGCTAATGCGGTCATGTCGATCAGCGAGACCCTCACAATCTGCTGGTCGGCCGAGCTGGCCGTCGCGATGAGCGCGGTTGAAAATGCAAGCGACGCTACGGCAGCGCAAAGAGTATTCCGCATAGGCTGATCTCCATTACTAAATCTACTCCGATTCTTGCTACGCGCTGGTCGCGGCAGTCGTATTGATCCAACGCAAGCGATGGCATTTGAATACCGCAGCACGCGAAATTGTGAAGGCTCGCCGCGCCACCGCGTGGTAGATTTGAAACAGGCTCGTGGCGGAATCGACCGCGGCCGTACCATAAAGCCGGCTTGGGATCGAAACGCCGCGGCAGCCTGAACATGTTTCAGGAGGCTTTGATGGCGCGTTCCCATGTCCTGCTTGGCGCCGGCGATACCGCCGCCGACCTTTCGATCCGCCGCATCGGCATTGCCGACCTCGAGGACGCCCTGCGTTCCGGACTCGCGGATTTCAACGCGATGCCGACGCATGCCATATTCCTGTGTCTGATTTATCCAGTGGTCGGCCTTTTAATGGCCCGACTTGCCTTCGGCTATTCGGTGCTGCCGTTGCTCTATCCGCTGGCGACCGGCTTCGCTTTGCTTGGGCCCCTCGCCGCGCTCGGCCTGTACGAACTGAGCCGGCGGCGGGAAATCGGCGAGCCTACATCGGTAACGCACGCCTTCGACGTTCTGCAATCGTCGTCCATTGGCGGCATCGTCGCGCTCGGGCTTTTGCTGATGGCTATTTTCGGCATCTGGATCGCGATCGCCAACGCACTCTATATCGCCGACTTCGGCTACGGCACGCCGGTCTCGATCGGCGCCTTCCTGCACGACGTGCTGACGACGAGCGCCGGCTGGCATTTGATCGTCGTCGGCAACCTCATCGGCTTCCTGTTCGCGGTGCTGGTGCTGGCAATGAGCGCCGTGTCGTTTCCGCTGATGCTCGATCGCGACGTCGGCGCGGCGGTGGCGCTGATGACGTCGGTCCGCGCGGTCGTGCGCAATCCGGCCACCATGGCGCTGTGGGGGCTGATCGTCGCCGCGCTGCTGTTCCTCGGCTCGCTGCCGCTTTTCATCGGCCTGACGGTGGTGATGCCGGTGCTCGGACATGCCACCTGGCATCTCTATCGCAAGCTGGTGGTGTCGGATGGCGCGCCGCGGCCGACCTTGCATGTCGAGGAAAAAGGCAAACGCTCGGCGGTGGACTTCCCGGCCGTGCTGTTTCCGTGGGCGAAGTAAAATAGCAAAGGCGGGCCGCGCAAAAAAGGCCGGCCCGCCCCAAGCGCGGAAGGCTTCTTAGAGGTCGCGCCGCCGCGCGCCTATCCCCGCCCCGGCTCCGACGCTTGCATTTCCGGCTTGGCTTTTTCTTCGGCCAGAAGTGTTTGGAGGATCTGGCGCTCAGCCTGGTCTACCGAGGTTTCCAGCAAATTCTGAAACCGCTTAATATTCGCTTCCGTGGCGTAAGACTGGCTGCTCATTTGGACACTCCGCCTTCGGGGGAACTAACCAAAATCGACGCGGTGGAAGTCGCACACTCACAAATATTAGACACCGCAATCATCACGAATCGCATGCATGCTTGAAGCTAATAACGGAGCTCGGAATAAGCTGTTCGGTATTGCACACACTGGATCGATGTCGCTGTCATGGACGCCGCCCGGTGACGAAAGGCCCGGTGATTAATTCCGACCCTGCAACGGTTAAAGCCGTATCGATATGGCGCGGCTGACGCGCCCTATTCGCCCCAGGCCCTGAAGGCTTCCTCGAAGGCGCGCCCGCCGGGCGTGCCTTTTTCGACCGCGAGAATGCCGCGCTTGCCGTTGGCATAGACCAGCGGAATGTCGAACCAGTCGCGTTCCTTGAGCAGCGAAATATTACGCTGCTTGTCGATGTCGACCGCCGACAGGCCGATCAGGAAATAGCCGTTGGTCACTTTGACCGCGAGCCCGGCGAGCGGCACGCCGCGCGCTTGCTCGTTCTGCTTCATCAGCACGCCCGGCACATTGCCGATGCCGCCTTCGACAAAGTCCGCTGGCAATGTGAACAGGATCTCGATCGTGTGGCTGGCCGGCAACGCCTTGTCGGTGTTGCGGCGCAAGGACCATGTCATGCGCATGCGCCGCTCGGGGATATCGACATCGGCGCGGATGGCGAGTTCGGGCGCAAGGCCGGGCCCCGGCGATACGGTTTCGGTGCGCCACACCGCCGAGCCGACATAACGTTTGCCCTTCGGATCGCTCGGGTCTTCGTCGTACAGCACGACCTTTTGCGCCACCGCCACGGCCGGCGACGTGGCGGACGACGACGGCCCGGTATTGGCGCCGATACGGTCAGTGATTTTTGGCCGGCCCGCGGGTTCGGCCGAGGTCGCCGGCTTCGGTACGTTGGCCGCCGGCGATCCGCGCAAGGCGGTCATGGCCGATGTCGCGACTTTCATGATTGCGTTGCGCTGCCAGAAGCCGGCGGCGGCGACGCCGGCGATCAGCAGCAGAATAATTGCGATTTTGACGATGCCGCCATAGGAACGCAGCGTGCGTGAATAGTCGTCGTCACGCGGCGCGGCCTGACCGCGCCAGCCGGCGCGCGCCGAGCCTTCCGCGGCATCGCGATCGCCGTCCGTCGCGTCGTGCGGTGCGTCACCGTAAGGCACGGTGTCGGGCGAGGCGCCAGCCTGATCGCCCTCGGGCGGCTCGAAGTAATGCTCGCCGCCTGTATCGTGGTCGCGCCGATGCGTAGCCGCATGATCGTGCGCAGCGTCGTCGCCGTGGCCATGATCGTGGTCGCGCTGATGCGCGGCATCGCCCTGCAAGTCGTCATAGGCGGCGCGCGCCGAGCGGCTGGCTTCGGCGCTGGCGTCGCCAAGGTCTTGCGCCTCCGCGACGGTGTCGCGGAAGTCGCG
>CAITJJ010000337.1 GCA_903892675.1 uncultured Hyphomicrobiales bacterium | reverse complement strand
GCTGTCGCTCAAGCAGTTCTACAAGGTCACGATGGACACCATCGAGACCACCGCCGGCGTGCTGTTGATCGTCGGCGCCGCCTCGCTGTTCGGCTGGGTGCTGACGACGACGCGGGTCACCGAATACACCACCGAGGCGCTCCTGGCACTGACCGACAATCGCTATATCATTCTGCTGCTCACCAACATTTTGCTGCTGGTGGTCGGCTGTTTTCTCGAACCGATCGCGTCTATCAGCATTCTGGTGCCGGTGCTGATGCCGGTGATCCTGAAGGTCGGCATCGACCCGGTGCATTTCGGCGTCGTCATGACGCTCAATCTGATGATCGGGCTTCTTCACCCGCCGCTCGGCATGGTCCTGTTCGTTCTGTCGCGCATAGCAAAGCTGTCGATCGAACGGACCACCATCGCGATATTGCCGTGGCTGTTGCCTCTGCTGGGATCGCTGATCGCGATCACCATGATCCCGGAACTGACCTTGTGGCTGCCGCGCCTCGCCGGCATGGTGAAGTAAAGCGCTTCTGCCAATTTGAAAACCCGGTGACGCTAAATCTCGCCGCCTGGCCGATACTGAAAATTGTGACACATTCACCGCAACGGCCACCGAAGAAGATTGCCGGAGCGAATGCAATCGAGCACCCAAAGCAATCCGGCTAAAACCGCGATACTCATCGGGACCCAGAGAGCCAACGTGTAACGCGGAATGGCAACGCCGGAGAGCGCGGTCAACAGCAAACCGCCATGCGCCGCTAGACCGCAAATTCCGGCAAGCGACAGCCAGATATTCAGTGGCTGGCGACGTGCAATCGACCACACAACCGCGGCGACAGCGAACGCCAGCGACACTGCAATTGCCTCCATAGCCAGCCTGACTAGATAGATAAACCGGGACGAGGGCGATGTCGCCAACGAACCAAATATCTGAGCGTCAAACGGAATCGGCCGCCGCGCCGCGAGATAGGTCGCGAGTTCCCCCTTCTCCGAATTGGTCGCGGACCACACAGTCCACAGGCAATATAGATTCCTGGCGACCAGCCCTATGTAGGCAGTGGGCGCCTGTGCAATACGTGTCAGGCCAAAGGCGGTCAGAGATTGTTCGCCTTCGGAAGTTACCAGCGCCGCGCGCAGTGGCAGCTGAAACTGGTATTGAATAAAGGTCTCGTAATTCGCCGTGAGCCGGCAACGGCCGGTGGCGCTTGGCGCACCGGCGATCAATTCACGAACACCGGCAATTTCTGTCTCCACCGAGCGATGGAGGGCGCGACTCTCCGGTAGCGCCTTGTCGACTAAGCCGGCGGCATCTGGAACGTCAACCAAGGCGCCTTTGGCGAAGGCAAGCATCGGCACCAGCGACTGGCGCGGACCGTCATGAGTGGCGCGAAAATAGGCGGTATCGAGAACAAACAACAAAGCCAGCAGACCGATGGCAATCGCCGAATGAACGACCGCCCTTTTCCATTCACCGGACCGCAAAAGGATGAGAAGAAACACGACCGGGACAAATGCCAGTCCTGTCGGACGAATGGCGGCGGCTAATCCAACGGCCACCGCAACGACTCCGAGCGCCGCTGCCGACGGTTTCTTCAAATAGGCAACAGTTGCGCCGACAAATATTATGCTGACACTGAGAAAAATGGATTCAGTCAGGATTGTGAAATGCTGGCTATTGACGCTTGAATTGCAAAACAGCAATGCCTCGGCAGCCATCGCGACGAGTACCGATTTCGACGTGCCAATGAGTTGCCAACCCAACTACGCTGCGGATGCTCCGTAAATCGTCAGTTGGACCTTAGTAACATCGCTCAGGTCGCCGACGATTGGCTTCAATAGCTGGAGAAAGAACGGATAACCACTCGTGCGTGTCGCGCCAAAGTTCACATAGGAGTATGAGTCTGGCGCCAACAGTGTCTCACTCGGCGGATACGCCAGGAGGACGACTACATATAAGGCGGGGATGAAAAAAATTCCCGAAACGACCCACGCTTTGCGCCAAAGGCCAAGTCCTGCCGATTCCATTTAATGGTACCTTCTGGCAATGCGTATAGGATTGCGGCCTCTTGAGTCCGGTGTTGTCACTGCAGCCATGTGACGCTACGCACAGCATCTCGGTTGAGACACATTATTATGAAAAAGTCTAATGATGATCAACCGCACAGCGCTTCCCTCGTTCCGGAATCTTTCCGAATGCGGTGTTCCTTTTTGAACTGCGACGCATTGAGCCCGGGCAACTCCTGCCAAACTCCGTGATGAACGAAAGCACCGAATACGGCGGTGGGCTCTGCGAACCGTTGCCGACCGCAATGAAAGTCGGCTATTCGCCAGCCTTCGCCAGAACCGCCAGCTTTTTCTGCTCCTCGCCGCTGAGCGCTTGCGGCTCGGCGCTGACTGTCGGCCGGCTGCGCGCCGCCACGATCAAGCCGATCAGTCCGGCGACGAGCGCCAGCGGCGGCAGGCCCCACAGCAGCAAGGTCTGCCATTCAAATGGCGGCCTGAGCAAAACGAAATTGCCATAGCGCGCTACCAGGAAATTCATCACCTGCCGGTCGCTGTCGCCGTTCGCCAGCCGCTCGCGCACCAGCAAACGCAGATCCTTCGCCAGCGGCGCTTCCGAATCGTCGATCGACTGGTTCTGACAGACCATGCAGCGCAATTCGGTCGACAGCGCGCGGGCGCGCGCCTCCAGCGCCGGGTCCTTGAGCATCTCGTCGGGCGTCACCGCGTGGGCCGCGCCCACGCCCAGCAATGCGAAGAAGAGACCGATCGCCGCGAGGCCGCGCATGCGCTTCACTCCGCCGGCTGCAAAGTTGGCTTGGTTGTGGACTTGTCCGCCGGCTTGTTGGCGGGCTTGGGCGCGCCGACGCGCAGCCGCCGATCGGACAGCGACAGTCCGCCGCCGACCATCATAATGACCGCGCCGAACCAGATCAGCATCACCAGCGGTTTGTAATAGAGCCGGACGGCGATCGACCCATCGGGATTGGTGTCGCCCAGCGACAGATAGAGCTGGCCGGCGCCGCGCGTCATCAGCGCGGCTTCGTTGGTCGAGGTGTCGCGCGCGATAAAATTGCGCTTGGACGGCTGCATGACGCCGATCGTCACGCCGCCGGTCTTGACGGTGAACTTCGCCGCCTGCTCGCTGTAATTCGGGCCGCTGCGCGCCATCATGCCTTCAAAGGTCAGATCGTAGTCCGCCAGCGACACCGTCTGCGACGGCTTCAGCGCGACGATGCGCTCGACGCCCCAAGTGCCGGCGCCGATGATGCCGAGCAAGGTCACGGCGATGCCGAAATGCGCCACCGCGGTGCCCCAGGTCGAACGCGGCAGACCGGCGGCGCGCCGGGCGACGATGCCGAGCGGCATGCGGAACAGGCCGGTGCGCTCGACCAGATCGACCACGGCGCCGGCCATCACATAGAAGGCGAGCCCGACGCCGAACGGCGCCAGCACCGATTGGGTGCCCTCCACCGCGAAGGCCACCGCGAGCGCGGCGATGCCGACGGCGTAGGCCGCCATCAAACGTTGCGCCACGCCAAGGATATTGCCGCGCTTCCAGGCCAGCAACGGGCCGAACGGCATCAAAGCCATCAGCACCAGAAACAACGGACCGAATGTCAGATTAAAGAATGGCGCGCCGACCGAGATTTTTTCGCCCGCCAGCGATTCCAGCGCCAGCGGATAGAGCGTGCCGACGAACACCGTCAGGCAGGCCGTTGTCAGAAACAGATTATTGAACACCAGCGCGCCTTCGCGCGACACCGGCGCGAACAGGCCGCCTTGCTTGAGCGTCGACGCGCGCCAGGCAAACAAGGTCAGGCCGCCGCCAATGAACGCCATCAGAATGATCAGGATGAAGACGCCGCGGGTCGGGTCGCTGGCGAAGGAGTGCACCGAAGTGAGCACGCCTGAGCGCACCAGGAAAGTGCCGATCAGCGACAACGAGAAGGCCAGGATCGCCAGCAGAATTGTCCAGATCTTCAGCGCATTCCGCTTTTCCATGACGACGGCGGAATGCAGCAGCGCGGTGCCGGCAAGCCACGGCATCAGCGACGCATTCTCGACCGGATCCCAGAACCAGAAGCCGCCCCAGCCGAGCGTGTAATAGGCCCAGTACGATCCCATCGCGATGCCGATGGTCAGAAACGTCCAGGCGGCCAAAGTCCACGGCCGCACCCAGCGCGCCCAGGCGGCGTCGATGCGGCCTTCGATCAGCGCGGCAATCGCAAAAGAGAAGGCGATCGAGAAGCCGACATAGCCGAGATAAAGCAGCGGCGGATGAATGGCGAGGCCGATGTCCTGCAAGATCGGATTGAGATCGCGGCCTTCGGCCGGCGTCTGCGGCAGGCGCAGGAACGGGTTCGAGGTCAACAGAATAAAGAGATAGAACGCGCTGGCGATCCACGACTGCACGGCCAGCACATTGGCCTTCAGCGTCGCCGGAAGATTGCCGCCGAAGGCGGCGACCAGCGCGCCGAACAGCGACAGGATGAGAACCCACAGCAGCATCGAGCCTTCGTGGTTTCCCCAGACGCTGGTGATCTTGTAGATCAGCGGCATCATCGAATGCGAATTCTCGAACGCAGACGCCACCGAAAAATCCGACGTCACGTAGGATATCGTCAAAGCCAGGAAGGACAGCCCAACAAAAAGGAACTGCATGAGCGCGGTCGAGGTACCGAGCCGCATCAGCGCGGCATCGTGGCCATGGGCGCCGATCACCGGGATCACCGACTGGATCAGCCCGAGCGCCAGCGCCAGGACGAGCGCGTAATGTCCGAGTTCGGGAATCATGAAACGACCCTTGCTATCATTGCGTCGCGCCTTCCTGCCAGCGCCCGGATTTTTTCAGCGAATCCACGACTTCCTTCGGCATATAGCGCTCGTCATGTTTGGCCAGAACGGTGTCGGCGGCAAGGACATAGCCGCTTTCAATCTTGCCCTCGGCGACCACGCTCTGACCTTCCCGGAACAGGTCCGGCACGATGCCCTGAAAACGAACAGCGACATCGTGGTTGCCGTCGGTCACCTGGAATCTAATGTTCAGATTGTCGCCGCGCTGCACGCTGCCCGGCTTGACCAGACCGCCGATCCGGATGCGCGTTCCGGGGCTGAGATGCTTTTCCATGACGTCAGTCGGCGAGTTGAAGAAAACGATCGCCCCGGTCATTGCGTTGAGCACAAGGCCAATGGCGAGCGCCAGCACACCGATGCTGCCGCCGATCAAAACGAGTCGTCTTTGTTTGCGCGTCACGCCTCGGACCCCAATTCCCTGCTCGCATGGCCGATGGACCGGATTTTGGTCATGCCGGACTTTCTAGCGGTTTTTCAAGCCATCGTCTGAATTAAGCGCCGCGGCTAAATGTCGGCGAAACATAACGATTTTCCGCCAATTGTGGCATTTACGCGCCCACCCGCGCTCGGCAATTTTAGCTAGCGCGACAAAATGCTTTAATCTTGATCGAGGTCAAAATTCCGGCTGTTTGCGCAAACTCCGTCGCGGAGTCGCTTATGCGCACAAACGTCGAATGTGATTGAACGTCACGTGCGCATGAGCCGCAGAGGGGCATGAGCCGTGTATGCGAGTGAAATGGCGCGCCCGAAGAGATTCGAACTCCTGACCCCCAGATTCGTAGTCTTTTTTTGAAGCGAAACGCCGCACCACAAAGCGCACGTAAAAGTGCTATCCGAGCTTATTTAGCTGGCATTTTTTGCGTTTCTCCACCACACTCCGGAACGCTGCACCACAGGTGCCGGGAGTACCTAGCTCGTGCCTAACACTCACTTTTCAGACCGTGGCCTCCAGAGCATTCAGCCGCCGCCGCAGGGCCAGGTTGATTGGTGGGACACTTCGCTTCCGAGTTTCGGATGTCGAGTGTCGCAAGGAGGCTCTAAGACGTTCATCCTGAAGCGTGACAACCGACGTATCACGATCGGCCGCTTCCCGATCATATCGCTGGCTCAGGCCCGCACAGAGGCAAAGAGACTACTTGCTGAGTTCACCCTCGGTCGCATCCGG
>CAITJJ010000336.1 GCA_903892675.1 uncultured Hyphomicrobiales bacterium | reverse complement strand
GTATTCTCCTGTTGCCTGCGCCGGGGTTTGATATGGCGTTCCGGGCATGCGGGCCGATGGTCTTGGCAAGACCGTCGGCGACTACCCGCAAAGCGGATAGCCGGCGCTAACACCGTACGTTCGGAACGATTGAGCAGTTTACGGGCGCCAGACGGCGAAACACGGACGGGGCTTTTGTCCTCCAACAGCGGGGGCGAATGACACGCTCCCCGGCCCGCCCGGGATGCTTCGACGAAATCGAAAGCGGCCCGAATTGCCGCGTCTATAGCCAAACCAGCGCACAGCGGCAAGACGGGATTGCAGCCGCGATTGGCCCCAGCCAGGGCGCACCGCCGCCGAGACGTCGAAAGGGGCGGCGGGGCGTTTCGCCTCATGACCAGATTTTGGAATAAAACGACCGACTTGTTAGAGATAAGAGTATTAAATGTTATTTGTCAGAGACTTATTGCGTTAAACAAATAAATTATTCTATTCAAGGCTCAGTTGCGTAACGCCTTAGCCGAAATTTGACGCTTATGACTGCCCTCGCCGCCATAGTTCCCCGCCACTCCGGCACCGAAGATTCCGACGCTCTGGCGCGCCGGCTGTCGGCGGCCGCTGCCTCGCTCGATCTTTTCGAGCGCGTCGCAGCCGCCCGCGCGGCGATCGATGGGCCTCTGGTTTTCACCACCAGCTTTGGGCTGGAGGATCAGGCGATCGGCCACGCCATTCTGTCGCAAAATCTCGAGATCGACCTGGTCACGCTCGACACCGGCCGGCTGTTTGCTGAGACCCACGATGTCTGGGCCGAAACCGAACGCCGCTACGGCAAACACATTCGCGCCGTCGCGCCCGAACGCACGGCGCTCGAGTCGTTAGTCGATGCGCAAGGCGCGAACGGCTTTCGCGCTTCGGTCGCGGCGCGGCAAGCCTGCTGCCATGTCCGCAAGGTCGAACCGCTCAACCGCGCGCTGGCCGGCGCCGCCGGCTGGGTGACCGGCCTTCGCGCCGATCAATCGCAACATCGCGCTGAAGTTTCCTTCGCCGAATTCGACAGCGCGCGCGGCCTGATCAAGATCAATCCGCTTTACGACTGGTCGCGCGAGCGCGCCGTCGCCTTTACGCGCGAACACAACGTGCCGGTCAACACGCTCCACGCCCAAGGCTTCCTGTCCATCGGCTGCGCGCCTTGCACCCGCGCCGTTGCGCCCGGCGAGCCGGAACGCGCCGGGCGCTGGTGGTGGGAAGACGAAGGCAAGACCGAATGCGGCTTGCACGCCAACCCGCTGCACCTGGCGGCACGCAAGGTTCTGGAAGAATCGGCACTTGAATCGGCAAAGTCATGAATGATGTTTCGTTAACCGCCGCGAGCAGCACGCACAGCTATCTCGACCAGATCGAGGCCGAAAGCATTCACATCATGCGCGAGATCGTCGCCGAGTGCGACAAGGTCGTCATGCTCTATTCGATCGGCAAGGATTCGTCGGTGCTGCTGCATCTGGCGATGAAGGCTTTCTACCCGGGCAAGCCGCCGTTCCCGCTGCTGCATGTCGACACGACCTGGAAATTCCGCGAGATGATCGAATTTCGCGACCGCCGCGCCAAAGAACTTGGCGTCGACCTGATGGTGCACATCAATCAGGACGGCGTTGCGCGCGGCATCGGCCCGATCTCGCACGGCTCCGAACTGCATACCGACGTGATGAAGACGCAAGGCCTGCGGCAGGCTCTCGACCTGCATGGTTTCGACGCCGCCATCGGCGGTGCGCGCCGCGACGAGGATAAATCGCGCGCCAAGGAGCGAATTTTCTCGTTCCGTAACTCTCATCACCGCTGGGACCCGAAACGCCAACGGCCGGAACCGTGGCGGCTGTTCAACGCGCACAAGCGCAAGGGCGAGAGCATTCGTGTTTTTCCGTTGTCGAACTGGACCGAGTTGGACGTCTGGCTCTACATCCACCGCGAAAACATTCCGGTGGTGCCGCTCTATTTCGCCAAGCCGCGTCCGGTGGTGAAGCGCGGCGAGACTTTGGTGATGGTCGACGACGACCGGCTGCCGCTCGAGCCCGGCGAAGTGCCGCAGATCAAGAACGTCCGCTTCCGCACGCTCGGCTGCTATCCGCTCACCGGCGCCATCGAAAGCACCGCGGCCTCGGTGGAAGACATCATCCGCGAAACGCTCGACAGCCGCTTTTCCGAACGCCGCGACCGCGTCATCGACCAGGACGGTTCAAGCTCGATGGAGCGCAAGAAGCAGGAAGGTTACTTCTGATGAATATTCCGGTCGCTCCCGCCGCGCTTGCCCGCGACGCCGTCATTTACAATCACGAAGCCAAGAGCCTGCTGCGCTTCATCGCCTGCGGTTCGGTCGATCACGGCAAATCGAGCCTGCTTGGCCGCCTGCTGTTCGATGCCGGGCTGGTGCTCGACGATCAGATCGACGCGCTGCGCAAAGATACCGGTCAACTGACCGGCGCCGTCGAGGACCTCGATTTCTCGCTGCTGTTCGACGGCCTGGCCGCCGAGCGCGAGCAGAAGATCACCATCGATCTGGCCTATCGCTTCTTCGCCACCGCGACGCGCAAATTCATCGTCGCCGACGCGCCCGGCCACGAGCAATATACCCGCAACATGGCGACCGGCGCTTCGACCGCGGACCTCGCCCTCATCCTCGTCAACGCGCAGGCCGGCCTGACGCAGCAGACGCGGCGTCACGCTTTGATCGCGGCGACGCTCGGCGTGCGTCATCTTGTGGTTGCCGTGAACAAGATGGACCTTGTCGATTACTCACAAGCGGCATTCGCCGCAATCGAGTCGGATTTTCGGAAATTTGCCGATCGTCTTGGCGAAGTATCGATTACCTTCATTCCGGTGTCTGCACGCAAGGGCGACAATGTCGTCAAGCGCTCAGCCAGCATGGGCTGGTATCGCGGGCCCACTTTGCTCGACAAGCTTGAGACCGTTGACGTCACACCGCACGCTGCGGCCCAGGCTTTTCGCATGGCGGTGCAATGGGTCAGCCGGCCGACGGCGGATTTCCGCGGCTATTGCGGCATGATCGCCGGCGGCGAGGTGTGGCCGGGGATGGAAATTATTGTGCAGCCTTCGGGCCAGCGCACGCGCATCGACCAGATCATTACCGCCGGCGGCGCGCTCGACCACGCCGGCGTCGGTCAATCCGTCACGCTGACGCTCACCGACAATGTCGACGTCTCGCGCGGCGATCTGCTGGCGGCGGCGGGCGCGCCGGCGCAGGTGTCCGACAAACTCAATGCGCGTATTTTCTGGATGGGTCAGAACACGCTGGCGCCTGGCGGCCGCTATCACATCAAGCTCGGCACTGCGTCCGCCGCTGCCGTGATCGCCGGACCGATGAAATTGATCGATCTGGCGCAGGACGCGGCGATCAAACCGGTCGACAGGCTGATGTCGAACGAGTTCGGCCTTTGTCGGCTGGAAGTCGACCGGCCACTGGCCGCCGACCGTTACGACCAGAACCGCGAGACCGGCAGCTTCATTCTCATCGACGCCGAAACGCACGACACCGTGGCGATGGGATTGATCGAGGCGGCCGGCGACACAGCCGCGCTCTCCGAGCCGATTCGCACCAGCATCATCGGCCACGTCGCAGTCCGCGTTGCTGCAATTCTGGGCGCAAGGGAATCGCATAGCCGCTCGATTGCCAAGGCGCTGAGCTGGCGCGCGACCGGCAGCATCGACACCTTCGTCATCAGCTGGATCATCACCGGCAACACGACGATTGCCGGCTCGATCGCCATCACCGAGATCGTGACCAAGATCGGCCTGTATTATCTGCACGAGCGGGCGTGGACCCTGATCCCATGGGGCAGGCGCTAACGCTTGGCGCGCTCCACAATCGCAATCGCCGCGGCAACTGACCCTTCGACATCCAGCGTCGTCGTATCAAGCAATACCGCGTCGTCGGCCTGCCTGAGCGGCGAGGCCGAGCGCGAACTGTCGCGCTCGTCGCGCTTGCGGATGTCGGCGAGCACGATGGCGTCATCGGTCGTCTTGCCGGAGGCGCGATATTCCGCCGCGCGGCGGCGTGCGCGAACCTCCGGCGCCGCGGTGACGAAAATCTTCACATCGGCGTCGGGGCAAATAACGGTGGTGATATCGCGGCCATCCAGCACAGCGCCGGGAGCGCCGGCGGCGAAGCTGCGCTGAAAGCCGACCAGCGCGGCGCGCACTTCAGGGATCGCCGAGACAAAGGATGCCGCTTCACCGGCCTCGGCGCCCTTGAGCACCGCTTCATCGAAACGCGAAAGATCGAGCGATTGCGCAGCCGCAATCGCCGCCTGCCTGTCATCGAGTTTATGGCCGGCATCGAGCACCGTCCTGCCAACCGCGCGATACAGCAGCCCGGTGTCGAGATGGCGCAGCCTGTAATGCGCGGCCAGCCTTTTGCCGATGGTGCCTTTGCCTGACGCTGCCGGTCCGTCGATGGCGATGATCACGACAGCTCCGCGCCCAATCCGCGCATCGTCTCGACGAAGCCGGGGAAGCTGGTCGCAATGAAAGCGCTATCGTCGATGCGCACCGGGCCGATGCTGGCCAGCCCCATCATCAAGGCCGACATGGCGATGCGGTGATCCATGTGGGTCTTGACCTCGCCGCCGCCGGGCACGCCGGTCGTACCCATGCCATGCACGATCATGTCATCGCCTTCGATATCTACCTTGACGCCATTGACGCGCAGCATCTCGGCGGTCGCTTCCAGACGGTCGCTTTCCTTGACGCGCAATTCCTTCAGGCCGCGCATGCGCGTGTCGCCTTCGGCGAAGGCCGCCGCCACCGCGAGAATGAGATACTCGTCGATCATCGACGGCGCGCGCGCCGCCGGCACATCGACGCCTTTGAGTTTCGACGTGCGAACGCGCAGGTTCGCGGTCTCTTCGCCCTCGTCCTTCTTGTCGAGTTCTTCGATGCTGGCACCCATTTCGCGCAAGGTCGTGAACAGGCCGGTGCGCAGCGGATTGAGCATCACCGACTCAAGCGTCAGCTCGGAACCTGGCACGATTAACGCGGCGACCAGCGGAAACGCCGCGGAAGACGGATCGGCCGGCACCGTGACATGCACCGGCGAAAGTTCAGGCTGGCCTTGCAGCGTGATGCGGCGGCCATGGTCGCCGTAGGGTTTGCTGACAATCCTGGCGCCGAAATGCTTCAAGAGCTTCTCGGTGTGATCGCGCGTCGCCTCGGCCTCGATCACCGTGGTCTCGCCGGGCGCGGCAAGCCCCGCCAGCAGCACGGCGGACTTGAGCTGCGCCGACGGCACCGGCGATTCGTATTCGAGCGGCAGCGGGTCGCTCGCGCCCTGCAGGGTCAACGGCAAGCGGCCGCCATCGGCCGCCGAAACCACCCGCGCACCCATTTTCTCCAGCGGATCGAGCACCCTCCGCATCGGCCGGCTTCGCAAACTCGCGTCGCCATCGAAGGTCACGGTGATGCCACAGCCCGCAGCCGCGCCGATCACTAGCCGACAGCCGGTGCCGGAATTGCCGAAGTCGAGCGGCCCGGCCGGCTGGGCAAAGCCGCCGACGCCAACGCCGTGAATGCGCCAGTTGCCGTCGCCCAGCCGCTCCAGCTTGGCGCCCAGCGCCCGCATCGCCTTGGCGGTATTGAGGACGTCTTCGCCTTCCAGCAGGCCGGAAACCGTGGTTTCGCCGACCGTCATCGCCCCGAGAATGAGCGCCCGATGGGAGATCGATTTGTCGCCGGGAACACGGATTTGGCCGGCCATCGGGCCGGAGCGGCGGGCAGTCAACGGTGTCGGGGCGGCAGAACTCACGGCAATCATATCCTCAGGGGGTGACGGGTGCCTTGGCGGGCCTTTTTACCGTCCCGCTTGCGCTATTGACAGGTGCTTCGCAACTAGCCAAGTGAAGCATCAATTCAACGGCATTTCCGAGGAAACTCGATCGTGGCTAAATCTGATCTCGGCACCAAGCGCGTCTGCCCGGACACCGGTCGTAAATTCTACGACATGGGCAAGTCGCCGGTTATTTCGCCCTATACGGGCAAGGTTGTTCCGATCGTCGTTCCCGTGCAGTCGCGGTCGCGACCGGAATCGGCTGCCGCGCGGGCGATGCCCGCCGCCGAGACCGAGACTTTGGTGCCGGAGACGCAAGACGCGGAATTCGTCTCGCTCGAGGACGCCGAGGCCGAACAGCAGGGCAAGAAGAAGCCTGCCACGGCCGGCGACGTCTCCGAGGACGACGAAATAGAAGGCGACGACGAGAGCCTTGACGATGCCGCCTTCATCGAAGAACAGGAAGACGGCGATCCGGACGTCACCGACATCATCGGCGACGGGATCGAGAAAGAAGAAGAACAGTAACCAATCGGCCAATCAGAATCTTTGCTTTTTTGCCGATTACTGATTACTGATCTGCGTTAAGGGGCCATAGCTCAGCTGGGAGAGCGCCTGCATGGCATGCAGGAGGTCGGCGGTTCGATCCCGCCTGGCTCCACCAGCCTTCGCTTGCTTCGCAAGCTACGGGCAAGCCGAAGCCTATTGCGAAGCAAGCGAAGGCTGCCGCGCCGTAGTTCCGAAGGAACGAAGGCGGGCCGAACCGGCCCATGAAGTACGTCTACATTCTATCCAGCGTCGAAGGTGACCACTATTATGTGGGCATCACTGAAGATTTGCGAAAAAGGCTGGCTGCGCACAATTCAGGCGCCGTACCGCACACGTCAAAATATAAACCGTGGCGTCTAAAAACCTATGTTGCCTTCTCCGATGAAGGGCAGGCCTTTAAGTTTGAGAAGTACCTCAAATCGCCCTCTGGCCGAGCCTTCGCCAAAAAGCGACTTTGAACCCGACAAGCCGCCCCATTCGGGCGGCTTGTTTGTTCCCGTGAAATCGCCCCGGCCACGACGCTACAGACAAATGCCTCCCCGGCATTGCATGATGCCCGGCAAAACACACCGGGAGAGAAACGTCATGCAAGGCAAGATCGCGCTCGAGGAACATTTCGCCATCGAGCCGACGCTCGGCGATTCAAAGGTATTCGGCGCCCACGTGTGGCCCGATCTCGGCCCCCGGCTGATCGACGTGCAGGACACGCGCCTGCGCGAAATGGACAAGCATGGCGTCGAGATGATGATCCTGTCGCTGAATGCGCCCGCGGTGCAGGCGATCCATGACGTCAAGAACGCGATCGCGGTGGCGCGCCAGGCCAACGATGTGCTGGCCGACCATATCGCCAAACGCCCCGCCCGCTTCGCCGCCTTTGCAGCGCTGCCGATGCAGGACCCGGACGCGGCGATTGTCGAGTTGAAGCGGTGCGTCAACGATCTCGGCTTCGTCGGCGCCATGGTAAACGGATTTTCCAATATCGGAACGCCCGACAACGTCACTTATTACGACCTGCCGCAATACCGGCCATTCTGGCGTATGGTCGAGGCGCTCGACGTGCCGTTCTATCTGCATCCCCGCAATCCGCAGCCCGGCAACCCGCAATTCGCCGGCCACAACTGGCTGCTCGGCCCGAACTGGGCGTTCTCGGCCGAGACAGCGGTCCATGCGTTGCGCCTGATCGGCTCAGGCCTGTTCGACGAACACCCGAATCTGAAAATGGTGCTCGGCCATCTTGGCGAGGGCATTCCGGTGCAGCTCTGGCGCATCGATGGCCGCAACGGCTGGATGAAGGAGCCGCACCGCTACCCGGCCAAGCACGGCGTCGGCCATTACTTCCGCAAGCATTTTCATCTGACTACGTCGGGAAATTTCCATACGCCGTCGCTGGTCAATGCCATGACCGAGATGGGTCCTGACCGCGTGATGTTCTCGGTCGACTGGCCGTTCGAGGATGTCGGGCAAGGCTGCGACTGGTTCGACAACGCCGCTATCAGCGACGCCGACCGCGCCAAGGTCGGCCGCGACAACGCGGTGAAACTGTTTAAGTTGAAGATTTAGGCGCCGCCGCCTATTTCTTCTTGCTGATTGTGCTGCTGTTCGTCGCCAGCAGTGCGGGGCTGCCCCACACCGGCTCTTCGGCGCCATTGCCCCAGGCGAAGGGGCGATAGAAATTATGCACGCCGAAACGGACCAGCTTCTTCATCTCGTGCACCCAGTTCGGATGCACATAGACCGCGTGATAATGCGTCGACTTGGCGACTTCCGGCACATAAATCTGGCCGTCGAGCGTCTGCTTGGCGATACGGTTGGCGCGCGCCCAGTGGCCACGCTCGGTGATGGCCTTGCTCTTGCCGTCACAGGCGAAGGTGAACTGGCAAGAGAGATGGCGATGCGCGTTCTGATAGACCACGCCGCAAATATCGTTCGGATAGAAGCCCGAGAACGCGCGATTGACCACCACTTGCGCAACCGCCTGTTGACCACGGATGGGCTCGCTGCGCGCCTCGAAATAAATCGCATTGGCCAGGCAGCGCTCGGCCTTGGCGTATTCCTTGCCCTCGAGCTTCAGCCGCTGTGCCGGCGACGGCGGCGGCACGCCTGGCGCGGGAGTCGGCATCGGCACCATGTCGATCGGGATCGCCGCCGACATCGGCAATGACGCAGTCGGTGGCGTGGCGGCCGCCTCGTCCGCCAGCAGCGTGCCGGATCCAAGGCTGGCCAGCTTGATCGGCGCGGCGGCCGGCGCAATGTTGGACGCGGACGCATCCGGTGCGCGGAACGTATCGGTCGGCAAATCGGTTGTCAGCGACACAACCATGGCGCTTTCCATAGTGGCCGGCGCGCTCATGGCGAATTCGACAGCGTCGGCATCGCGCGCGTCGGCCAATTCAGCGACCGGCGAGGCGGTCGAAGTTGTGACCGGCTGAAGCGCCGGAGCAAACGTCGCCATGTCGTTCGCGGGCTGAAGCGCGGCAAGCCGAATCGCTGGGGCCGGCAGGATATTTTCTGCGGGCTCAACATTGGTTTTGGCCGAAGGCTCCGGCACGCGATCGGGCGCCTGCTCGGACAATGTGATTTGCGGCGCTGTTTGCGGCGTCAGTCGCGGCGCCGCCATTATGCTTGCTTTGACGATCGCCTCACGCGGAATCGCCACGATGACCGCGTCCTGATCCGCAACGAACGAAATCTCGCGGACGCCAGACGAAACGCGGCCCGACGCTTCGGCGGAACGCGAACGGCTGTCTTGAGCGAATTGGGTACCGGATTCGGCCATGCGAACATTCAGCAGATCGATGGTGACGATGCCGAGCGCAATAACGGCGAAGCCGACGCAGATGCGTTTGCCGTTGCGAAACAGCGTCGCCTCGAATGTCGGCGCGAACGGATCGGCATCGATGCTACGCGTTAACAAGGCCTACGCTCCCACTGTCGCCGAATGGTTTTTTGTTCGTCGGTCGGACAGCGATTATCTTAGCGAGGGAAATAGAAATGGGTAGGTTTTTACGAGAATTTTGAGCGAACAAGGCAAAGACGCATGCTTAAATTAACCGGTCCTGGCAGAGTTCCCGATTTAACCTGATTTCGTTAAATCGGGAACTCGCCCGCATATTGCGCCGCGCGTCCGATTTGCGCGTCATTTCGCGGCGCGCGCGATCTATTTTCAGCGCACGCGATGGCGTTCGACCGCTTCGGCGTCCCAGACCATGCCATTGCCAGGCCGCCGCGGGATGATCGCATGGCCGTCGCTGACGATGAGCGGCTCCTGTAACAAAACATTCGCCCAATCGACATATTCGAGAAAATGGCAGGTTGGCGTCGCCGCCAGCAGATGCGCACTGACTTCCGGAAACAGATGCGACGACATTCGCAACTTATGCGCCGAGGCAATCTCCGCCGCTTGCCGCCATCCGGTAACGCCGCCGATGCGTTCGAGATCCGGCATGACGTAATCGGCCGCGCCTTGCGCGATGGCAAACGCCATATTGGCCGGCAGCGAGAAATTTTCGCCGATCTGGATCGGTACGTTCAGCGCGCGGGCCAGCGCGGCCTCGCCGGCATAGTCGTCGTGGCGGATCGGCTCCTCCAGCCAATAGATATTTTCGGCGTCCAGCGCCCGGCCGCGCGCCATGGCATCGTCAAGCGCCAGCGCCTGATTGTAGTCGACCATCAACGCGACATCGTCGCCGATGCGCTTGCGCACCGCCCGCACCGCGGCGATGTCGCGTTGAAGCGTCGGATAGCCGAGGCGCAGCTTGACTGCGCGGAAGCCGCCCATCGCGAGCAGCGTCTCGGCTTCGTCGGCAAGTTCACCGAGGTCGTCCTTGATGCCGAGGCCGCAACTATTATAGGCCGGGATCGGTTTCGCCTCGGCGCCGAGCATTGCGGCAAGCGGCTGTCCGGCAGCGATCGCCACCGAGTCCCAGCAGGCGACGTCGAAGCCAGCGAGCGCCATGCGGACGATGCCCTGCACGCCGATCAAGGTGAAGCGTCGCGCCAGCGTTGCCGCAAGGCCAACTGGATAGGCCGGCTGACCTTTAGCCAGGGTCTCGATCTCGCCGAGCAGGCTGACGATCGCCGGCTGCGCCGCCCGCAGATAACAGAAGAGATAGGACCGCCCAGTGACGCCTTCGTCGGTTTCCAGATCGATCAGCAATAGCGGTACCCGGCGCAACGCCTGCTGGCTGGTGCCGAGCACAAAATTAAGTGGCACCTCAACCGGGACCGCCTTGATGGCGCGTATGGTCAGAGGGGGTATTTTGGGCGCGTTTGGCATGATTTCCCCCCGTTTGGCAGCCAATATAATCGCATTCGCGCGAAAAATGCCGCGTTCTTGAACCTTTAACCCGCCCTGCCCATATTAGACGCAAGCGGGCGGCAGTCGCCGTCCGGTTATGAGACGCCCGCAAGGGGTCTCGTCAAAGTCGCTTCGAAGCGAGGACTTTGAGACCATGTCACGAGTGCCGTCACTGTCCAGTCCGTTCCTGC
>CAITJJ010000335.1 GCA_903892675.1 uncultured Hyphomicrobiales bacterium | reverse complement strand
GCTGGCCGAATGGGAACAGGTGCTGAAGGTCAATCTGACCGGGCCGTTTTTGTGCGCGCGCGCCGTGCTGCCGGCGATGCGCAAGGCCAAGTGGGGCCGCATCATCAACATCGCCTCCGGCGCGGTTCGGCTCGGCCGGCCGAACTACCTTCACTACATCGCCACCAAATCGGCGCTGATCGGCATGAGCCTGTCGATGGCCCGCGAACTCGGCCCCGACAACATTACCGTCAACGCCATTCTGCCGGGCGCGACCTTCACCGAGATCGAACGCAAGACGGTGACGCCCGAGCAGAAGGTGAAGATCGTTGCGTCGCAGTGTATCCCGCGGCCGTCGGTGCCGCAGGATCTTGTCGGCGCCGCGCTGTTTCTGGCGTCGGAAGCCTCCGGCTTCGTCACCGGACAGAGCCTCAATCTCGACGGCGGCGTGACCGGCTCTTGAGTCTCTAAACCGTCACTGCGTTCTGCATGCGGCGCATCTCGCGGAACGAAACCAGCTTGCGGTTGCTCTCGTCCCACAGGACGAGACGCACGGCCTTGACGCTCTCCCACAGAGTGACGCGGCCGATTTCGCCGAGTTCGGGATTGTCCTTCAGCACGCGGTTGAGACGATAATAGGGAATCCGGCTGCACAAATGATGCACGTGGTGAATGCCGATATTGGCGGTAAACCAGCGCAGGATGCCGGGCAGCACATAATAGGAACTGCCGTGCAGCGCGACCTCGTGCAGATTCCAGGTCCGGTTGTCTTCCCACAAAGTGTGCTCGAACTGGTGCTGCACGTAGAACAACCAGACACCGAAGGTCGCCGCCAGAATCGTGACCGGCAGATGCACCAGCAGGAAGGCGCCGAGGCCGATCTGCCAAATCAAAAACCCGGCAATCAAAGCCGCCGCCGCGTTGGTCGCCTGCGTGCTCAGCCATGGCCGCCAGCCGGCGCGCATGAATCCGACCGGAATGCGGTGCTGGATGATGAACATGTAGGCCGGGCCGACGCCGAACATGATCGCCGGATGGCGGTACAGCCGGTATTTGAAACGGCCGAAGCGCGACAGCGCCAGATATTCCTTCACCGTCAGCGTATCGATGTCGCCGATGCCGCGGCGTTCGAGATTGCCGGCGGTAGCGTGATGGATGGCATGGCTGCGCCGCCAGAAGTCGTAGGGCGTGCAGGTGAGAACGCCGAGGGCGCGGCCGATCCAGTCATTGGCGATTTTCTGGCGAAAGAACGAGCCATGGCCGCAATCGTGCTGGATCATGAACAGGCGCACCAGAAAGCCGGCGGCCGGCACCGACAGGATCAGCGTCAGCCACCAGAAGCCATAGCGGTAGGAAAGCCACATAACGACCCAGAGCGCGGCCAGGGGGCCGGCGCTGATGGCGATTTCGGTAATGCTGCGCCAGGTACTCGGCTCGCGATAGCGCAGCAGTCTTTGGGTCCAGACGCGCGCATCGATTGGCCCGGCGGCGGCCGCCGGCGCTTTATCTTGCTGCAAGCTGATGTCCTTTGCGTCTAAATGTGCGGTACAAGCCGACTGGCCCGGAGCGGGCCGCCGCTTACGCTTACGCACGTTCGCAAGTTGAGGGAAGCTGTAGCTTGATCGTTTACGAGGGCTTTTTTATGTCGGTGCATCGACAT
>CAITJJ010000334.1 GCA_903892675.1 uncultured Hyphomicrobiales bacterium | reverse complement strand
TTGCATGTCGGCGCATCCTCGCGCCACTGGCCTGCTTTTACTCCGCCGCGCTGGCCTACTTTTGCTCCGCCGTTGACATGCGGCTGGGGTCCGGTCGATCATCGCACAGGCACGCCCATTGCATCACGTAAGGGCGAATATTTCCGGGCATGGATCGATACGATCCGCCGGCTCGGCTTCGATCCCGAATGGCGCAAGTTGAATGCCGCCGACTTTGGCGACGCCACGACGCGTCAACGTTTCATCCTGATGGCCCGCAGCGACAAGCGCAGCGTGTCATGGCCTATCGCGACACATCGAAAGAAGATCGCCGACGAACTGCTGCTGTTCCCCGGCATGAAGCCGTGGAAGCCGGCGCGCGATATCATCGACTGGAATATCAAGGGAACCTCTATCTTCAACCGAAAGAAGGCGCTCGCCCCGAAGACGCTGGCGCGCATCATGGCGGGTGCGGTCAAGTTCGGTTGGCCGGAGCCGTTCCTTGTCATCCTGCGGAATCACATGGCCGGCCAGAGTGTCGACGGGCCGGTGCCGACCATTGCGGCGAACGGCAATCATATTGGGCTGGCACAGCCGGTCATCCGTTCGACCCGGCAGCATACGGGCGGACCCTTGCCGCGCAGCGCCGACGAACCGATGCCGACGCTGACGGCGACCGACAGCCGCATCGCCATCGCAGAACCGATCATCGTCAACGGTCGCAAGGGCAACAAGGCCAAGGGCGTATCGACCGAGCCGGTGCCGACATTGGATACTAAGGGTGGCGTCTGGCTGGCTGAACCATTGCTGCTTTCGGTAAACAACAGTGGAGCGCCACGGTCAGTGAACGATCCGCTGCCGACGATCACAACCGGCGGTGCAGGATCGGATAAGCGTGAAGGCTGCGCTCGGCCCATGCTCATTACCGTCGCGCACGGAACCGACGCCCGCGACAAAGACCCATATAGCCGCCGCGCGCACGATATCGAAGATCCATTGGGCGCGGTCCATGGTAACGGCATCCAGGTCGCAGTCGTCGAGCCCTTCATCCTCAATCGCCACGGCGAAGGCTACGGCGAAACACGCGCGCACAGTCTCGAGGACCCGACGCCAACGGCGAATTGCCGGGGTGCCGGCTACCTGATCGAACCCTTCGTCCTGTCGCGCCAGGGCTACCTGATCGAACCCTTCGTCCTGTCGCGCCAGGGCGAAGGTGCGCCGCGCTCGGTTGATGATCCGACACCGTCTCAGGTCGCCAAGCACTCGCATGTCCTTATCTCGCCGTACTACGGCACAGGCTCCGGCGAGACATGCAACAGCGCCGAAGAACCTTTGCCTACCGTCACCAGCAAAGGTCGCTTCGGCATGGTCGTGCCGATCACACATTCAGATGGCAGCAACCGAGCGCGCAATGCCGACACCGATCCGTTGCCGACACTGACGACGGCGAATCGTGGCGAGCAGGCCTTGGTCGAAGGCACGACGACCTATGACATTCTGTTCCGCATGTTGGAGCCGCACGAACTTGCGGCGGCCATGGGCTTCGATACCGATGAAGCCACCTACGAATTTGCAGGGACAAAGACGGAGAAGATTAAACAGATTGGCAACGCGGTATCGGTGTCAAAGATGAAAGCGTGCGTCGGCGCGCTGATGGCGGATGCCGCGCCTAAGCGGAAGCCGGTTGAGTTGCCCGATGCCGATGCGAAGGCGGCCAGCGCATGAGCCTTTCATCATCCGCCCGTGAAAAACTCTATGACGCCGAAGCCGCGAAGGCGCGCGCGGCGGGACTCGGCAATCTGCCCATCTGCAATATCTGCAATGCACCGATAGACGGCCGCCGTGACCGATGGCACGAAAGCCATGACCCGCAAATCCCGAAGCACATGGGAGGCGAGGTCACCGGCATCGCGCACGAGCGCTGCAACCTCCAACACAATAACGAAGTCGACACCCCGCTCTATTGGAAGAACAAACGAGTTCGCCAGCGCCACATCGGCGCCAAGGTCGCAAGCGGACGATCATTCCAGGGCAACCGCGGCTCATTCCTCAAAAAGAAATTAAACGGCTCTGTCGTTATCCGGGCAACGGGGGAACGGGCGTGAGCCAGCTTTTGACCCTCGAAGAGGCCGCCGATGCGCTCCGGGTAAGCCGGCGCTGGCTGCAACTTTTCCTGTCGAAAACCCCAACGGACGCCGCCGGGGTGCCGTACTATACCCCGTTGGGAAACCGGAAAAAGTTCACCGAAGGCGACCTGACCCGTATCGTGGCGGCCAACCGTGAGAAAGAACGATGCCGATTAAACTCATCCCGCCGCGCAAAGGTTTCTCACCGTGCTTCTATGGCCGCGGCACCTACCTCGGAGTCTTCGTCAACAAGACTACAGGAGTTACTGGGGCACAGCTTGCAAAGAGAATTATCAAAGGTTGGGAAGACGAGATCGAACGTGGTCGCTTTGCGAAGGCCGTAGGGCCTACGTTTTCGGCCGCCGCGGTTAGATACATGGAAGCCGGCGGCGATAAGCGGTTTATAGCGAAGCTCGTGGTTCACTTTGGCGACAAGTTGCTGGCAGAATTCGATCAAGGTGTCGTCGATGCAGCCGCACTCACGCTGTATCCTGCGCACGCTGCTGCGACCCGCAACCGGGAAGTTTACACGCCGATCAGCGCGGTCCTGAAATCCGCCGGCATTGAATTTAAGATCAAGCGGCCCAAAGGATCTCGCGGCCAGGAATTGACGGGCTGGCTATGGCCGGAGGAAGCCGAACGCATGTTCAAGGCCGCACGCAAAATCGACCCGGAGTTCGGCGCGCTGCTCGTGTTCTTTTGTTACACGGGATGCCGGCTTAACGAGGCCCTGAAACTGACCTGCAACAATCTGCGCCTGGCCGAAGCCGAGGCCTTCGTGCCGAAGACGAAGAACGGCGAGCCGCGCCGAGTCCATCTGCCACCGGTCGTCGTTGCCGAACTCGCCAACCACCCGCGTGGCGTTCAGCGGGCGGGCGAACGAGTATTCCGATGGGTGAAGTCCGGCCGCATTTACAAGATGCTGCAAGCCACAGCGAAGGCCGCTGGCGTCACGATGCCGAAGCGCGAAGCCTTCCACCTATTCCGGCACACCTACGGCACATGGATGCGCCGCTTTGACGGCGCCGATACGACCGGCCTGGTCGCAACCGGCGCATGGAAGTCAAAGCAATCGGCCGCGCGTTACGAACACGCCGTCGTCAACGAAGAGGCACGCCGCGCCGACCTGTTGCCTGTCGGAAAGAGATTGAAGAAACGTTGAACATGCAATCAAGAATGCAAATAGATCAACGATATCAAATGCCGTTACACCCTTCACACGGGTGGGGTCATAGGTTCAATCCCTATACCGCCCACCATTTTCCCGCGATTGAAGGCCCGCAACGCGCGGGCTTTTTTCGTTTCGGACCTGCACGCAACCAATCACCG
>CAITJJ010000333.1 GCA_903892675.1 uncultured Hyphomicrobiales bacterium | reverse complement strand
CTCACCATGCGCCGGTAATGCGGCGCTGATTTACACCAAGTTTGTAAAGTTTTGGGCTAGCTAAAAATCGGCGCAAATCGCTAGCGAGAGCTTGCGGAGACGCGCTCTTTTATACTTCTCGTGCGCCTTCCGCACGGCGCGCCCTTCTGGCAGCTTGCCGAGGCGTTCAAGCTCGATCCTCACCACGTCTGCTTTCGCCGATGCTTTGCCCTTGCTAGCATATGGCCGCCCCGGCCCTGACCTGAAAGCGCGCGTCGCCTCAACGCCCTTCTCGATCCTCTGAAGCGCGCAGAGCCACGCTGCCCGCGTGTCCGAGTCGAGCAGCGCCTGCGCTTGAGCACTATGCAGCCACTTGGTGAGCGCGGTGAGCGTTTCCGGTTTGAAGCGCCTGAGCAGAGCTATCCCTTTGTCAAACGACTTTGATGGCATAGAGGTTACACACCCTCCGCTGGCTGCAGAGAGAGTGAACGCCCCCTCAATCACTTCGAGTGCGTACCGCACGCGGTAGGGAACCTGCTGGCATTTTAGTTTAATGACCAGCAGCGCAACGGGGCCGGGCAATGGGCCCTTACTAGTGCGGGGCATTAGACACTCCTGACGGTCCGCCGCATTGGTTTCACGCGCCTATAATTGGTCAGCCCACCGACGTGTTGCGCCCAGTCTTTCATCGTAACCCGCCGCTATTCGAACAAGTCAGTGTGGTGATAGCCCCGCGGCGGGTAGAATGTTAAATCGTGCGAACCAGGCGTCAGAGTTTAGCCACTAGATGGTCAGCGACACGCTGCAATATTTCGCCCACCTCGGCGCTATAACGCGCTTTCGAGTATCCGGCGGTGAGTTGGTCGCCGATGTTCTTGTGTCCCAGCAAGGCTGAAATGACATGCGGGGGCGCACCCAGTTCTCCCGCCATCGTGGCCGTGGTCCTACGCAGCGCATGTCGGTCCCAGTCCTCCACGCCCGTCGCCGATATGATTGCCTTCGACCACCGGTCCCAGTTCTGTAGCTTCGCGCCGCGGTCGCCCTGGAAAATAAAATCGTGAGGCTCACCGGGTCCAAGCTCCCTCAGCAGTTCTATCGCCTGAAGGGGCATGTAGATAACCTGGTCGGATTGCTGGACCTGTTTCTTTCTGGTCCGGCTTCTGGTGTCCTTGCGGCGTGACGAGGGGATAGTCCAAGTGCCGCGCTCGAAATCAATCTCGGCCCAAGTCGCGCCGCACGCTTCCTCCAGCCTGCATCCAGACCAGAGTATGAACCTCACCGCCGCGTCGTGTCCGCGCCGCCCGAGCTTGGGTATGATCTTGGCCAATTCCGCAGCCGACAATACTCGTTGCCCGATTCCATTACGATCATGGGCGTTATAGGTGGTGGGCTTTTCAAGTTCGTCGAAGCCCTTCCGCATGAGTTCCCGCTTCGCAGCCCACGCAGCAATTGGACGGACGTAGGCGATGGCGTGCCCGGCGCTCGACCCACTCCGATGCTGGTCGGCCGCGAGCTGCAGCTCTGCGGGTGATATCTCGGTGCCCGGTTGCCCAAGGTATTTGGTGAATACGTCCCGGATGCGCCGTTGTTGCTCGCCACGAGTGTCCAGAACCGCCCCTGGCCCATCTTCGAAGTAGGCCTTAACGATAGAACCAAAGGTCCCGATACCGGCCTTGGCTGCCTTGGCCCGTTCTCTAGTGGCCTTCTTCTCCGCGGTCGGGTCCTTGCCGTCGCGAATTTGTCGGCGCAATTTTTCCGCTCTGTCGCGTGCCGCAGCTAGGCCCAACCCCTGGCCGACATCGAAACGGCGACGCTCGCCCTTGGCGTCGCGGATGTTCAAGCTCCAGGTCATGATCCCGGCCGGCGACATCCTGACGCGAAGGCCTGGCACCGCCCCGTCAACCAGTTCAACCGTCTTGAGTGGGTTAGCCTTGAGTTTGGAGATCGCGGTCGCAGATAGCGCAGGTACGCGCTTGGCCATCTTGCATTCCTCCAGGTTCCACCTAGGTTCCACACATGCTGAGATTTGGTGAGGCTACCTGAGTTAGCATGAGGTTCCAATTAATGCCGAAAAAATTGATTTACAAGGGCAATGGCGACAAACTGAGATTGGGTGAGATGACCTGAGACTAAGTGACACGCTGACTCTTAATCAGCGGGTCGTAGGTTCGAATCCTACTGCGCCCACCATTTCCCGGACACAATCAAACAGCCGTTCGAGCCGCTCAACGCCCCTGATAGGCCGGCGTGCGCACGATGAGCCCGTCGAGTGCTTCGGTGATCTTGATCTGGCATGACAGCCGCGAGGTCGGCTTCACCTCGAAGGCGCTATCGAGCTGGTATTCTTCGTCGGCTGACGGCGGACCGACCAAGGCCATCCAGGCGTCGTCGACATAGACCATGCAAGTGGCGCAGGTGCAGCCGCCGCCGCATTCGGCGACGATGCTCGAAACATCGTTCTTCAGCGCCGTCTCCATGACGGTCGCTCCAAGCTCGGCTTCGACGGTGTGAACGGTGCCATCGTGTTCGATAAAAGTGACGTTCGGCATGGGACTACACTACTCCGAGCTTCTTCTGCAGGCTGGTGGACGAGGTGGTGTATTGAAACACCAGGCGTTTTTCCGGGTATACGTAGTGATGCACCTTTTGCGCCATAAGGGCGCCCTCATGGAAACCGGACAGGATCAGCTTGAGCTTGCCGGGATAGGTGTTGATATCGCCGATAGCGAAGATCCCGGGACGATTGGTCTCGAACGTCGAGACGTCGACCTTGACCAGTTCGTCGTCCATCTCGAGGCTCCATCCCGCCACCGGGCCGAGCTTCATGGTCAGGCCGAAGAATGGCAGCATGGCGTCGCAGGCAACGCGCGTGACCGCGCCATCCTTGTCCTTGATGGACGCGGCGGCGAGCTGGCCATCGGCGCCTTCGAGCTCGGAAACCTGTCCGATGCGCAAGTCCATGCTGCCCGCGGCGACCAGCGCGCGCATCTTGTTGACGCTGTCGGGCGCGCCGCGAAAGTCGTCGCGCCGATGCACCAATGTCAGCCGCTTGGCGATCGGTTGCAGGTTGAGCGTCCAGTCGAGCGCTGAATCGCCGCCACCGACGATCATGATGTCCTTGCCGCGGAAATTTTCCATCCTGCGCACCGCATAGAAGACCGACTTGTCCTCGTAAGGCTCAATGCCGGCGATCGGTGGACGCTTGGGCTGGAACGAGCCGCCGCCAGCGGCGATCACCACCGATTTGCATTCGAATGTCTTGCCGGTATCGGTCGTGACAAGGAACAAAGGGTCGCCGATTTTTTCGATGGTCGTGACCATTTCGCCGAGGTGGAAGGTCGGATGGAATGGCTTGATCTGCTCCATCAGCGCTTCGGAAAGGCCATGGCCTGTGATGAGCGGAATACCGGGAATGTCGTAGATCGGCTTTTCCGGATAAAGCTCGGCACATTGGCCGCCGACCTTGTCGAGAATGTCGACCAGATGAGCCTTGATGTCGAGCAGCCCAAGCTCGAAAACGGCGAACAGACCGACCGGCCCCGCGCCGATGATCAGGACGTCAGTCTTGATGGTGTCGCTCATTCGCTTGCTTCCGGCGGTGGCCGGCTCCTCATAGATTGTTAGTTCAGGTCTTGCGTATTCTTTGCGCCGTTGCCGTGAGCAGGCAGCGCGATGGTCTGCAACAGTTCGCTTAAATTCTGCTCGGGCGATTTGCCGGTGGTGGTCAAGGTGGCTTCGGCGCGGGCGTAAAGCGGCTCGCGGCTCTTGAGGATGGAGATCAGGTCATCCATGGCGCGGCCGCTATTGGCCATCGGCCGCATGTCGCCCTGCGCCATCACGCGCTTCATGTGATCGCGCGGCTCGGCGCGGACCCAGACCGTAAAGCAGGACGACAACAGGATTTCAAGCGTGCCAGGCTCGGTGACGATCGAGCCGCTGGTTGCAATGACGAAATGCGGATGCCGGCGCAGCACATCGTCGAGCGCCTCGCGCTCGGCGCGGCGGAAGGTTTCCTGACCGAACATGTCGAAGATCTCGCTTAGCGGAGCGCCGGAACGCCGTTCGATCTCGCGGTCAAGTTCGATGAAGGGCACGCCCAGCCGTTCGGCCAGCAGCGCGCCAAGCGTGGATTTGCCGCCGCCGCGCAGGCCGATCAGTGCGATGCGCCCACGGCGAGTATGCTCAGACGGTTCGCTGAATTTCCGCAGCAACATTTCACGGGCCTGCGACAGGGACGGTGCCGGCAGCCGTTCCAGAAACTGTGTCAGCAGCACCAGATCGAGCGGCGGTTCGGCGCCATCATGCACGAGCTGGGTCACCGGCAGGCCGATGGCGCGGGCGATGCGCCGCAAGAGCACGATCGAGCAGTTGCCAAGGCCGGCCTCCATCTGGGCGATATAGCGCTCGGATACCTTCGCCTGCTTGGCCAGCACCTTGCGCGACATGCCGCGCTGGTTGCGCAGCGTACGCACCTTCTCGCCAAGGCGGCGCAAATAAACGTCTGCCTCACGGCTTGGCTTGGCCGGCGCAGGCGAGGCTCGCGGACGGGCAGGTTTCATGGGCTCTGGCTAACATGCATTATAATGCGCAGCAAGAGGACGAGTCAAAAGTATCACACAAAAGGCTGTTGTAGCGGTTTTCCTGCGATGTTATTGTTATGCAAAATAATGCATAGGCGGCGTCAGCCGCCGGGAAGCGCATTGGCAGGGCCGTGTATGCAGCGAATCGATTTCCAGACCGGGCCTTCCCGCTATCGCCATTGGCGCATCGAGTGCGATGGCGACGTCGCCTATCTCATCATGGATGTCGATCAGGCCGGCGGCCTTGGCGAGGGCTACGAGCTCAAGCTCAACTCGTATGACCTCGGCGTCGATATCGAATTGAACGACGCGGTGCAGCGGCTGCGTTTCGAGCACCCGGAGGTCGGCGCGGTGGTCATCAAATCCGGCAAGGACAATGTGTTCTGTGCCGGCGCCAATATCCGCATGCTGGGCAAGGCGACGCATGGCCACAAGGTGAACTTCTGCAAGTTCACCAACGAAACACGGCTCGCCATCGAGGACGCGTCGGAAAATTCCAGACAGACTTACATCTGCGCCATCAACGGCAATGCCGCCGGCGGCGGCTATGAACTGGCGCTCGCCGCTGACCACATCATGCTGGTCGACGACCGCCGCTCCGCCGTCGCTTTGCCGGAGACGCCGCTGCTGGCGGTGCTGCCGGGAACAGGCGGGCTGACCCGTGTCACCGACAAGCGCCGCGTCCGGCGCGACCGCGCCGACGTGTTCTGTTCGATTGAGGAAGGCATTCGCGGCGCCAAAGCGGTGGAGTGGCGGCTGGTCGATGAAATTGTGCCGAATTCAAAATGGAACGACACGGTCGCCAGGCGTGCGCATGAAATCGCCGCGCGGTCCGACCGACCGAAGAACGCCAAGGGCATCAGCTTCAATCCGCTATCGCGAAAAATAGAGGCCGACCGGATTTCCTACTCACATGTCGATTGTGACATCGACCGCGCGCGCGGCCTGGTCACAATTACCGTGCGCGGCCCTTCGCAGGCTGTGCCGGCCTCGGCCGAGGCGGCGCATGCGCTCGGCGATCGCTTCTGGCCGCTCATGGTAGCGCGCGAGCTGGAAGACGCGATCCTGCATCTGCGCGCCAATGAAGCGGCGATCGGCGTAGTGCTGCTGCGGACCGAAGGCAACGGGCAAGCCGTCCTCGATCACGATGACTTCTTGATCAAGAATGAAGCCGACTGGTTGATGCGCGAAATCCGCCATTACCTCAAGCGGACGCTCAAGCGCATCGACACCACGCCGAAGAGTTTCATCGCGCTGATCGAGCCCGGTTCCTGCTTTGCCGGCACGCTCGCCGAACTTGCTTTCGCCGCCGACCGTTCGTTGATGCTGATCGGGACACGCGACGGCGACAACCGGAAGGCCGCCGCGATCACGCTCGGCCAGGCAAATTTCGGCCTCTATCCGATGGGCAATAAATTGACGCGCTTGGAAACACGCTTTCTCGGCGAGCCGGAAACCATCGCCGCGCTCAAAGCCAAAATAGGCGTGGCCGTTGAAGCAGAGGACGCCGGCAAACTCGGCTTGATCACGCAAGCCTATGAGACTTTCGACTGGGACGACGAACTGCGTGTCATGCTCGAGGGCCGCGCCAGCTTCTCGCCTGACGCCCTGACCGGCATGGAAGCCAACCTCCGTTTCGCCGGACCGGAAACAATGGAAACCAAGATTTTCGGCCGGTTGACGGCTTGGCAGAACTGGATATTCCAGCGGCCGAACGCCATCGGCGACCAGGGCGCGCTGAAGCTATACGGCTCGGGCGTGTCGCCGACATTCGCAAAAGAGAGGGTGTAGTCATGAACATCGCCGCGGTCGATTACGACGGCCTGATCCCCAACAATGTTGGGCTCGGGCAGGATGTGCGTGTCAAGCATGCACTGGAAAAATGGCATCCTGGTTACATCAGTTGGTGGAACGACATGGGACCGGAAGGCTTCCAGGAGTCGCTGGTTTACCTGCGCACCGCGATCAGCGTCGATCCCAAAGGCTGGGCGAAATTCGATTACGTGTGCATGCCGGAGTATCGCTGGGGCGTGCTGCTGGCGCCGGCGCAGGAAGGTCGCACCATTCCCTTCGGCCGCCACAAAGGCGAGCCGGTCTGGCAGGAAGTGCCGGGTGAATACCGCGCGCTGCTTCGCCGTCTCATCGTTATTCAAGGGGACACCGAGCCGGCCTCGGTCGAGCAGCAACGCCATCTCGGCAAGACCGCGCCGTCGCTCTACGACCTGCGCAATCTGTTCCAGGTCAATGTCGAGGAAGGCCGCCATCTCTGGGCGATGGTCTATTTGCTGCAGAAATACTTCGGCGCCGATGGCCGTGAGGAAGCGGAAGCGCTGTTGCAGCGCCGTTCCGGCGACGCCGATACGCCGCGCATGCTGGGCGCCTTCAACGAGAAGACG
>CAITJJ010000332.1 GCA_903892675.1 uncultured Hyphomicrobiales bacterium | reverse complement strand
TAGTTCCTTTCACGTTGAACGCCGGCGCGCTCATCGCTCCGGCGGCAACATCCGTTTTTTGGGGGTCACTTGGAGCGCAGCCCAAAACCGGGAGGCTTGGCGAGCAAGGTGAGGCCGAAAACCAGGTTGCGGCGGGCCACTTAAACGGAATTCGCTGCAACGTCAACGCCAGGCGGACCGGCGACTGCCATCAAACCCGGGGCGGAGCCCGTAAATTACCTTTTCGGGCGATTGTCCGGCCGCCTGCGGCAACATGTCATGGCAAACTGCTTTATCAATTGGTAACGCGGCTGCCGCTATAGTCGCCAGACGCCGGCCGCAAGGATTAACAATCGCTTAACGCGCGGTCCTCCCTGGCCCCCCTTCCCTGGTCCGGACCCCGATGCAAAAAGACAAACGACGATCGCGCCGGCGCACCATGCGCTACCATGCGATCCTGGTTCTGGGGCCCGACGCGTTGCGCGACTGCAGCCTGTCGGACATCTCCGATACCGGCGCGCGCATCTCTGTTGAAGCCGCCGAGGAACTACCTGACCGCTTTACCTTGCTGCTGTCGGGCAACGGCGCCCCGCAACGGACTTGCCGCGTGGTCTGGCGCCAGCCGAACCAGATCGGCGTCGATTTTGAAAAGCGCCTGCCGCCGCAGGAGCGCGTTGGTCTGGTGCCGCAAATGGACGCCGACTATTTCGACGATGCCGCGCCGGCCGACACAGCCGCTGAATAGAGCGTTTCCAGGCGAAGCGGGAACGGAAACACGAAAAATCAAAAGCTCTGGCGAAAAGGCGCCGCCCGTTTCCGGACGACGCCTTTAAAGCCTTGTCATGGCAAGCGGGGCGACTAGCCCTGCTGGATCGCCGACAGCAACCAGACGCCGCCGCGCGCACGCATGAAGGTCCACAATTCGGTCACCTCACCCGGCTGGCCGCCTTCGACCGTCCGGCCGCTGGCGCGCTCCACCGTGGTGTCGGTCAACGCAAAGTGCATGGCGACGGTCGCGTATTCGTGTGCGCCTTCGCGCCACGCTTCCGACAGATCGCCTTGCAGCAACTTCACGTCGGTGACGCGGTTGATGACGCCGCGGCTGGCATTGTCGGCCAGTTCCTCGGCGAAGTACGACACCATCTCCGGCGTCGCCTTGCCGCGCAGCGCCGACAGGTCCTCGGCCGAATAGGCCGCCTGAATGTCGGCGAGCAACTGCTCAAACGCATCGTAGTCCGGCTTGTCGAGCGTTAGCGGTTCACCGGCCGGGGCCGCCGGCGCATTGCCGCCGAACATCGAGCCCAACCCGCCGAAAGCCTGCGTGCTGGCGCCTGAAGCCGGACCTTGCGCCGGTCCTGCCGACTGCATGGCAAGCGAGGGCGAATTGCGGCGCTGCCACCAGGCAAAAGCCAGGCGCGCGACGATGACGATCAGGCCGATCTGCAGCACGAGACCGAGGATGGAGGCGAAGCCACCCATACCGCCGGTCATGCCATGACCGAACAGCATGCCGAACAGTCCGGCGCCGATGAAGCCGGCGGCCAGGCCGCCGAGCAATCCGCCGCCGAACAGGCCGCCGCCCAGAAGGCCCGGACGGGCCGCCTGACCGGCAGCGCCAGTCGTGGCGGCATTCGGCTGCGTCGCCGAGCGCTGGATCGGCGCTGCGGTATTGGGCGCGGTGCGGGTCGCGGCCGGCGCCGAGAAC
>CAITJJ010000331.1 GCA_903892675.1 uncultured Hyphomicrobiales bacterium | reverse complement strand
CTGAGCAACCGGAGCATAGTTGTCGTTTGCAACTACGATTTGGCCCGATAACGGCGGAACCATGCCGAGCAAAAGTTCGCCCTTTACGCCCTCGTCGATCCTAGTTCGCCCCCGCCAAAACCCGTTTTAGGGCGCGCCCAACTGCGGGCTTTGGTGGAGGCGCCGGGTACTGCCCCCGGGTCCGAAAGGTTTATTACGACGTCCGTTTATCGCCATAGCCGGGTTGCCCCGGCAGAATTGAATATAGAGGCTAATCGTGACCGCGTTAAGGGCAGGGAGGCGGGTTTTGCCGGTTATTGGTCTTCACCAGGCCATGCGCCCGGCGCGGGGGCGGCCGACAAGTCATTGAATAAACACCGATTTTATTAACGTCTCCGGAGGAAACTATCGCCCGTCCGACCGTCGCGTCGTCGCCGGCCTGCCTGGAGCGTTTTCCCATGCCGATGCGCCGCGATTTTACCACGCCGACACCGGAGTTGCGCCTGGCCGAACTGCTGAGCGCTTTGAGTTACGCACTCGATTTGGTGGAGGGTCAGCCGGCCGGCCATTGCGTGCGTTCGTGCTGGATCGGCATTCACATCGGCCGCGAACTGGGCCTGAGCGAAGCCGAACTATCGGACCTTTATTACACGTTGCTGATGAAAGACGTCGGCTGCAGCAGCAATGCCGCGCGCATCTGCCAGCTCTATATGACCGACGACATTTCGTTCAAACGCGACTTCATGACCGTCAATGGCAGCCTGCCGCAGGTGCTGCGCTTCGTGCTGTCGCATACCGGCATGAACGCCAGTCTGGCCGAGCGCTTCCGCGCGCTGGTCAACGTCTTTCAGAACGGCGGCGAGATCGCGCACGAATTAATGGAGACGCGATGCGATCGCGGCGCCGAGATCGCCCGCAAGATGCGCTTTTCCGAAAAGGTCATTGAGGCGATCCGCGCCTTCGATGAGCACTGGGACGGCGGCGGCATGCCGGCGGCGACCCGTGGCGAGGCTATCCCGCTTTTCTCGCGTATCGCTTTGGTGTCGCAGGTCGTCGATGTGTTCCAGATGACGGCCGGCCCCGACGCGGCCCAGCGGGAAGTGGCGCATCGCACCGGCACCTGGTTCGACCCCAAAGTCGCATGGGCATTCGACCGCGTCGCCGGCCGTCCCGAATTCTGGACGATGCTGCGTTCGGACGATTTGCAAAGCGCCATCTTTGAACTCGAACCGGCGCAACAGCGCCGGCTGGTTGACGAAGATTATCTTGACGATGTCGCGGCGGCTTTCGCGCAGGTGATCGACTCCAAGAGCCCCTACACCAGCGGCCACAGTGAGCGCGTCACTCTGTTCGCCGATCTGATCGCTGAACAGCTCGACATGGCGGCGCCGCGCCGCCGCTGGCTCAAGCGCGCGGCCCTGCTGCACGATATCGGCAAGCTCGGCGTCAGTAATTCCATTCTCGACAAGCCGGCCAAACTCGATGCCGACGAGTGGGCGGCGATGCAGAAGCATTCCACCCTTGGCGAAACCATCCTGGCGCGCATCGGCGCTTTCAGCGACGTCGCCTTCATCGCCGGGGCTCATCACGAACGGCTCGATGGCAAAGGCTATCCGCGCGGCCTGCGCGACGAGGCCCTGCCGCTGGAAGTCCGCATCGTCACCACCGCGGATATATTCGATGCGCTGACCGCGGACCGTCCCTATCGCGCCGCCATGCCGGTGAGCCAGGCGTTGACGATCATGACCGGGATGCTCGGTACGCAAATCGATCCGGTCTGCTTTGACGCGCTCAAACTGGCGCTGAAACGGGTGGATGCATCGCTGGCCGCCTAATGGTTCGCTTCACGAACCGTCCGACCCTACGCCGGCACGGCCATAACTTTTGACGACTGCGGACTTGTGCAAAGCCACCGCCGCCCCGTATCGTATCCTCAAATAAGAACGGCGGCGGCTTCGGCCGTCGCCCCCTTTGGGAGGAACGCATATGAAACGGTTTACTGGTTTGATCGCGGGCGTCGCGGGCCTGCTTGCCGGCTGCACGGCAATTCTGACGCAACCCGTGGCCGCCGCCGACTATCCGACTCGATCGGTGCACATCATCGTCGGCTACCCCGCCGGCGGCTCGACCGACATCGTCGCGCGCCTGATCGGCAACTGGTTGAGCGTCAAACTGGGTCAGCAGTTCATCGTCGAAAACCGCCCGGGCGCTGGCAATAATATCGGCACCGAAGCCGTCGCCAAGGCCGCGCCTGATGGTTACACCATGCTGCTGGTCAATCCGGCCAACACGATCAACGCCTCGCTATACAAAAAGCTCAGCTTCACGTTTCTTAAAGATATTGACCCTGTCGCTAACGTTATCGAAGTGCCGAACGTGATGGAGGTCCACCCGGACGTGCCGGCCAAGACGGTGGCGGAATTCATCGCCTATGCGAAGGCCAATCCCGACAAGATCAACGTGGCGTCGTCCGGCAATGGCACCTCGATCCATCTTTCCGGCGAACTGTTCAAGATGATGACCGGTCTGAAGCTGACGCATGTGCCGTACAAAGGCTCGGCGCCGATGCTGACGGATCTCCTCGGCGGTCAGGTGCAGGTGACTTTCGACAATCTGCCGTCGTCGATCGCGCATATCCGGGCCGGCAAGCTGCGCCCGCTCGGCGTCTCGACCAGCAAGCGTTCGCCGGAATTGCCCGACGTGCCGACCATTGCCGAGACCGTACCGGGCTATGAAGCCAGCGCGTTCTTCGGCTTCGGCGTGCCGCGCGGTACGCCGAAAGAGATCGTCGATGTGCTGAACAAGCAGATCAATCTGGCGCTAAAGGATCCCGACATGCTGGCCAAGCTCAAGGATCTGGGCGGCGCACCGGTGCCCGGCACGCCCGCTGATTTCGGCAAGTTCCTCGAGGCTGAGACCGCTAAATGGGAAAAGGTCGTCAACGCCGCGAACCTGTCGGTTCAGTAGCGGGATCGGCCGGCCCTGCGCCGAGATTTGGCACTAACCGATTGCGCGCGTCCGACAACGGGCGCGCGCTATTCGTTCAAAGAGCCGCCGGCGCTTTCAATGCCGCACTCGGCACGTCAAGTTCATAGATGAAGCCGGCAGGCGGGTAGGCGAGAGTCACCTTGCCGTGCAGTTCCTCGGCCAATCGTCCAATCAAGCGCGTGCCGAAACTGCGGCGGGTTGGCTCCGCCGTGACCGGGCCGCCGGTTTCGGTCCAAGTTAATATCGTGTGCTGCGGCTGACCGGCGAAGGTTGTCGAAATTTCGACGTGTCCCGTCGCGCTAGACAGTGCGCCATGTTTAACCGCGTTGGTGCAGAGTTCGTTGAGCGACATGCTCAGCGACAACACGGCGGCGGCGCCGACGTCAATAGGTTCGCCCTTCACGACGAACCGCGGGTTCTCTTTGCGGTCGAACGGCTCGATCGCGGCATGAATAATGTCGGCCATGCTGGCGCCAGTGGTCTGCGACTGAAGCAGCAGATCGTGCGCGCGGCCGAGCGCCACCAGCCGGAATTCGACCGCTTCGCTGCCTTCCTTCAGGTTCGCGGCATTGCGCAGGCTTTGTGTGGTAATGGCGATGACTGTGGCCAGCGTGTTCTTGACCCGGTGATGCAGTTCCTCGAGCAGCAGGCGCTGAAGCTTCTTGGCTGCCTCGTTCTCGGCGGCATGGATGCCGGCTTCGGCCAGAAGCCGCGCCGCGTCGATGCCGGCCTGGACCAGCAACGTCCGCAGACCGGCGTTCTCTGCGGCCAACGGGTTATCCGAGGGGCCATCGCTCGTCATAAGGGTTTTCAATGAGGTCGGGCGTACAGCAGGTTCCATGCCTGCGGGGACAATGTCGGGTAGTGTACACTAGTATTTCAAGGCGTGGGCAGTTGATTTGCCGGCCGTTGCGGATGGAACCCTAGTCGCGGCTGCGCGAGCGCGCTAATTCTGGTTACCGCGTCAGACCGCCCCGATTTCGAAGAGCGCCCTCCGATGTCAGAAGTAACAAACGCTAAGCCTGTCCATCCCGCTGCGCCCTCATTGGCTGAGTTGTTTATCTCCTTTGTCATCGTTTCGGTGTCTGGCTTTGGCGGCGCGCTGCCCTGGGCGCGGCGCATGATCGTCGAGCAGAAGCACTGGATGACCACGGAGGAATTCAACGAGGCGTTCGCGCTGGCGCAGTTCCTGCCGGGACCGAATGTGGTGAACTTCTCGGTGGTATTCGGCTCGCGCTTCGGCGGCGCGGCCGGCGCCGCTGTCGCGCTGGCCGGGCTTATGGGGCCGCCACTCGTGATCGTCACGGTGCTGGCAATGCTTTATGCGCAGTTCGGCGAACTGGAAATTCTTGGCCGCATTCTATCGGGCATTACCGCGACGGCGGCGGGGCTGCTGATCGCGGTCGTCGGCAAAATGGCGGTCCCGCTTTTCACCAAGCGATGGAACTGGGCGCCGGCGATCGCGATCCTGGCCTTTGCCGGGGTTGCCATCATGCGTTGGCCCTTGCCCTGGGTTTTCGCCGTGCTGGCGCCGGTGGCGGTGGCGATTGCCTGGTTGAAGCCTTCGGCAACGACGGCAAAGCCATGAACGACAACCCGCTTGTCGCGCTGTTTGGCTATTTCGCGCTGCTGTCGCTGTTCGCCGTCGGCGGCGCCAATGCTGCGATCCCGGAAATGCACCGCATCGCGGTTGAAATAATGCACTGGATGAACGATCGGCAGTTCGCGGACAGCTTTGCCATTGCGCAGCTGTCACCGGGGCCGAACGTGATCATCGTGACCTTGATCGGCTACCATGTGGCCGGGGTTGCTGGCGCCGCGGTTGCGACGGTGGCGATGTGCGGACCGACCTGTCTGCTGGCTTTTTTTGCCGCCCGCACCTGGGACCGGTTCAAGGACGCGCCCTGGCGTATTGCCATACAGGCCGGTTTGGTGCCGGTTTCGCTCGGCCTGATCGCAGCGAGCGCGTTTGTGCTGGCGCGCGCCGCCGACAAGAACATCTATGCCGGTGTGGTGACGGCGGTGACGGTTGCAGTTGCATCCTTCACGCGCGTCAATCCTTTGTGGTTGTTTGCCGCTGGCGGCATGCTTGGCCTGAGCGGCTGGCTTTAAACACGAATTGCCGCCAGGCCGGGTCGCCTTTTGCTTCCGGTCGGCGCGGAAGGTGTGCTAGGCATCAGGCGCTTTACAAGCCAGCATACGACTTAAGACGCAGGGGAGAGAGTAAAATGGCCCAAGGGGCGAAATCCTCGACAGGAGGCGGATTTCAACTGAAGATTCGCGGTCCGCGTGAATTCTTCGGCGGTTTGGCGTTGGTTGTCGTCGCGGCTATCGCGCTTTGGGCGTCCAGCAGCCTGCCGGGCCAGCAGGGCTTTGCGTTTGGACCGGGCACCGCGCCGCGCATATTTGCCGGCCTGCTGATGGCTGTCGGCATCATAATTTGCTTGACGGGTCTGTTGGTCAAAGGCCCGGCGATCGAGAGCTTCGCGGTACGAGGACCGGCCTACGTGCTGCTGGCGATTCTGGTGTTCGCCGCGACCATTCGCGGCATCCGCGTGGATGTTGCCGGGATACCACTGCAAATCCCGGCTTTCGGCATGGTCTTTTCGACTTTCGTGGCTTTCATGGTGTCTCTGTTTGGCTCAAGCGAGTTTCGCTGGGTCGAAAGCCTGCTCGCAGCGGTGGCGATGACGGCATTCTGCGTCGTGCTGTTTGTCTATTTGCTGCAGCTCCCGTTCAATCTTTGGCCCATGTTCTGAGCGAGTGAGACAATGACGGATCTTCTTGCCAATCTCGCGCTCGGCTTCTCGGTCGCTGCGCTACCTTACAACCTCGGCTTTTGTCTGCTCGGAGCGCTGGTCGGCACTCTGGTCGGCGTTTTGCCCGGTATCGGCACGGTGGCGACGGTGGCGATGCTTTTGCCGATCACCTTCGGCCTGCCGCCGGTCGGCGCGCTGATCATGCTCGCCGGCATCTATTACGGCGCGCAATATGGCGGCTCGACGACGTCGATCCTGGTCAACATACCGGGTGAAGCAACGTCGGTCGTCACTTGCCTCGATGGCCATCAGATGGCGCGGCAGGGCCGCGCCGGCGCGGCATTGTCGATCGCGGCCATCGGCTCGTTCTTTGCCGGCTGCGTCGCGACCGTGCTGGTGGCGGCGTTGGGTGCGCCGCTGACGTCACTGGCGCTGTTGTTCGGCCCGGCTGAATATTTCGCGCTGATGGTGCTCGGCCTGATTTTCGCGGTGGTGCTGGCGAAGGGGTCGGTGCTCAAGGCCATTGCCATGATCTTGCTCGGCCTGTTGCTGTCGATGGTCGGCTCGGATCTGGAGACCGGCGCCGGCCGTATGACCTTCGATGTTGCCGAATTGTCCGACGGCATCGGCTTCACCAATGTGGCGATGGGTCTGTTCGGCTTCGCTGAGATCATCCGGAACCTGGAAATGTCGGCGGAAAGCCGCGAATTGGTGAATGCCAAGATTTCCGGACTGATGCCGACGCGGCAGGATCTGGTCGATTCTTCCGGCGCCATCGCCCGCGGCACCATTCTCGGCTCGATCCTAGGCATTCTGCCGGGCGGCGGTGCGATCGTGGCGTCATTCGCCGCCTATACGTTCGAGAAGCGCATTTCGAAGAACCCGGAGCGCTTCGGCCGTGGCGCCATCCAGGGTGTCGCCGCGCCGGAAGCCGCCAACAACGCGGCCGCGCAAACCTCGTTCATTCCGCTGCTGACGCTCGGCATTCCGCCTAACGCGGTGATGGCGCTGATGGTCGGCGCCATGACCATTCACGGCATCGTGCCGGGGCCGCAGGTCATGATCAAACAGCCGGAATTGTTCTGGGGCATGATCGCCTCGATGTGGCTCGGCAATCTGATGCTGGTCATCATCAACCTTCCGCTGGTCGGCGTCTGGGTCAGCCTCTTGCGGGTGCCTTATCGCCTGCTGTTCCCGTCGATCATCGTGTTCTGCTGCATCGGCATCTACTCGATCAACAACTCGCCGACCGACGTTCTGATCGCCGCGATCTTCGGGCTGGTTGGCTATTGGTTGGTAAAGTACGACTTCGAGCCGGCACCGCTGGTATTGGCCTTCGTGCTCGGCCCGCTGATGGAAGAAAACCTTCGGCGCGCCATGCTGATCGCCCGCGGTGACGCCACCGTGTTCCTCACCCGGCCGATCTCCGGCGTGCTGCTCGCCATATCGTTGATCTTGTTGATCCTGGCCATGTTGCCGATGATCAGCAAGCGGCGAGAGGAAGTCTTCGTCGAGTAGGCGCTCGGGCTTTCATCGCAAAAACAAATATGGCGTTCGTCGGGAAATCCTCGACGAACGCCATTTTTTTGGCCGCTACTTCTTGTCGTTGCTTCCGCCGAAGATGATCCGCTGCGGATTCTTTGCCAGCTCCGTCACCGACTTGTCGATGTTGATGATGGCGCGATGCAGGTCGTTGCCGACCACGTTGACGTGCTTGTTCGCGGAATCGGTCAACTTGGTGATGCCTTCGGTAATCTCGGCGGTGCGCTTGTCGAGGTTCACGGCAAGCGTACTTGTATCTTTCTTCAATGAACCCGCCAGTTCGGCGAAAGAGCCCATGGCCTGCGAGCTGTTGTCGACGAGCTTGTCGATCTTGTCGCCGTTGCGCGCCAGTGCGGCGGTGAAGACCTCGAGGTTCTTGATGGCGTTGCGCAGCGCCTCCTGATTTTCCGCAATCATCGCGTCGGCACGGCCGAGGGTTTCGCGCACCGCGGTGCCCATGTCGGTGCCGGCGTTCGGGTCGGCCTTCATGGTGAGGAAGCCGTCTTCCTTTTTCGTCAGCGGCGGCGCCGAGGCGAGCGCGCCCTTCAAGGATACCGAAGCGATACCGGTGAGGCCGGCATATTCCAGGCTGACGCGGGTATCGGCGCGCACCGGCGTCGCCTTGGCGACCGACAGGATCGCCGCGACCTGCGAGGGACTATCGGTGAGCCGCATGTCGGTGACTTCGCCGACGCGGATGCCGTTGAACAGCACCGGGCCACCGACGCGCAGGCCGGATACCGAACCTTCGAAGATGACGCGGTAGGCCGAGGATTCCTTGTTGCCGGCATTGTTATGCAGCCAGTAGACGAAACCGAACGCGGCCGCGACGACGGCGAAGGTGAACAGCCCGATCAAAACGTATTTTGCTCTGTCTTCCATCGTTCAACTCCAGCCGTCTATTTGTATGCGCACGATTGTGGCCTAGCCCTTGACCTCGACATGCCAGTCGTCGTGGGCGCGGGCGCCGTGGAAATACGATTTCAGCCACGGATGGTTCGACGCCAGCATCTGGTCCATCGTGCCGGCCTCGATGATCTTGCCGTCGCCAAGAACCGCGATGCGGTCGCAGGTGCGGTGCAGACTGTCGAGATCGTGCGTCACCATGAAGATCGAAACGCCCAGGGTCTCCTGCAGCGTCAGAATCAGCTGGTCGAATTCTCCGGCGCTGATCGGGTCGAGGCCGGAGGTCGGCTCGTCGAGAAATAATATCTCGGGATCGAGCGCCAGCGCCCGCGCCAAAGCGACGCGCTTGATCATGCCGCCGGAGAGTTCGGACGGGAAGTTGCGATAGACGTCCGGCTTGAGCCCGACCATTTCCAGCTTGGAGATCGCCATTTCGGTGGTGAGCTTGGCCGACAGGCCGAGATATTCGCGGATCGGGAACTCGACATTCTTGCCGGCGGTCAGCGACGAGAACAGCGCGCCCTGTTGGAACAGAACGCCCCAGCGGCGGTCGATGGCCTGCTTTGCCCGGTCGTCGGCCTTGTCGAGATCGACGCCGAGGACCTCGATGAGACCCTCGCGCTTCGGCAGCAACCCGATGATGGTGCGGGTCAACACCGATTTACCCGCGCCCGAGGCGCCGACGAAGCCGAGAATTTCGCCGCGCAGCAAATCGAGCTTGACGCCGTTGAGTACGCGGCGCGTGTCGAGTTCGACCACCAGATCCTGAACCTTGATGACGGCATCGGGTCTGCCAATGGCCATTCTCTACACTCCGATCGAGGCAAAGAAGATGGCGAAGGCGCCGTCGAGAACGATGACGAGAAAGATCGATTTGACCACCGAGTCGGTGGTTTTGGCGCCAAGCGATTCGGCGCTGCCTTTCACCTGCAGGCCTTCGACACAGGCGACCAGTCCGATGACGATGGCCATGAACGGCGCCTTGATCATGCCGACGGCGAAGCTTTTCACCGAAATCGACTCGTGCAGACGGGCGAGGAACACCTGCGGGTCGATGCCGCCATAGAGCCATGCCACGATGCCCCCGCCATAGAGCGCCGCCATCGAGCCGAGGAAGGTCAAAATCGGCACTGTGATGATGAGCGCGAAAATACGCGGCAGGATCAGCACCTCGACGGGATCGAAACCCATCGTGCGCAGCGCGTCGACCTCCTCGCGCATTTTCATGGAGCCGAGTTCGGCGGTGTAGGCCGAGCCTGAGCGGCCGGCCACCATGATGCACACGATCAGCACGCCGACTTCGCGCAACACCAGAACGCCGACCATATCGACGACATAGATATCGGCGCCGAAGGTGCGGAAATGGAAAATGCCTTGTTGGGCGAGAATGGAGCCGATCAGAAACGTAATCAGCAGAATGATCGGCACCGCGTGCCAGCCGACGCGCTCGAGGTGATTGACCATCGACGTAAGGCGGAATTTCGTCGGGTGGGCGACGACGCGCAGGAAGGCGATCACCAAAGCGCCGGCCATTTGCGAGAACAGCATAATGTCGGCGAAGACCGCGCTCATGGTGCGGCCGACGCTTTCCAGTGTCGCGGTGATGGAGTTGGAACGGCGCGGCAGCGGCGTCAATTTTCCCGCGCCGGCGCGCACCTTCTTGAACAGGTTGCCGTAACTGTCCGACAGGCCGACGATCCGGGTGTCGCAGCCCCGGCTGGTCCAGACGCGCAAGGTTCGCTCGATCAACCAGGCGCCATAGGTATCGAGGCGCTCGATACGGGTGACGTCGATGATAATGCGCTGCACTGTCGCATCGGTCCGGGTCGCATGTTCGACCAGCGGCTCAAGCGTGCGCGCGTGCTCGGCCGTCCATGCACCGGACGCGGCCAAGCCGAGGCCGCCCGCAGTCACTTGGCCGCTGAGCAGGGTACCCGCCGTCACCACATCGCTCCTTATCGATTTCGCATGCGGAACGCCCGCACGTTTATGCAAGGACAAGGTGTTGAATCAGCCAATGCCATCGCAGGCAGCCGATTGCCCGGACGCCTGCGCGTTACGTTAACGGATTGTTAATATTGGTAAACGCCGTTCACCTTTTACGGTTAACGGATATTTACGCGGCGAGCGCCGCGACTGCGCCCATCAGCAGGACGAACTGAACGCAAAAGGCGGTCATATTGACGTCCCAGGCCTTGGCGATCAGTGGAACTGGCGCCGGGAATGGCAAATAGCCGTTGTCGTCATAAGCCCGGCCGCCATAAAGCGGCATGGCAATGGCAGCGACCAAGAAGCCGGCATAGACGATGCCCGCAATCACCGCGACCAGCACCAGCCGCTCGACGACGAGCGGGCCGGGCGTCCAGATCAACGCCAGGGCCAGAATGCCGAAGCCGACGTAACTGCTGATCTGCCAGACGACGTGGAAGCGGGCGTGCCCGGTCCATGCCGGATTGGTCGCGTGGGTTTTGTTGAAGTCGGCGATCACGGTCCCCAAAGACCAGCCGGCCGTCACCAGCGTCAGCAGAATGCGCGCGACAAGGATGTGGTCAAAGGCCATGGCCATCGTTCCGATGTTTCGGCGAACTGGATATTGAAAACTTGGTAAGTGAAGGCCCGGCTATTGAGAAAGTCAAATATTTTGACTTAAGCCGCGTCCTGCCGCCCGCCTGACTCGCTCGACAGATGCGGACGGCGCGCCGCGAATTGCCGCAACAGCTGGGCCATTTCCCGGCGCATCGCCGCCGACGCATCGTCCGCCGCGGCGCGTTGCACGCGCTCGTGCTCGAGCTTTTCCGTCAGTTCCTTGATCTTGGCGTCGGCGGTCTCGCGTTCGACCCGCAGGACGGTTTCCAGAAACCGGGTGTGCTCGGCCTGCGCCGCCAGTTTCGCCTTTGATCCCTGCTGCGCGGTTTCAAGCGCCGTCGTCGTTCGGGTGAGTTCGTCGCAGCGCTTGGCCAGCTTGTCGCGGGTTTTAAGCTGGATGCCGTGATCGACGAACAGGGATTCGACCTTGTGCTTGAGGTCTTCGATCATGCCCGACTGGCGCGAATCTTCGTCCTGACGACGCTGGTTGGCCTCGTCGATCGTCGCGGTCAGTTTGGCAATTTCTTCATTCGCCGCCGCCAATTGCGCCTTCAAGAGATCGGCCTCTTCAAGTGCCGATGTAATGACGGCTTCGCGGTCGTTGAACATGGTCTCGAGCGAAAGCATCTGCCGCGATAGCGTGGCGGTTTCGTCTTGCGCCTTGTCGAGCTTGCCGCGCAGGACGGCGTTGTCTTGATAGAGGACCGTGACCGCCTTTTTTCGTTCGGCGGCTTTCGAGACATGATGCGTCGCCGTGTCCTGCAACTCAGTGAAGGCGGTGTTGAGGCGGTCGATCTCGCTATGGGCGGCCTGCAACTCGGCCGTCAGCCGTTCCTGCAGATTGTAGAGATCGGCGACCTGCGTGCAGCGCAGCGACAGTTCGCGCTCCTGATCCGCGACTTTTTTCTCGAGCGGGCTCGGGCCCTGTTTCGGTGGCACAGCGAGCGTCGGCCAGGGCCGCTCGTCGAGATCGAGAGAGGCCGGCATGGCGCGGTTGAGCGACGATGCTGGGTTCAGAATGGGCGAGGGCACGATGTCACTCTTGGGGCCGCCTTTGGCGCCGTTCCTCGTGTTCCCGCCCGGTGCGAATAGGTCTTCGTCGACGTCGACGCGCTCTCGCCTGGCCTGGCCGGACGGCTGGCGTGCAAGGTTTGGCATGTCATCGAAAATGGTTTCGAGATATTTCAATGTCTTCCCGACGTGGAAATGCGAGCTAAGACGCTGACAGAGCCGAATCACGGGCTATTTAACGAGCTCTTAACCATGTAACATCTTGCTTAACCACTTCTTAATGGCACATTCGCCTCCGGCATAATCGCTATCGAAATTTCGCCCGGCCGGGATAAACGAGCCGGACGGTTGCGAGGGGCGCTAAACTTGCCCATCTTCGTCCGAGTCGGGCGGCCCTGGACGGAACCCGCGGCAGGATTTCAGGCTGACAGCGATGCGCCAATATCTCGATCTGATGGACCATATTTTGCGCCATGGCGCGGAAAAGCACGATCGTACCGGAACCGGGACGCGCTCGGTGTTCGGCTATCAGATGCGCTTCAACCTGGCCGACGGTTTTCCGCTCGTCACCACCAAAAAGCTGCACGTCAAATCGATCGTCCACGAACTGCTGTGGTTTCTGGCCGGCGACACCAACATCAAATATCTCAACGAGAATGGCGTGCGGATCTGGGACGAATGGGCCGATGCGGAAGGCGATCTCGGGCCGGTGTATGGACACCAATGGCGCTCCTGGCCGGCCAAGGACGGGGCGACCATCGACCAGATCGCCAACCTGATGACGATGATCAAGCGCAATCCGGATTCGCGCCGGTTGATCGTTACCGCCTGGAACCCCGCCGATGTCGACAAGATGGCGCTGCCGCCGTGTCACTGCCTGTTCCAGTTCTATGTCGCCAACGGCAAATTGTCGTGCCAGCTTTATCAACGCTCGGCCGACGTGTTTCTCGGCGTGCCGTTCAACATCGCGTCCTATGCGCTGCTGACTTTGATGGTCGCGCAGGTGAGCGGCTACGAGCCAGGAGAGTTCATCCATACCTTCGGCGATGCGCATCTCTATCTTAATCATATCGAGCAGGCCGAGCTGCAGCTGTCGCGCGCGCCCAAGGCGCTGCCGACGATCCGCATCAATCCCGATGTGAAGGATATCTTCGGCTTTCGCTACGAGGACTTCACGGTCGAAAACTACGAGCCGCATCCGCATATCAAAGCGCAAGTCGCGGTATGACGATCGCCATCCGCGCCGCGCGCGAGGGCGATGCGCCTCTGATCTTCGATCTGGTGCGCGAACTGGCGGTCTATGAAAAGCTTGGCGACACGGTCGACGCGACGCCGGAGGCCATTGCCGGCGCGCTGTTTGGCAAGGAGCCCCGGTTGTTTTGCGATATCGCCGAATGGAACGGCGAGGCGGCCGGTTTCGCGGTCTGGTTCCTGAACTTCTCGACCTTCCGCGGCCGGCATGGAATTTATCTTGAGGATCTGTTCGTGCGGCCGACGTTTCGCGGGCGCGGGCTCGGCAAGGCGCTGATGGCGCAACTGGCGCGGCGCTGCGTCGAACAGGGGCTGGCGCGTTTCGAGTGGTCGGTGCTGGACTGGAATGCGCCGTCGATCGCGTTCTACAAATCGATCGGCGCCGACGTGATGGACGACTGGAAAATCTGCCGGCTGAGCGGGCCGGCCTTGCAGGCTTTCGCGGCCAAGGAATCGTAACCATGGATGCGCGCTTATGAAAATCGTGCTGGTTGCCGCGATCGGTCGCAACAACGTCATCGGCCGCGACGGCCAATTGCCGTGGCGGCTTAAATCCGATCTCAAGCATTTCCGCGCGCTGACCATCGGCAAGCCGGTGGTCATGGGGCGCAAGACCTACGAGTCGATCGGCAAGCCGCTGCCGGGTCGCACCAATATTGTCCTGACCCGGGACCTCGGCGTGATCGTGCCGGGCGGCGTGCTGGCGACGACAATGGATGCCGCCATGGGCTATGCCGAAGAGGATGCCGTGCGCCGGGGTGTCGACGAGATCATGGTGATCGGCGGCGGCGATGTGTTCGAGCGGCTGTTGCCGAAGGCCGACCGTCTCGAAATCACGCATGTCCATGCCAGTCCGGAAGGCGATGCATACTTTCCGCGGATCGAGCCGTCCGACTGGCGCGAAGTCAATCGCGTCTCTTATCCGGCTGGGCCGGACGACGACGCGGCCTTCGACGTTGCCACTTATCTGCGCAGCTGATTGGTCGGCGCAACCTGCGGCGCGTGCGGCTCGATCAGTTCGATGCGGTTGCCGAACGGGTCATCGACGTGGCGGCGCTCGCAGCCCTCGAGCGGCTCATCGGCCGTCACGTTGTAACCGCCTTGCATGGCCTTCTCGATCATGCCGGCCAAATCCTCGACGATGAAGGCGGGATGCGCCTTGCGCGCCGGAATGAAATTCTTTTCCACGCCAAGATGAACCTGCAAGGCGCCGATCTCGAACCAGCAGCCGCCGCGCGCCGCGAGCACCGGCGGCTTTGCTTTTTCACTCATGCCGAGGACGCCGCAATAGAAGGCGCGCGCGTCGGCTTCGCGTCCTGGCGGCATCGCGATCAGGATGTGATCGATACGGCGAACCGGCACCGAGCGCTCTCCAAGCTTCAAGCCTGAACCGAATAGCCGCCGTCGACGGCGATCGCGGCGCCGGTGATAAAGTCCGAAGCGGGCGCGGCGAGAAATACCGCGACGCCGGCAAAATCGCCCGGCTCGCCCCAGCGCTGCGCCGGCGTGCGCGCCAATACCTTGTCGTGCAGCCCTTCGACCTGCTCGCGTGCCTTGCGCGTCAAGTCGGTATTGATCCATCCCGGCAGGATGCTGTTGACCTGGATGTTGTCCTTGGCCCAGGCGACAGCGAACGACTTCGCCATCTGGACGATGGCGCCTTTGCTCGAAGCATAAGGCGAGGCATAGGACGCGCCGAACACTGACATCATCGAGCCAATATTGATGATCTTGCCGCCGCCGCCGCGCTTCATGTGCGGATAGGCGGCCTGCGAACAGAAGAAGGCGCTGGTCAGGTTCGTGTTTATCACCAGGTGCCACTCGGCGGCGGTTAGCTGTTCCGGCGGTTTGCGCACGCTGGTGCCGGCATTGTTGACGAGAATATCGAGACGTCCGAATTTTTGCGCGGTCTGGTCGATGGCCTGATGGCAGGACGTTTCCAGCAAGACGTCCAGTTCGGCGAATTCCGCCGCCGCGCCGCTTGTCCTCAATTCCGATAGCGCCGCTTCCGCCTTGGTCTTGTTACGTCCGGCGATCACGACGGTAGCGCCGGCGGCGGCCAGACCCTTGGCCATGCCAAGGCCGATGCCGCCATTGCCGCCGGTGATGAAAGCGACGCGCTTGCTCAAATCGAAAGGTGTCGTCGCAGCCATTTTCCTTACCCCGCCTTGCCCGCTTTGCCGGATCGGAATTCGCAAGTGTTCCGATTGTATCGGCGAACTATCGCACGACTGGCCCGGCCGGAGCAGGAGGGGGACGCGGGCTTTCGCACAGGCTCCCGCCGTCCATGGGCGCGAAAATGCCGCGCCTACCCAAATTCCGCTCACCCCCGCGAAAGCGGGGGTCCAGTGCTGGGCCAAGACCTGGATGCCCGCTTTCGCGGGCATGAGCGGAAATCGCATTTCCGTACAAAATCCCCCTTGACTGTATAAATACCTAGGAGTATATACACAGTTATCCCGTCCCAACTAACGAGGGGCGTTTGATCAGCGTCGTCAGATGCTGGGGCGGGGAGCGGTGGCTGGTGAGGGCGTCGGAGATGCGGCGCAACGACTTCACCAGCGGTCCAAGCCGCACGGTCCCGGCAGCCATCGCGGGCGGCCACTGGGGCAGAAGTGTGCGCGGAAAATGCGGTGCGAGGCGGAATGTCCGAAAGACTTTCCGCGGAGCACTGGCACCCCGCGCGCAATCAAAGCCCTGAAGCGGTAGTTAGGCTCACCTGTCGTAAGAGAGGGAGCCT
>CAITJJ010000330.1 GCA_903892675.1 uncultured Hyphomicrobiales bacterium | reverse complement strand
TCATCATGGCGCCGAACTATCCGGCCGGTAAGGATTCGCTGGCCGGCTTCAAGCGCTTCTACAAGGGCGAGGTCGCCGACGAGGTCTATGTGCCGCTCGGCCAGCTCGATTATTCCGCCGAACTGTCGAAGATCGCCGCTTCCGGCTCGGACGCGGTGTTCGTATTCCTGCCCGGCGGCATGGGCGTCAATTTCGTCAAGCAGTTCCGCCAGGCCGGCCTCGCCGACAAGGTGAAATTCCTCTCCGCCTTTACGGTCGATGAATCGACGTTGCCGGCGCAGAAGGAAGCGGCGCTCGGCTTCTTCGGCGGCGCCAACTGGGCGCCGGATCTCAACAACGCGCAGAACAAGAAGTTCGTCGCCGCTTACGAGGCTGAATATAACGGCGCGATCCCGGCGACCTACGCCTTCCAGGCTTACGACGCGGGGCTGCTGATCGACAGCGCGCTCAAGGCGACCGGCGGCAAGACCGACAACAAGGACGCGCTGCGCGCGGCCTTGGCGAAAGCGCCGTTCACCTCGCTGCGCGGCGCCTTCAAGTTCAACACCAACCACTATCCGATCCAGGATTTCTACCAGGTGAAGGTGGTGCAGGTCGGCGACAAGTTCGCCACCTCGATCGACAAGAAGGTGTTCTCGGATTACGCCGATCCGCACGTCAAAGACTGCGCGATGAAGTAGCTGTTTCACCCTCCCCTCGCGGAACCGCGCGGGGAGGGTTTTCTTTTAAGCGCCCAGGGTGCGCAGGATAAGAGAGCGATGTCCGTCACCCTCCTCATCGTCCAGACACTGAACGGCCTGCAATTCGGCGTGCTGCTGTTCCTGATCGCGGCGGGCCTGACGCTCGTGTTCGGCGTGATGGACTTCATCAATCTCGCGCACGGCGTCCAGTACATGCTCGGCGCCTATCTCGCGGTGATGTTCTACGCGCTCACGGGCAATTTCCTGATCGCGCTGATCGCCGCGCTCGCCGCCGCGCTGCTGCTCGGGCTGCTGCTCGAATTCACCGTGTTCCGGCATCTCTATGACCGCGACCATCTCGAACAGGTGATCGCCACCTTCGGCATCATCCTGTTCCTGAACCAGGGCGTGAAGGTCGTGTGGGGCGCAGCGCCTTTGTCGCTGCCGATCCCGGACATGTTTGCCGGCACCATCGTGCTGTCGCCCGGCATTCTCTACCCGGTGTGGCGGCTGATGATCATCGGCTCAGGGCTGGCAGTGGCGCTCATTTTGTATCTTTTGGTGTCGCGGACACGCGTCGGCATGCTGGTGCGGGCCGGGGCGACACATGCGCGCATCGTGTCCGCGCTCGGCGTCGATATTCGCCGGCTGTTCATGATCGTGTTCGGCTTCGGCACCATGCTGGCGGCCTTCGCCGGCGTGATGATCGCGCCGATTTTGTCGGTCGAGCCGGGCATGGGCGACAGCGTGTTGATTTTGGCGTTCGTCGTGATCGTCATCGGCGGCATCGGCTCGATGCGCGGCGCCTTCATCGCCGCGCTGCTGATTGGCCTCGTCGATACGCTGGGGCGTTCGTTCGCCATCGACATTCTGCGGTTGGTGATGCCGCCCTCGCCGGCGCGCACCGTGGGACCGGCCATTGCCTCGATGCTGATCTATGTGTTGATGGCGCTGGTCCTGTATTTTCGGCCCGCGGGCTTGTTTCCGGCGAAGGGGCGCTAGATGTCGCTCGCCGTCACTTCGACTCCTCTTGCGCGCCGCTTCGAGGCGCTGCCGATCGCGATCTTCCTCGTGCTGGCGCTGGCGCCGCTCGCCGCGTCGTTCGGCGCCGAAACTTATCTGCTCGGCCTGTTCACGCGGGTGATGATCTACGGCATCGCCGCGCTGGCGCTGGATTTCATCTGCGGCTATGGCGGGCTGGTCTCCTTTGGACATGCCGCTTTCGTCGGCATCGGCGCCTATACGGCCGGTATCTTCGGCGCGCATGGCATTACCGATATGGCGATCACGCTGCCGGTGGCGCTTCTGGTCAGCGCATTGTTTGCATGGCTTACCGGCACGGTGTGCCTGCGCACCAAAAGCGTCTATTTCATCATGATCACCCTCGCCTTCGGCCAGATGATCTATTTCGTCGCCGGCTCCTTGTCGCCCTATGGCGGCGATGACGGGCTGACGCTGAAACTGCGCTCGACTCTGTTCGGCTTTCCCATTCTGCAATACGACCGCGCGCTGTATTACGCCGTGCTGGCGTTCCTGCTGGTGTCCTACCTGCTGCTGCGCGGCATCGTCGCCTCGCGCTTCGGCCGGGTGTTCCGCGGCGCGCGCGACAACCCGACGCGCATGGCAACAATCGGCTACGACGTGTTCCGCTATCAGCGGATCGCCTATGTGATCGCCGGAAGTCTCGGCGGCCTGTCCGGCTTTCTGCTGGCCAATGCGACCGAATTCGTCAGCCCCTCCTTCATGTCGTGGCAGCGCTCGGGTGAGCTGATCATCATGGTGCTGTTCGGCGGCATCGGCACCTTGCACGGCGCCATTGTCGGCGCGGCGGCGTTCCTCGTGCTCGAAGACATGCTCGGCGGCATCACCGAGAACTGGAAGCTGATCTTCGGGCCGATGCTGGTGCTGATCGTCTTGTTCGCGCGCGGCGGGTTGCTCGGGCTGGCACAAAGCGTCTGGGAAAGGCTGCGCCGTGGCTGAGCCGGTTCCAAATCCTGTCTTGAGAATTGAAAACTTGCGCAAGAATTTCGGCGGCCTCGTCGTCACCGACGGCGTGTCGATGACGATCGGCGAAGGCGAACTGCACGCCGTTATCGGCCCGAACGGCGCCGGCAAGACCACGCTGATCAACCAGATTTCCGGCACGCTCGCGCCGTCCGCCGGAACGATTTATCTCAACGGCGCCGACGTCACCGCGCTGCCGCCGAACAAACGCGCCGAACTCGGGCTTGCCCGTTCGTTCCAGATCACCTCCGTGCTGCCGCGCTTTTCGGCGCTGGAGAATGTCGCGCTCGCCGTGCAGGCGCGTTCCGGCTCGAGCTACCGGTTCATCGGCTGCGCCGACAAGGAAAACGCGCTCAACGACGCGGCGATGGCCGCGCTGACCGAGGTGTCGCTCGATCGTCGCGCCGATATTCTGGCGGCGCATCTCTCGCACGGCGAAAAGCGCGCGCTGGAGCTCGCCATCGCGCTGGCGATGCAGCCGAAACTTCTGCTGCTCGACGAGCCGATGGCCGGCACCGGGCCGGAAGAATCCGAGCGTCTTATCGTCGTGCTGCAACGTCTCAAGGGCCGCTTCGCCATGATGCTGGTTGAGCACGACATGAACGCGGTGTTCGCGCTGGCCGACCGCATTTCCGTTCTGACCTACGGCCGCATCCTGGCGAGCGGTCAGCCTGCCGCAGTGCGCGCCGATCCCGCCGTGATGACGGCCTATCTCGGCGAGGAGCTGGAATAATGCTCCGCGTCGAGAAGCTCGCAGCCGCTTACGGCCCCGCCTCGGTGCTGTTCGACATTTCATTCACGGTCAATGACGGCGAAGTGGTCACGCTCATCGGCCGCAACGGCATGGGCAAGACGACGACCATTTTCACGCTGATGGGGCTCTTGCCCGCGACCGGCGGCGCGGCGACCTTCAACGGTCTGTCGCTCGCCGGGCTGCCGCCTTATGCGATCGCGCAGGCCGGCATTGGGCTGGTGCCGGAAGGCCGCCAGATTTTCCCGACTCTATCGGTTGAGGAGAACCTGAGCGCCACATCGGCTTCCAGAGTCGGCAAGGCGCAATGGACGCTCAATCGCGTCTACGACTTTTTCCCGTCGCTCGCCGCGCGCAAGAGCAATATGGGCAACGAGTTATCCGGCGGCGAGCAGCAGATGCTGGCCATCGGCCGGGCGCTGATGACCAATCCGAAACTCCTGATCCTCGATGAGGCGACCGAAGGCCTTGCGCCGATGATCCGCGCCGAGATCTGGAACTGCCTGACGAAGTTGAAGCAGGAAGGCCAGGCCATTCTCGTCGTCGACAAGCACCTCAATTCGCTGATGAAGATCGCCGACAATCATGTGGTGATCGAGAAAGGCCGCGTCGTGTGGACGGGAAGTTCGCAAGCGCTGGCGGCGGATGCGACAGTCAAGCAGCGGTATCTTCAGGTCTAAAGCCCCGCAAGTTCCTTCATGCCGTCGGCGAATTCGAATTGCGGCTTCCAGCCCAGTTCGTTGCGCAGGCGCGAGGAATCCGCCGTGATATGGCGCACGTCGCCAAGCCGGTAGCCGCCGGTGACGATCGGCAGCGGGCCCTTCAAGGCCTGCGCCAGAGCCAAAGCCATGTCGCCGACGGTGCGCGGCGTGCCGGAGCCGACATTGAAGGCGCGAACGCCCTCGCTATGCGCTTCGCAGGCCGCGACAGTAGCCGAGGCTATGTCGCGCACATGGACGAAATCGCGGCGCATGCGGCCGTCCTCGAACACGCGCGGCGCTTCGCCGTTCTTCAACGCCGATGTGAAGATCGAAGCAACACCGGCGTAAGGCGTGTCGCGCGGCATGCCGGGACCATAGACATTGTGATAACGCAGCGCCGCGACGGAGCCGGAGGTCGCGCGCGCCCAGTTCGACGCATAATATTCCTGCGCCAATTTGCTGGTGGCATAGGCGTTGCGCGGATCGAACGGCGTGTCTTCGTTGACCAGCGCCGTCTGCAGCGGCTTGCCGCAATGCGGACAGGGCGGCTCGAAATTGCCCTGCTTCAGTTCGCTCTCGATGCGCGGACCGGGCCGCACCGCGCCGTGCTCGGCGCAATGGCCGACGCCCTCGCCATAGACCACCATCGAACTGGCGAGCGTCAGGCGCTCCACTCTAGCGCGCGCCATGCCGGCCAATATTTCGGCGGCGCCGACATCGTTCGACGAGGCATAATCCGGCAGGTCGGAGACAGCGACGCCGAGGCCGACCTTGGCGGCGAGATGCAGCACCGCTTCGACGCCTTTCAGCGCCTTGTCGATCGCGCCCGCATCGCGCACATCGGCGACAATCAGTTCGGCGCCGTCGAGCCGCGCGGTTTCGCCATTCGCATGCACATCCGGCCGCAATGAATCGAGCACGCGAACCTCATGGCCGCGCGCCAGCAACTCACGCAGGACGTGACGGCCGATGAAGCCGGCGCCGCCGGTCAAGAGAACGCGCATGATCTAGACCTTCTTGTCGCGTAGGCGAAATTGCGGCGGCGGCGCGCGCCGCAGCGACACGGCAAGCCGCAGGAAGGTGGTAACGATCTTCCACGCCGCCTTCATGCCGGCGACCAGATTGCCCGACACCTTCGAGACGCCGCCCTGGCGGCAGCGGTGATCGACCGGCACTTCGAGAATACGGTAGCACGCCGCCGCCACGCGCATCTGCATTTCCAGATTCCAGCCATAGGTCTCTTCGCGCATGCCAAGCGCGCGCAGCCGATCGGCGCGAAGGGCGCGGAACGGCGACATGTCGGTGAAGCGGACACCATAGGTGACGCGCAGCAAAAGACCCGCCAGCCAGCCGGCGACGATTTGCTGCGGCGTCATGCTGCCGGGCTCGCGGTGGCCGCGCAGGCGCGAGCCCATGACGAAATCGGCATGGTCCGACGCCACCGGCTCGACCACGTCGGCCATGAAGCGCGGCACATCGCTGCCGTCGCCATCGAGAAAACAGATGATGTCGCAACGGTCATCAGCGGCTTTGGCGCCGGCGGCGCAGGCGCGGCCATAGCCCGGCTGCGGCACGCGCACGACGCGGGCGCCGGCCTTGGCGGCTAATTCGGCGGTGCGGTCGGTCGAGCCATTGTCGACGACAATGACCTCATCGACCTGTTGCGCCAGAACCTCGCGCACGACGTCGCCGATCGGTTCTTCTTCGTTGAGGCACGGGATCACGACGCTGACGAAGCGGCCGCCTGAAGAAAACTGCATTTGATCAGGCCCGCATCAAAGCGCGCTCGCGCTCTTGCAGGAACTGGAATGTCGCCGGCGCATCGGCGCCAGTGAGACGCGGATCGGCGAAGGCCGGCCGCGTGCCGCGCCATTCGTCTTCCAGCATGGCAAAGGAAGTCGCGTCGTCGACATCGTACCAGCCGGGCACATTGGCGACGGCCAAGCCGATCTCGCGGGCGCGTTGCAACGTCAGTTCGTAGACTTTCGGCGTGCTCCACGGCATGTCGTCGAACAGACGCGGCTGCGGCGATGACAGGCCGATCAAGGTGTAGCCACCGTCGAGCGCCGGGCTGAGCACGACATTATCGCCGGCGCGCACCGCATCGACCGCCGCGCGCAGGATTGCCCGCGGCAACGTCGGCGAATCGGAATTGACCAGAATGGCGCCGGCAAAGCCGGCGTCAATCAGGTCGGCGGTGCCTTTGAGCAACCGCGCGCCGAGGTCGCCGTCGCCCTGCAAGGTCAGATGAAAGCCGTCCGGCAACAGGCGGCGCAAAGCCGGCTCGGTGCCGAACGGCGTATAGAGCGCGCCGCCGATCACATCGCCGTCGGCTTGCAGCGAATGAATGGTCTGCGACAGGTCGCGGATGAAACAGGAGGAGATCGCCGCGCATTCTTCCGGTCGCAACGGCGGCGACAGCCGCGTCTTCGACTTGCCCGGCGCAGGGGTTTTGCAGACGATCGCTACGGCGACTGGTTTCATGAATATCCCGTCAGGTCGCGACCGACAGCGCGCGGGTCAAATCGTAATACAATTCGTCCGGGTCTTCGAGCCCGGCCGACAGGCGCAAGAGATCGCCCGGACACGGTGAGCCCTCGCCTTCGATCGAGGCGCGATGTTCGATAAGGCTTTCGATGCCGCCGAGCGAGGTGGCGCGCTTCCACAATTCGACGCAGGCGGCGACGGCGACCGCCGCCCTGGCGCCTTTTTTGATGCGAACCGAGAACATGCCGCCGAAGCCGCCGATCATCTGCCGCTTCGCCACGGCGTGTCCGACATGCGTATCGAGGCCGGGATAAAGGACTTCCGCGACGGCCGGGTGACCGACCAGTTGCGCGGTAAGCTGCGCCGCCGTTCTGGCTTGCGCGCGCACGCGCACGTCGAGCGTGCGCAGGCCGCGCATCAGCAGGAATGAATCGAACGGGCTCAATGTTGATCCGAACTGGCTGCGCATCTTGGCAATGCGCTCCCACAATGGGTTGCCGTTCAACGCGACAAGAACGCCGGCGACGACATCGGAATGGCCGTTGAGATATTTGGTCGCCGAATGCATGACAATGTCGGCGCCGAGTGACAAAGGCTTGGTGAAGATCGGCGTCGCCACCGTCGAGTCGACGCAGAGAATGGCGTTTGCCGCGTGCGCGATGTCGGCGACCGCGGCGATATCGGTGATGCTCCAGGTCGGATTGCTCGGCGTCTCGATCCAGAACAGGCCGGTCTTGCCCGGCTGCACGGCGGCGCGCACCGCGTCGAGATCAGACGTATCGACGAAGCTGACGCTGTGGCCATAACGGACGATGTCCTTCAACCAGGCGCGGAAACCATAATACATCACCTGCGAGGCTATGATGTGCGTCGGCCGGTCGAGCGCCATCAACACGGAGGTCGCCGCCGCCATGCCGGAGCCGAACAACAGCGCTTCGTCGCCGCCTTCCAGCGCGGCGAGGAGGCTTTCGGCCTGCTGCACGGAGACATTGTCGGTG
>CAITJJ010000329.1 GCA_903892675.1 uncultured Hyphomicrobiales bacterium | reverse complement strand
TGGCCGTTGATCGACGAGGAGCCGCCGAGCGTCTTGCCGCGCGGCGAAAAGATGCGGCGGCCGGCGGTGTATTGCCCTGGCTCCTGCGAATAACACCAGTTGATGCTCGTGTTGTAGAATGTCTTGATGAAACCGGCGGGCAGATGAATGTAAGGATGCCAGTCGGTGGGACCGGCTTCCAGCACGCAGACGCTTGTTGCCGGGTCTTCGCTCAGGCGATTGGCCAGCACGCTGCCGGCCGAGCCGGCGCCGACGATCACATAGTCGAAGGTGTCCATCGTCTTCCGTTCGTGCTTTCCGAGGCGACCGAGATCACGGCCGCCGCCGGCCTATTTGGCACGGAAAACCGTGGTGGTGAAGGCCGCGAGCGGCGAACAAAGAGCCTCCCACGAGACACTGCATTTAAATGAGCGTAACGTCGTGAAAAAATACAGACCTTCGGAGGAAATGATCATGAGCGAAACGGATCAGAGCAAGCCTCATTCTTTGCCGCGCCGCGCGGTTCTCAAGGGAGCCGGATTGACTGCCGGCGCCGGACTGTTGGCCGGCATCGGGACACCGGCTAAGGCGGCTCCAACCGGCGCGATCTGGAGCAAGGATTATTGGGCCAGGAAAGGCGATGTGAAACTCAATCTGTGGCGCAAACGTATCGGCGCGCCGCGCCCGGGAGAAGCCGCGTTGCCGATTGTGTTTCTGGTGCACGGCTCATCCAATTCGACGCGATCGAGCTACGACCTCACCGTGCCCGGCAAAGGCGAATACTCGCTGATGAATGTGCTGGCGCGCTATGGCTACGACGTCTGGACGATGGACCATGACGGCTACGGTTACTCCGGCTCGTCCGGCAACAATTCGGACATCGCCAGTGGCGTCGAGGATCTCAAGGCCGCGATGCCGGTCGTGCTGAAGGAGACCGGGCAGCAAAAGGCGCATTTCTACGGCACCTCGTCCGGTGGCATTCGCGCCGCTGCTTATGCGCAAGTCCAGCCCGAACGCGTCGGCCGGTTGATCCTGTGCGCCTTCACCTACAAGGGCGACGGCGCGGCCGAGATCGAACGGCGGCGAAAACGAATTGACGACCTGCGCGCCAATACCCGCCGCAAGCGCGACGCCGATATGATCCGCTCTATCTTCACGCGCGACGGTCACCCTAACGCTTACGACCCAGCGGTGGCGGAAGCGGTCATTGCCGGGGAGATGAAATTCGGCGACACGATTCCGACCGGCACTTACCTCGACATGGCGGCGAACCTTCCGATCGTCGACCCCAAAAAGGTGCTGTCGCCAACGCTGATGCTGCGCGGCGAATTCGACGGCAACTCGACCAACGAGGATCTGCTCGACTTTTATCGCCAACTGCCGAATGGCGACCGGCAATTCGTCATCCTGCCGCAGACCAGCCACAGCCCGGGCTACGGTAAAAACCGTCAGCTCCTGTATTACGCGATCCACAACTTCCTGGCCGCGCCCGCGCCAACCGCGGCATAAGGCGTTCCCGGAATGCAAAAGGCCGCCGCTTTCCAGCGGCGGCCTTTTGGTATCAAGCGCGTGCGCCTAGGCGAACAGCGGACGCAAGGCGGGATTGCGTTCGATGAACGGCAGGCGCTCGACCAGGCCGTCCAGACCGAAGGCGTGGCCGGCGCGGTGCAGCATCAGATAGGCAATCACGACCGCGTAAGTGGCGTGATAGTCGAAGAGCATGCTGTGGTGATCGGTGATGAACGGCCAGTCCATATGGGCGAAATGGTAGGTGACCATCAGCAGGATGCCGAACGGTCCGCTGACGCGGACCATCAGCCCGCTGACCAGCGACAGACCGATCAGCAGGTGACCCCACTTCATCAAGACGTCTGTGATGGGAAGCAAGGTTGGTGTCGCAAAAGCGGCGAAGGTGTCGTGGAAGGTCTTCACGTGGGTGAGGAAGCCGACGGAGCTTTCGCCGTGCAGGATTTGCGAGGCGCCGGCGTAGAGAAACATCCAGCCGATTAAGACGCGCATCAGAAAGATGAGGCTGCGGTCGAGGGTGCTTGTGGGCATGATTGTTGATCCAACAACAGGTTAAAGACGAATGCGAGCGGCATGAAGCGCGCCGGCCGGCACGGCGAAAAGCTGGAGCGCGCCCGCCGCGGCCATGCCGAAGGCCAGCTTCGAGACCAGGCTAACCGAATAGGGCAACAGTGTAAGGAACGCGGGGCTGACGATCGGCAGCACCACGAAAAAGTTGATCGCCCAGACGCCCGTCAGCGCCGCCGCCATGAATGAAAACGGATTGACATTGCGTGACGCGGACATTGCGCGCCAGACGAACGCCAGCGCGATGCCGAGCATCACGGCGATACCCATGTGGACGCCGACGCCGAGCGTAACGGCATCGGCCGGCAACAGTGCGCTGACGCCCGCGGCCGTGGTCACGCCGCGCGCCACCAGCGCCGGGCTGGTGTCGCTGGCAAAGGCATAAAGCGAAACCCAGGCGATCTCGGCGAGACCGCCGGCGGCGCCGGCGAGGGCGCCGAGACGGATGCTGTCGAGCGCGCCTTGACGCTGATCGTCCGTTGTCTTGTGCGTTGCGTTCATGATTTTTCTCATATGATTGCGGGGTCTATTGATTAAGAATCGACGCGAAAATTCGACGGCTGCTTAGCGCGGCCAATAGCAAGCCGCCGCGCGGCCGGCATCGCGCCAGCCATCGCCAGGTTTT
>CAITJJ010000328.1 GCA_903892675.1 uncultured Hyphomicrobiales bacterium | reverse complement strand
CGCTCATGCATGGCAACCTGGCCGGCACTCGGCGGCTTTTTGGTTTTGGCTGTCGCCGTGCTGTTGCCCGGAGCGGCCTGAACCGCCGGCGCGGCGGTTTGCGCCGCGGCGCTGCTCAGCACCGAACCCGGCTGCATCGACCATGGCGATGTGACCAGGCCGGCGGCCAGCACGGCCACGGCCAATGTGCGATGGCGACGGTTTTTTGTCTTGCTGCTGATGGTCATGTCTTCTCCCTTGGCGGCCCTGCTTGGCCGATGGCGTCGCCCGGCGCGCGCGCTATTGCCCGTCCCTGCAACCCCAAGTCTACAGATTACCGAGCCGTGGTTGTATCCGTCCAGTGCGGTTGTAGAAAGCCTGTCAGTTCAAGCATTTGTCAGTGGGCCGGCCGCGGTTTCCGATGCCCTTTGCACTGTTCGCGCCGTACAATGGCGCACACTTACAAGGAGAGCGACACCATGGCGGGGAAAGCGGCGAAGCGGAAGGCGGCCTCCAAGGGCAAGCCTGCAATGAAGGCGACCAAACGCACCGCCAGCGCGAAGGCCGGCAAAGCCGCGCCGAAGGGTCCCAAGCCGATCGATCTCTATTACTGGCCGACGCCGAACGGCTTCAAGATTTCGATCATGCTGGAAGAGTGCAAGCTGCCCTACACGCTTGTGCCGGTGAACATCGCCAAGGGCGAACAGTTCAAGCCCGAATTTCTGAAAATCTCGCCGAACAACCGCATGCCGGCGATCGTCGACCCGAATGGGCCGGGCGGGCGGGCGATCTCGATTTTCGAGTCGGGCGCCATCCTGCAATATCTCGGGCGCAAGACCGGCAAGTTTTATCCTGCCGACGAGCGCGGCCGGGTCGAGGTCGATCAGTGGCTGTTCTGGCAGGTCGGCGGCGTCGGGCCGATGTGCGGGCAGGTGCACCACTTCAAGAACTATGCGCGCGAGACCATTCCCTATGCGATCGCGCGCTATGTCGATGAGGTGAACCGGCTCTATGGCGTGATGAACAAGCGGCTCTCCGACCGCAAATTCCTCGCCGGCAAATATTCGATCGCCGACATGGCTTGCGTCGGCTGGGTCAATGGCTGGGAGAAGCAGGGCCAGCACATGGACGACTTCCCGCATCTCAAGCGCTGGCTGGAGACGATGAAGGCGCGGCCGGCGGTCAAGCGCGGCATTTCGCTTGGCCTCGAGCTGCGCCAGGGCGTCGACATGAAGGACCCGAAGGTGCAGTCGGTGTTGTTCGGTCAGCGGGCGCGTTCGGCCTGAGCGCGGCGCGGACAGTTTTCCGCTCGGCTAGTCGGCGCGCGTCCACTTCTGGCTTTTGCACAGGAAGCCGAACACGCAGCCCTGCACGTTCATCGCGTTGGCGCTGATAACGGTGACGTGCGCCTGATAGGTCTTGCCGTCATCGGCGTTGTAGATCTCGCCCGACCATTTGTTGTCGCCATTCGGCGCCATGCCTTGCACCACCGGCACGCCGAGCAGGGGGCGCGAGCGCTTCGACTCGTCCTTGTTGTATTTGTCGGTCTTCGGCTTGCCGTCATTGCCGACGGGATCGCTCAGCCACACGACCTTGCCGCACAGCTTGCCGCCGCAATCGACGATGCGCACTTTGGTGCCGCCATCGGCGGACAGCCAGGTGCCGAGCGCCGAAGTGGCGGCGTGCGAGCCGGAGACGCCGAGCGCGAGAGCCAAAAGCGCGGCGAGTGCGAATTTTCCAGACATCAGTTTCATCAAATTATTCCCGAAATGCATTCTCGAAGTCCAGGCTTGTTTCTGCGAAGTGAAAGGCCCGGCGTTGCGGCCGGCGTCGATGAATCGACCACCGTCATATAACCGCAATAATGCGGATTGGTTAGCCCGGCTTCAATCAAATCGGTGAACGATTTGTAACAGCGGCCGGAACCTGCCGAGATGTGCCTGCGCGCCAAGGGTTTCTCGCATCGTCGCGAAAAATCGCGATTAATTTCTTCATCTTCGATTCATCGCGATACTTAAACTGTCATTCAAATTTTCTCCCGAAGATCGATGTGGATCAGGCGGGATGTTT
>CAITJJ010000327.1 GCA_903892675.1 uncultured Hyphomicrobiales bacterium | reverse complement strand
GGCGGATGCCGATGCGCCACTCGGTCGCGTAATAGGTATAAACGAGATAGATCGAAACCGTCGCCAGAATGACCGCGACATAGCGCCAGTCGAATTGCCACATCAGCACGACGACGATCATCGACAGTTCGATGATCGTCGGCGCCAGTTGCAGGATGACCATGCGCACGATGGTCTCGATGGCGTTGCGGCCACGCTCGAGAACGCGCGTCAGCCCGCCGGTCTTGCGCTCGAGATGGAAGCGCAGCGACAATTCGTGCATGTGAATGAAAGTGCGAAACGCCAGCCGCCGCACCGCATGCATCGCCACCTTGGCGAACATGCCGTCGCGAATTTGTGTCAGCACCGCCATCAGAATGCGCGTGCCGCCATAGGCGATGGTGAGCGCCACCGGCGCCGCGACGACCCAGACGAGCCATTCCGACCCGGCGATCGGCGCACTGCCGGCGCCGGCCAGCGCATCGGTCGCCCATTTGAAGGTGAACGGCACCACCATGGTGGTAAGCTTGGCCGCGAGCAGCAGCACCATGGCGCCGACGATGCGCGCCTTCAGGTCGGCGCGTTCGCTCGGCCAGATATAGGGCCACAGATGGATAATCGTGCCGAGAAGCGAGCCGCTGTCGGCGGAGACGCCTTTCGGCGCAGCGTGATGGGCGTGGTGGTCGGTCATTCAGGTCCCGGGAACATCTTGGCCCCTCATATAGGGGGATTCTCACGTCTATTCACCCTCAAGCCGCCAATTCGACAAGGAAAATAGGGATTTCGGCAGCCATCTTGACGATCGGGCTATCGCATTGCACATCGGGCCCATGAATCGTCCCGAAACAATCCCGAAAATCGCGAAAATCTGCGTCTATTGCGGCTCCGGCGCCGGCACCGATCCGGCCTTTGTCGAGGCGGCAACTGCGCTCGGTATCGCCATGGCCAAGGCCGGTATTGGCCTGGTCTATGGCGGCGGCGACGCGGGCATGATGGGTGCCGTCGCAGACGCGGTCCGGAGCAACGGCGGAACGATCACCGGTATTATCCCGCAATTCCTGCTGAACAAGGAACGCGCGGGCTTTAACGGCGAAGGCCTCATCGTCACCGCGGACATGCACGAGCGCAAACGCAAGATGTTCGAGATGGCCGATGCCTTCGTCGCCATGCCGGGCGGCGTCGGCACCCTTGAAGAACTGGTCGAGCAACTCACCTGGGCGCAACTTGGCCGCCACAAGAAGCCGATCCTCATCGCAAACATCAAAGGCTTCTGGCAGCCGCTCTGCGCCCTGCTCGATCACATGAAGGCGCTGGAGTTCATCCGGCCAGGGCTGGAATTCGACATGCTTGTCGCCGACCGCGTCGAGGACATTCTGCCGATGTTGCAGAAAGCGGCCGAGAGCGTGCCCGATTCCGCCAAGGTTATCCCGGCAGCGGTCGCCGACAAGCTGTAGTTATTTGCCGCCGACGAAGCTCACCGCCTCAATGCGGTTGCCGTCGGCATCGCGGATGAAGGCGGCGTAATAACCGCCCTCGCCGTCATGCGGCCTTAAGCCCGGCGCGCCGTCGCTTTCGCCCCCGGCTGCAAGCGCGGCCGCATGAAAGGCATCGACCAATTCGGTGCTGCGTGCGCGAAAACAGACATGCGCGCCGCTCGTTGGCGCAAGCGGTGCAATCCCGGTGCGCAGATTGATCCAGAACTCCGGATAGGTCTTGCCGAAGCCGACTGTTGCCGCCCGCTTTTCCAGCTTCGACATACCAAGCGCGCCCAGCACGATTTCATAAAATCGTGTCGCAGCTTCAAGATCGCTCACCGCAATAGAGACGTGATCGATCATGATCTATCTCACGCCGGCGCGCCGGACTTGATCAATTTGTAGATGATCGAATCCATCAAGGCCTGAAACGACGCATCGATGATGTTCGGCGATACGCCGATCGTGGTCCAGTGGTCGCCGTGTTCGTCTTCGCTCTCGATCAGGACGCGCGTCACAGCCTCAGTGCCGCCATTGAGGATACGCACGCGGTAATCGGTCAGCGACAGGCCTTCGATATATTTCTGGTACTTGCCGAGATCCTTGCGAAGGGCCTGATCAAGCGCATTGACCGGACCATTGCCTTCGGCGGCCGAGATCATGTTGTCGTCACCGACCTTGACCTTGACCACCGCCATGGTGACGGTGACGCGCTCGCCGACGGCATTGATGCGCTGCTCGACGCTGACGTCGAACTGGGTGACGTCGAAATAATCCGGCACGGTGCCGAGCGTACGCCGCGCCAACAGATCGAACGACGCATCGGCCGCCTCATAAGCATAACCAATGGCTTCGCGCTCCTTGACGATTTCCAGTAGCCGGCCAATGCGCGGATCGTTCTTGTCGGCCTTGATGCCGATGCGCTCCAGTTCGGCCAACACATTCGACTTGCCGGCCTGCTCCGACACCAGCACCTTGCGCTTGTTGCCGACCGACTCCGGCGCGACATGCTCGTAGGTCGCCGGCTCCTTGGCGATCGCCGAGGCATGAATGCCGGCCTTGGTACCGAAGGCATTCTCGCCGACATAGGGCGAATAGCGGTTGGAAGGCCGATTAAGGCGTTCGTCGAGCGCATGCGAGACATGCGACAATTTTTTAAGTTGCGCATCGCTCACGCCGATGTCGAAGGCATCGGCATATTCCGGTTTGAGCTTGAGCGTCGGAATGATCGAGACCAGATTGGCGTTGCCGCAGCGCTCGCCAAGGCCGTTGAGCGTGCCCTGAATCTGCCGCGCGCCGGCGCGCACGGCGGCAAAGGAATTGGCCACCGCCTGCTCGGTATCGTTATGCGCATGGATGCCGACGTGATCGCCGGGGATGACTTTCACCACCTCGCCGACGATTTTTTCCACTTCATGCGGCAGCGTGCCGCCATTGGTGTCGCACAACACCACCCAGCGCGCGCCCTCGTCGTAAGCCGCCTTGGCACAGGCCAGCGCAAATTTCGGATTGGCCTTGTAGCCGTCGAAAAAATGTTCGCAGTCGAGCAGCACTTCACGGCCCTTGGCCTTGGCGGCGCGTACGCTGTCGCGGATCGAGGCGATGTTTTCGTCCTCGGTCGTCTCCAGCGCAACGCGCACATGATAGTCCCAACTCTTGGCGACGAAGCAGATCGCATCGGCCTTGGCCTCTAACAATGCGGCGACGCCGGGATCGTTCGACAGCGAGCGGCCCGGCCGCCGCGTCATGCCGAACGCTGTGAATTTCGTCTTGAGGCCATGTTCGGCGGCAAAGAATTCCGTGTCGGTAGGATTGGCGCCCGGATATCCGCCTTCGACATAATCGATGCCGAGTTCGTCGAGCATGCCGGCAATCGCCAGCTTGTCGGCTAACGTAAAATCGACGCCGTTGGTCTGCGCGCCGTCGCGCAAAGTGGTGTCGAACAGGTACAGGCGTTCGCGGGCCATTTTAAACCTTCAAGCCAAACTCATGACGACGTAAAGCGCCAGCAAGGCGGCGGCGGCCATCACCGCATATTTCAGGACGATGTAATATCGCCAATGACGCGGGAACGGTGTTTCGGGTGGTTTGTTCATGACGCCTCCGGTTTGGCCGCGAGTTGCTTATGCATCGTGGTGTTGGCCAGCCATTCGTCGCCGGCCGAGATCGAATTGCGCTGCTGTGCGACATAGCCGCGCTTCTCAAAAAAGCCGCGCGCCGTGTCGCTGGCATCGACGATGAGCTTCTGCGCGCCGCGCCCGGCCGACAGTTTCTCAAGCGCATCGGTCAGCATGTTGCCGACGCCTTGCCCTGCCGCGACCGGATGCACGTAAAGAAGATCGATCTTGCCGCCCGTCGCCAGCGAGGCAAAGCCGACCGGCGAACCCTGCAAGGTGGCAATCAAGGTCAGCTGGCTGCCGAGCCTCTTGGCGAAGGCCTCCAGATCGTCGAGCGCGGCCAGCCACGCCTGCTGCTGCGCCTCGGTGTAATCGTCTGCCGTCAGTTCCGTGATACTCTCGCGGAAAATTTCCGCCAGCACCGGCGTGTCCACCGGCAGGTACGGCCGCAGCGCCAGCTTGGGATGCGCAGTCGCCATCAACGTGCGAGCTCCCAGGTTGTGCCTTCCTTGGAATCCTTCAGCACCACGCCCATGGCGGCGAGTTCATCGCGCAGACGATCGGATTCCTTGAAGTCCTTTGCCGCGCGCGCGGCAGTGCGGGCGTCGATCAGCGACTGCACTTTGGACGCATCGACATCGGCATCCGATTGCCGGCGCGCCGCCCATTGCGCGGCGCTCTCGTTCAGGAAACCCAGCATGCGAAGCGACCAGGCCAGTTCGTTGCGCGCCACCTCGTCGCCGCCTTGCGCCTTGTTGCGCAGGCCGTGCAGCACGGTGATGACCAGATGCGTATTGAGATCGTCGCCGAGAGCGCCGAGCACCGCGTTCGATACCCTGTCGCCCCGCAGATCGCCGACAACCCAATACCAGTCGTCGAGCGTCTTCCAGCTCTCCTCCAGCCCCTTCACCGTCCAGTCGATCGGCTGGCGGTAGTGCGTGCGCAACATGTTGAAGCGCAGCACTTCGCCCGGCCATTTATCGAGCAGCTCCCGGATGGTGAAGAAATTGCCGAGGCTCTTCGACATCTTCTCGCCTTCGACTTGAAGAAATCCGTTGTGCATCCAGAAATTCGCCATCACCGCCGTGCCGTGGGCACATCGGGATTGCGCGATTTCATTTTCGTGATGCGGGAAGATCAGGTCGAGACCGCCGCCATGGATGTCGAACACCTCGCCGAGATAGGCCGCGCTCATCGCCGAGCATTCGATGTGCCAGCCCGGACGTCCCCTGCCCCACGGGCTATCCCAGCCCGGCTCGTCGGCGGTCGATTGCTTCCACAGTACGAAATCGTTCGGGTGCTTCTTGTGCGCGTCGACCGCGATGCGGGCGCCGGCCAACTGTTCCTCAAGATTTCGGCCGGACAGCGCGCCGTAATCCGGCATCGACGTGGTGTCGAACAGGACTTCGCCGCCGGCCTCATAAGCGTGGCCGCGCGCAATCAATTGCTTGATCAGGGTGACCATGTCGGCCTTGCCGTCGGCGCGCGGCAGCACGAAGTCGGTGGCGCGCGGCTCGATGGTCGGACGCAGGGCGCCGAGCGCATCGACGTCGGTGTGGAACTGCGCCTCGGTTTTTTCCGTGACCTTGCGGATCGCCTCGTTCAGCGGCAGGCCGGGAAAATCGCGCGCGGCGCGGGCGTTGATCTTGTCATCGACGTCGGTGATGTTACGAACGTAAGTGACGTGGCTATCGCCGTAGATGTGGCGCAGCAGCCGGTACAGCACGTCGAAGACGATGACCGGGCGGGCGTTGCCGATATGGGCAAAGTCATAGACCGTCGGCCCGCAGACATACATCCGCACGCGCGCCGGGTCGATCGGGGTGAACACCCGCTTGTCGCGCGTCAGCGTGTCGTAAAGCCGCAATTGCAGGGACGATGTCATTTCGGGGTCACCAAAAACGGCGTTCCCGCCAGCCGGGCGTCCCTTGTATCTCGATTCGAGAAAAGACGGCCTCAGCCAGCGTTTGCGCGCTAGCTAATAATCTGGCGGCTAATGCCGCAGATAAGGGTCTGGCCGGTCATGATAAGCACATTGCGGTTTTGCCCCGCCCCCGTCAACCCCTCGGGCAAGCTGCATAACCCTCGGAATATTCCGGGTTTTTTCGCCGGAAACGACCGCCGCCACAGCGGTTAAGCGGGTCTTAACGATTTCACTCGCATTGTCGTTATCGGTGCCGAGGTAGGCGCCCCCAACAAAACGGACGGTCTCATGCGCACAATCCTGGTCAGTCTCAGCGCTGCTCTCTGCCTTTGCCTGGTCAATTCCGCGCAGGCGGAACGGCGCGTATTCATCATCACCAATGACGCCGACAGCTACGGCATCGACCGGTGTCTGTCTTCCGGCGCCAAATGCGGCGCGGCGGCCGCCAATGCCTATTGCAAGTCGCGCGAATTCGCCGAGGCCGCGTCCTTCAGCAAAGTCGATCGCGACGAGATCACCGGCGCGATCCCGACCGGCGGCGCCGGCGGCTGCAAGGGCGCCAAATGCGACGACCTGGTCGCCATCGTCTGCTCGCGCTGACGCCTGCGTACCGCCAAAAAGTTCCATTAATGACAAAACGCCCGGCTCCGCCGGGCGTTTTTCTTATGTGACCCCGGCGCGGTTGAGTTTGCCGCCGCAGCCCGGTACCAATGAGGCCAACACATTGTCGGCCTCCCCACCATATGCCCGAAACAACGGACCGATCGAAGCAGAATGCCTCGGCTGCCGACAGCCGCGCCGAGCGGCCGCTACGGCTGCTGATCGCGGCGTCGGTAGTCCTGCCGCTGATTATTTTCAGCGTTGCCGCGTGGATTTCCTACAATCAGCATGTCACAGAAGCCACCGATCGTCTGCAGCGGACCGTCGATACGATGCACGAACACGCCGTCAAGGTGTTCGAGACGTTCGCGATCAGCGAACGCTACATGGAAGAGATGTTCAACAACATCTCCGATGCCAGCATCACGGCCAATGAAGCCGAATACAACGTCCGCATTCGAGATTTTATACGCGACCTGCCGCAACTCCGCGATCTCTGGGTGATCGACGCCGAAGGCCATCCGCTGGTCGCGGGCACAGTCTTTCCGATGCAGCGCAACCTCGCGCTCGCCGACCGAGACTATTTCAGCGCGCACAAGACCGGCCACATCGACACCTACATCAGTGGCGTGGTGCAAGGGCGCGCTTATGATGCCAATTTTTTCGCTATCACGCGCAAGCGGCTGACACCGACGGGCGCATTCAACGGCGTATATCTGGTATCGATCGCTCCGGAGTATTTCACACGCTACTATTCGGAATTTCCGCCTGCCGATGTAACGGTCGCCGCAGTGGTTAGATCGGACGGCGTTGTCCTTGCCCGTTACCCGGAAGCACCGCAAAGCGCGACTCGCGTACCGGCAACCGCCATCTTCATGCGCGCCATCGCCACCAGCCCCGAGCGCGGGGTGACACGCGGCCTTTCGTTTTTCGACGGTAACCCGCGTATCGTCGCCTATCGCAAACTTGCCAAGCAGGACGTTTACGTTTCCGCCGCCCTCGACGTCGCCACCGTTCGCGCCGACTGGATCGAGGACATGTCGGCGCATCTGGTGTTCGGCGTTCCGGCCACCTTGACGATGCTGGCGCTGGCCATGATGACGTTGCGCCATACCCGCCGCGAATCTTACGCCTACGCACAATTGCGCGAGGAAACGGCGCGCCGCGCCGCCACCGAACAGGCTTTGCGTCAGGCGCAAAAAATGGAAGCCGTCGGACGCCTCACCGGCGGCATCGCCCACGATTTCAACAATCTGCTCACGGCCATCATTGGCAATGTCGAACTGGCGAACCGGCGCAATACATCGACCGACGAGCGCGTGGCGAAGTCGCTCGGCGCCATCCGCCAGGCGTCGATGCGCGCGGCGACTTTGGTACAACGGCTGTTGACGTTCTCGCGCCAGCACCCGCAAGAGGTCAAGGCCGTCGACATCAACCGGCTGGTCGGCGAAATGTCGGAATTGCTGCACCGTTCGATCGGCGAGACGGTGACGGTGGAAACCGTGTTGTCGAGCGGTTTATGGAAGACGGCAATCGATCCCAACCAGCTGGAAAACGCTGTCCTCAATCTGGCGGTCAACGCGCGCGACTCCATGCCGAAGGGCGGTCAACTGACGATCGAGACATCGAATGCCTACCTCGATGAAGCCTATGTCCTGCGCTCGGGCGCCGAAGTGAAGCCGGGCCAGTTCGTTCTGGTCGCGGTCAGCGACACCGGCGAAGGCATGCCGGCGGAAGTGCGCGACAAGGCGTTTGAGCCCTTTTTCACCACCAAGCCGGCCGGCGCCGGCTCCGGCCTGGGGCTGAGCATGGTCTATGGCTTCGTCAAGCAATCCGGCGGCCACGTCCAGATCTACAGCGAACTCGGCCAAGGCACCGCGATCAAGATGTATTTCCCGCGCCTTAACGATGCATCGACCGTGCCCGCCTGGGAAACGGCGGAAGCACCCCGCATGCCGCGCAGCGGAGAACACAATGAATGCATCCTGCTGGTCGAAGACGACGACGATGTCAGCCGCTTCGTCATCGATGCGCTGACCGATATCGGTTACCGCGTCGAGCATGCCGCTACAGCCGCCAAGGCGCTAAAGATATTGAAAGCAGTGCCGCAAATCGCGCTGCTGTTCACCGACGTCGTCCTGCCGGGCGGCATGAACGGCCGTGAACTCGCCAACGAAGTCAAGAAGCTGCGGCCCGAGCTGCCGGTCTTGTTTGCCACCGGCTATACACGCAACGCCATCATCCACCATGGCCGGCTCGACACCGATGTCGATCTCCTGACCAAGCCGTTCACCACCGAGGCGCTGGCGCGCAAGGTGCGGCAGGTGCTGGACGGCAAGACAGCCTGACGTCTTCAGGCTGCTCCGGCTGGACGATGGCAGACAGCACATATCTTGTTGCCGTCCAGATCGCGCGCGTAAGCGCCGTAGTAATCCGGGTGGTAATGCAGTCGCAGCCCGGGGGCGCCTTCGTCGGCGCCGCCGGAAGCGATGGCCGCATTGTAGAATGCATCGACCGCGGCGCGTGACGCAGCTTCAAATGCGACCGTCACGCCGTTTCCGGCGCGGGCCGCGCTGTTATCGAGCGGCCGGACCACCCAGAACGGCTCGTTGACGCCGCCAAACTCCGCTGGCGCATAGCAGATACCGGCCTTGGAGGTCTTGCGCCTTTGCATGCCGAGCGGCTTGAGCACCTCGTCGTAAAAGCGCGCGGCACGCGGGACATGCGCCGTACCGATGGTGATGTGGCTGAACATCAGTCCGTTCTCCGCTTGCGGCTAGGCCGCGGCTTTCGCCAGCGCAATCGCTTCCTTCAACACATCGATATCGCCGATATGATTGGCAAGAATGAGCGCCAGCCGCGTATCGAGCGCCGCCGCCGCCTGCGCGTCAAGACCGCGCCGTGCTTCCACCAAGGCCACGTATGCGGCGTCCGGATCGGCGAATTGCGACGCGGTGACGAGCCTGGCCATTACGATTTTCCCAAGTTACGCCCCTTGGCGCGATCGCGCGCCGCGGCGACTTTGTGGCTGTCGTAGCTACGCCATCGTGCGCACAGATGGTGATCGGGCCGCAACAGATAAACCGCTCCCGGCGTCGCGTCGAGCCGGCGCGCCACCGCACCGTCAAAATCGTCAACGTCGACACCGACCGAAAGACGACTGACGCCTTCCGGCGCAGTCGGCGGCGGACCGCCGTTCTTGAAGGTCAGCAATGTGAAACCGTCGCCCAGATTTTCGAGCAGATAGCCGGCGCTGCCATCGGGATTGCGGATAGGACAATCCGGCAAGGGTGCGCCGAGACGAGCGCTGCCGGCGAACGCGCTTTCATCTGGCGTCGATAAGGCCGATTCATAGACAGTCGCCACCGATAGCCTGCCGGAATTGATCATGCGGCGCGCGAACTCGGCCTTGGGAGCCAGCGCCAGCACCGCGTCGCGCAAGGCGCGCTCGGCGGCGGAATGCGGGGCGATAAAATCGGTCGAACGGGTCGAATGCGTGATGTTTTCGTCCGCCGCCTGGATGCGCTCGGTCTCATAGCTGACGATCAAACCTTCGCCGGCCTCGCCATTGATAACCATCGCAAGCTTCCAGGCCAGGTTCTCGGCATCCTGAATGCCGGAATTGGCGCCGCGCGCACCAAACGGCGACACCTGATGCGCGGCATCGCCGACAAAGACGACGCGGCCATGGGTAAAGCGGTCGAGCCTGCGGCAGTTGAATCGATAGACCGATATCCATTCCAGCTCGAACCGCCGCTCGCCGAGCATGCGCTTGAGCCGCGCGGTCACCCGCTCCGGCTTCTGCTCCTCGGCGACATCCGCATCCGGCCCAAGTTGCAAATCGATGCGCCAGACATTGTCGGGCTGGCGATGCATCAATGCGGATTGCCCGCTATGGAACGGCGGATCGAACCAGAACCGCCGCTCGGTCGGAAAATCAGCCGCCATGCGGATATCGGCAATCAAGAACTTGTCCTCAAACGTGACGCCGGAAAAACTCAGGCCCAGCAGATCGCGCGTGCTCGACCGTGCGCCATCGGCGGCGATCAGCCAGTCGGCGGCGAGCTTGTACGGACCGTCCGGCGTGTCGATGGTCAACTGGACATGGTCGTTGTGCTGCTCGATGCCAATCAGGCGATTCTTCCAGCGCAGATCGACGAGATCGAGTTCATTCGCGCGCTCGACCAGCGCCTTTTCCAAATAGAATTGCTGAAGGTTGATGAAGGCCGGCATCTTGTGGCCGTCTTCCGGCAGCAGATCGAATGAGAAGACGAGATCGCCGCCGTGGTAAAGCTTGCCGATCTGCCAGGTGACACCCTGCGCGACCAGTTTTTCGCCGACGCCGAGCCGGTCGCAAATCTCAAGCGTGCGTTTGGACCAGCAAATCCCGCGCGAGCCCTCGCCGATGCGATCGGCATCGTCGATCAGCACCACCGGCACACCGCGCAGGCCGAGATCGATCGCCGCCGCCAGCCCGACCGGGCCGGCGCCGACCACGACCACCGGCCGGCGCACGATGGCGCGCGCATCCTGGTCGGCACTGCGCCGGTAGTCGTAGCGATAGACGGTTTTACGGTCGGCCAATGTTGTCATATCAAAAAGACCGGTCCCTTCCCGCTCATGGGAAGGGACACGCCTCGTTGGTGCCGGACGATCAGAACTCGCGGCTCATCTTGCCGTCGAGCGAGCAACTACCGCCGCCGCGCACCATGAATACCAGCGAGACGGCGAGGATCAGCAACGAGTATTCCCAACCGCCCGCGGTCCAGAAAAATCCCTTCGCCCACAGGGTCCAGATCGCATTCACCATGAAAAGTCCGACCAGCAGCGCGGCGACGCGCGTGAACAGGCCGAGGACCAGGCACAGACCGCCGACAAGTTCGACGAATATGATGATGGACAGCCACACCGCGCCGGGCTTGTAGCCGATGCTGTCGAAAATCTGGGTGAAGCGCGCAAAGCCGGCGCCACCGAACCAGCCGAACGCCTTCTGGCATCCGTGCGGGATCAGGATCAGGCCGGTGACGATGCGCAGCATCGGCAATGCGCAGTCATTGAATTTCGCATAGAGTGGCTCGAGCGCCGGGATATAGTGACGGTTGGAATTCATAGCCATGAAGCGACCCCCCCTGATGGATTGTTAGACGCCGCCTCGTACGGGCAGCTGCCAACACACTAGCAGGCGAGCCAGCGCCGTATAGGGGATAAACATCGGCGTTAGCGGGATAGTTCCCAAGAAAGCCGGCGGGACCTAACCCTGCAGCGCTGCCCACAATTCGCGGTCGCGCTGCGCGGTCCAGATCACCGGCCATTCGATACCACGCGCCTCGTCATAGGCACGCGCGACGTTGAACGGCAGGCAGTGCTCGTAGATGGCGAAGGTCTTGAATTTCGGGTCCATCGCCAGCCGGGCAAAGTCAAAGGCGTCCTTCAGCGAACGGCCCTTGGCGACACTGTCGCTGACCGATGAATACAAGGTGGAGATGAAATCGCTGGTCATCTCGATGCCCTCGGCAACCAGTTGTGGCGTAGTGAGAGCGGCGCCGCGGCCGGGCACCAGCGCATTGGCCTTCAGTTCGGCAAGACGCGACAATGTCGCCGGCCAATCGGTGAAATGCGCGTCGCCGCAGTAACAGGCTGATTTGTATTCGACCAGGTCGCCCGAGAAGACGACGCCGGCATCCGGCACAGCGGCGATGACATCGCCAGCAGTGTGGCCGCGGCCGATATGCATGATCCGCACTTCGCGGCGGCCGAGGAAGACCGACATCTGATCGGGAAAGGTAATGGTCGGCCATGTCAGGCCGGGAATAGTTTCAACCGCGCGGAACAGACGCGGAAAACGGCCGATCTCGGACTCCATGTCCTGTTGCCCGCGCTCGACGATCATGGCGCGCGCAGTATCCGAGGCGAGGATTTCGGCGCCCTTGAAGGCCGAGGCACCGAGCACGCGCACCGCGTGATAATGCGTCAGCAGAACATACTTGATCGGCTTGTCTGTGACCTTGGCGACGCGCGCGATCAGCTCCTCGGCCATGGCGGGTGTCGCCTGCGCGTCGATCACCATCGCGCAGTCGTCGCCGACGATCACGCCGGAATTCGGGTCGCCTTCGGCGGTGTAGGCATAAAGGCCCGGACCCAATGTATCGAACGAGACTTTCTTTTCGCCGAGATCGGCGGTGGACGCAAAACCCTTCAACGACATCGTCACACCTCCCGGCCGATCCATGCGTCAAGTGACCATGCGCCGCCGCCACGCACAAGAAAATGGAACACGACGATCGACCAGAACAGTGGATATTCGATACCACGGTTTTCCCAGTTGAAGCCGAATTGCCAATGATAACTGACGATGGCGACAAGCAGGAAGCCAATGATCGGCCCTGCGGCAAGCCGCGTCAGAAACCCGAGCGCAAAGGCCAGGCCGCAGAAAAACTCAGTCGCGCCCACCGTGTAGGCCCAGAACACGGCATGGTCGAAGCCGAGGCTCTGGAAGAATTTGGCGCTGGTCGCGATATCGCCGAACAGGATCGGATAACCGTGAATGGCCAGCGCTCCGCCGGCCATGACGCGGATCAGTGGCTCGGTCAGCGGAGCGATGGCTCTATAGATCGGGCCGAGGAACGGGAATATCAGTCGCGGCGCGGATGGCATGGCAGGCCTCCTTCAGCGAGGCGTGTATTTTACCACATCCTGGTCGATGGCGCCGAATATGGATTGGCCTTGCGCGTCGCGCATTTCGATGCGGACGCGGTCGCCGAACTTGAGGAACGGGGTCACCGGTTTGCCCAGTTGCAGCGTCTCGACGGTACGCAACTCGGCGATGCAGGAATAACCGAGCCCGCCTTCGGCGATTGGCTTGCCGGCACCGCCGCCGGCATCGCGGTTGGACACCGTACCGGCGCCGAGAATGGTGCCGGCGGAAAGCGAGCGGGTCCTGGCCGCATGCGCGATCAAGGTGGGGAAATCGAAGGTCATGTCGTCTCCGGTATTCGGCCGGCCGAACGGCTGGCCGTTGACGAAGGACAAAAGCGGCAGGCTGACCTTGGCGCCGTCGAAGGCCGCGCCTAGTTCGTCCGGCGTCACAGCGACGGGGGTAAAGGCCGACGCGGCCTTCGATTGGACGAAGCCGAAGCCCTTGGCGAGTTCCGGCCCGGTCAGATTGCGCAGCGTCACGTCGTTGACCAGCATGATCAGCCGGATCGCCTTGGCCGCCTGCTCGCGGCTGGCGCCCATCGGCACGTCGCCGAGGATGACGACCACCTCGGCTTCCAGATCGATGCCCCAGGCCTCGTCGGCCATCGGAATCGAATCGCATGGTCCCAGCATAACGTCGGAGCCGCCCTGATACATCAGCGGATCGGTCCAGAACGACGCCGGCATGTCGACGCCGCGAGCTTTCCGTACCAGTGCGACGTGATTGACGTAGGCCGAGCCGTCGAGCCAGGCATAGGCGCGCGGCAAAGGCGCGGCGCATTCATGCGGATCGAAGGCTTGGGCATCGCCCTCGCCCCGCTCCAGGCCGGCGGCAATGGCGGCAAGCGCCGGCGCCAGCACCTCCCAATTGTCGAGTGCCGCCTGCAAGGTCGGCGCGACGCCGCCGACGCCGATGCAGCGCGTCAGATCCCTGGACACGACGACCAGACGGCCGTCGCGGCCGTCCTTGAGAGAGGCGAGTTTCATGCCGGCATTCCTTCGCTTGGCGTACGGATCAGGCGAATGTCGACTTCGCGTTCGACATAACGCCACTCCTCGGTCGCGCGCAGCCGCTCGACCATATGATTGAAATCGGATTCAGCACTGACCCGGAATTCGAACCAGGTCAGGAAATCGAACGGCTCGGCGAGATCGCGGCAATGGTGCAGACGCCGGGCGACCGCGGGCAGATAGTCCATGCCGATGCCAATATGGCGGGAACGGTCCTCGAAAATCTTCCGTCGCTCATCCTGCCCGAGTTCCCACCATGCAGCGCTTTTCCGAATCGGGATAAGCGCCGCCCGCGTCGCCTCCGCGCGCCCAAGCGGCGCCGACATCGACGCCAGCCGGGATTTCTCGTCGGTCGTGG
>CAITJJ010000326.1 GCA_903892675.1 uncultured Hyphomicrobiales bacterium | reverse complement strand
GCCCATGAGACGATGATCTGGGCCTCGCGCGACGCCAATGCCAAGGGCTACACCTTCAACTACGAAGCGCTCAAGGCCGGCAACGAAGACGTGCAAGTGCGCTCCGACTGGACATTCCCGCTGTGCACCGGCGGCGAGCGGCTGAAGGGCGAAGACGGCAAAAAGCTGCATCCGACGCAGAAGCCGGAAGCGTTGCTCGCCCGCGTCATTTTGTCCAGCTCGAAGCCCGACGATCTGGTGCTCGACCCGTTTAACGGCACCGGCACCACCGGCGCCGTCGCCAAGCGCCTCGGCCGCCGCTTCATCGGCATCGAGCGCGAGGAAAAATACGCCCGCGCGGCGAGAAAACGCATCGACGACATGCAGGTCGTGCCGTCGCCGTCGATCGCGCCCTTTGTCACCGTGCGCGACGCGCCGCGTGTTGCCTTTTCGGCGCTGATCGAGCGTGGACTGGTCATGCCCGGCGCCCGGCTGACGGACTCGAAGAAGCGCTACAAGGCGGTCGTACGCGCCGACGGCGCCATTTCGTTCGGCGAGGCAGTTGGCTCTATCCACAGGATGGGCGCGGTCGCACAAGGGCTGGATGCCTGCAACGGCTGGACCTTCTGGCACATCGAGACGCCGAAGGGCCTCCTGCTGATCGATAACGTGCGCGCGCGGATGCGTTCCGAAATGGCCGAAGCCGCCGAATAGGCCGCTTCGGCTCCCAGCCGGCTTTTGAGATCCTATTATGCCGCGCGCCTGCCTGGCAGGCATCGTTCGGCGCCGGCACTTGGGCAACTGCCCCTATCGCCAAAACCATAAATCAGTTTGCCTAAATAGCCGCAAATGCGCGGTTCCAAACATATTGCAATTACTCTAGATGCCGCCACCGGTCTCTACCCGAACGGGTTCGCCGCGCGACTAGCAAGTTGCGCGAGGAATACATAATTGATCTATCGCATGACGGCGTCACGATTCTCGATCATGACAGGTTCGCAAATCTAGCTTTGGTGGCGTTTCGCTGATGACTGCGACGACTAAACTGCCCACCCAGAAGTCCGGCTGTTCACACTGCATTATGCGCGGCTTGGGACTTTGCACCGTGTTGATCGACATGGGCTGGGAACGCCCCTACGCGGCCGAAACGTCCATTGCGCAGAAGAAAAACAACTTCCCCGCGCGGCGCACGATCTTTCACCCGAACGCGACGCTGGAAGGCGTACCTGTGATCTGCGAAGGCTGGGCCACCAGCATCATGAAGCTGTCGAACGGCCGCCGGCAGATTTTGTCGTTCATACTGCCCGGCGAACTGGTGACCTGCCGGCTGCTGTTCGAGCGCAAACTGCATTTGTCGATCGACGCCATCACCCGCGGCAGCATTCGCACCTTCGACTTGGCACAACTGCGCGCCGCGATGACAATGTCGCCGCTGATATTCGACACGCTGCTTGCCACTTACAACGAAGAGCGAAATCGCGCCGATCAGTTGATCGCCGATCTCGGCCGGCGCGCGGCGACCGGCCGGATTGCCCGCCTGATGCTCGACATCTGGAGCCGCATGGAAATAGCCGGCAAGGTGGAAGATGGCACTATCGAATTTCCGCTGCGCCAGACCCACATCGCCGACGCGACCGGACTGACGACCGTCTATGTCAGCAAAGTCATCAACGCCTTCCGCAACGGCAGCCTGGTGGAATATTCCGAACGCTCGCTGAAGATTCTGGATATCGACAGGCTGCGGCAACTGGCTGCGTGATCCGATACCGCTTAAACCTTCGCCGGCAACGCTTCCAGCAACAGCTCAAGCGCCCGCACCGCGAATGCATCCATATTGGCGCGGCGATCGGCGCGGCCGGTTTCCAAAGTTGCGGTCTTCTCGGCAGGTCCCGCCACCGCAACGCAAGTGTGTCCGGCGGCGTCGCCATAGCGATTGCCAGACGGTCCGGTCGCACCGGTTTCACTCAAGCCCCAGGTCGCGCCGATCTTGTCGCGCGCGCGGCGCGCCAGCAGCAGCGCGTAAGGTTCGGTCGATGGCCGCAAGCCGGCCATATCGGCATCGCTGATATCCATCAGCGCCGCGCGCGATTGCTTCGTATAGACCACAGTGCCGCCGATGAAATAGGCCGAGGCGCCGGGCACCGCCAGCAAAGCCGCGGCGATCAGGCCGCCGGTCGAGGATTCGGCGACCGCGATGGTTTCCTTGCGTTCGATCAGCCGCGCGGCGATCTGCCCGGCGAGGCTTTCAAGCTTAGTCATGTGGCGAAAGCCTCTCCGTGTCCAAGTTGGCACAAGACGCGAAAGACGCCGACTTCGCCTTGCGGAAACTGTTTCGTCAGCCGCGCACCGAGCGCCTCGGCATCGGCTTGCCGCAAGGTATCGACCATCAGCGCGCCGTTGATCTTCCGGTCGCCGCCACGCAATTTTTCTTCCTGTGTCAGCGGCTGGCCAGCCGCATCAACCGCCAGCCAGATTTCGCCGCTGACGATGTTGATGTCGGTCAGCAATTCGTCGAGCAGCGTGGCCAGCACCCTTTCATCGGGAGCGTCATTGAAGCGCACCGTCGCCGCATAGGCGCCGCGCATCGCGCCCCGCCGCGACGTGCGGTGGCACAATGTGCGGTTCATGTTCTTGAACACGTCCGCCATGATCATCCTGGTCATCGGCGTCGGATTGTTCAGCCGTTCAAGATAAGGCTGCGACGTCAGCACGGCGGGCGATGCGACGAGATAGAAATTGAAATAGCCGGCGCCGCCGGAGATCGCTTGATGGCGGCGGCCATAGAGAAAGCCGGGAACGGCGAGACGCTCTTCAAGATGCTCTCCCTGAAACCATTCATTGAAGTCGGCATCGCGGCCGGGCGCCACGTCATTCCAGATCGCCAGAATTCCGGGCCCAGCGTTCGCCATCCGTCAGGCCTTGCGCTCGATATTGGCGCTGCGCTCGGGCACGCCGAATTCCTTGCGGCAGACTTCCGCCAATAAAGCGATGCCCTCGCGGATTTCGTCATGCGAAGGACTGGCAAAGCACAGCCGGAGGCGGTTGATGCTGTGCGCTCTGTCGGTCGACCATTCCGGTCCCGGATTGATGGCGACGCCGGCGGCCAGCGCCGACTGATACAGCTTCAACGTATCGACATTGTCCGGCAGCTTGACCCAAAGAAAGATGCCGCCCTTGGGATCGTCGAATTCGGCAGCGGTGCCGAATTGCTCGTTGAGCGTTTCCATCAAGGTCTCTAACTTCTTGCGCAGGCTCGAGCGCAGCGCCGGTACATGATCCGCGAAATGCGGCGCGCAGTATTCGGCCAGCACCATCTGTTCGAGCGAGCCGGAGCCAGCATCGGTCTTGAGCGCCAGCATGCGCGACATGATGCCCCAGGGCGCGGCGATAAAGCCGACGCGCAAGGCAGGCGCGATGGACTTGGAGAACGAGCCGATGTGGATGACGTTTTCCAACTGGCTCATCGCATAGATCGAGCGCGGTCGCTCGCCGCTCCACACCAGATCGGCGTAGCAGTCATCCTCGAAGATCGGGACGCCATACTGATCCGCGAGCTTGAGCATCTGGGTGCGACGGCTTTCGTCGAGAATCGTGCCGGTCGGATTCTGCACGGTTGGAATGGTGTAGATATATTTCGGCTTGATACCACGGGATTTGAGCTGCGCCAGCGCGGCTTCCAAGACGTCCATGCGCATGCCGCCGGCATCGAGCGGAATGCCGACGGCGTTGACGCCGAGCTTTTGCAGCCGGGTCAATGTGCCCTGGTAATTATCCTGCTCGACGATGACGGTATCGCCGCGCGTCAGCAGCGCCGCGTTGACCAGATCGAGCGCCTGCAACGAGCCGGAGACGATGAGTATGTCGTCGGCGTCGCAGTCCATGCCGGCATCGCGCTTGAGCTTCGTGGCCAGGAAATCGCGCAGCGGCCGGTAGCCCTGCGGGCCGCTTTTGAGGCCGTAGGTGGCAAGCGTCCGGCCTTCGCGTTCGAGCACCGACTGCGCCGCCTGCATCAGTCCTTGCAACGGCACCGCGTCGGGGTCGTTATTGCCGCCGGTGAAATTGTATTTCGGCGCGCCGGTCCAGCGTACCGCTGGCGCCGGGGTGCCGGGTGGAAACAGCGGGCTGAAGTCGAATGCCATGGACGTTGTCCCCAACCCGCGTTTTTTGCCCGCGTTTCGTGTCGCGTTACTTGTCACGTTACTTGGCCGCGACCACCATGATCTCGACCTTGTAGTCGGGGGTGGCGAGCCTGGCCTCGACGGTGGCGCGCGCCGGGGTATTGCCGGCGGAAACCCAACCGTCCCACACCGCGTTCATTTCGGCGAAATTGGCCATATCGGTGATCCAGATATTGGCGGTCAAAAGCCTGGACTTGTCGGTGCCGGCGGTTTTCAGGAAACCATCGATCTGGGCGAGGATGTCCTTGGTCTGCTCGGTGACGCTTTTGCCCTTGGGCTCATTGGCGACGATGCCGGCGAGATAGACGGTATTGCCATGCACCACGCACTTGCTCATGCGGGCGCCGACGTCGTGACGTTCGATGGCCATTGGGGCCTCCCTTTGAATTCTGCAATCCGGGGCAATTCTTAGCGGTCTTTGCCGGCTAAGGGAACTCAGGCGGCGTCCGCGCATTATATCCGCTCAGGTTCCGTTTGAGCCGTCAGGGAGATCCACGACCAAGGGCTGGTTTTCATCCGATATCGACACTTTCGACG
>CAITJJ010000325.1 GCA_903892675.1 uncultured Hyphomicrobiales bacterium | reverse complement strand
TAACTCACAATCACACGAGGCTGCGGGGTTGTTGTGACCCCGGCGTTCCGCGCGCCCTCGTGGCGCATGTCGGGTTTACCCGATATGCGCGATCGAAAAAGTCGAGGGAGCAAGACGGAAGGCACTTCCAAGCGACGGCCTGCCCGGGGCCGCTAAAGAATACGGGCGATTTCGCGCGCCCTGATGAAAGCCAAAGCGGCCTTGCTATCGCCCCTAATCGCGTCTAGCTCCTGCCTTATGCTCGACACCCCTGCCCAGGCAGAAACCGCCAATGACACCGGCGCCGCCCCGAAGGTGAGCTTCGTCTCGCTCGGCTGCCCGAAGGCACTGGTCGATTCCGAGCGCATCATCACGCGGCTGCGCGCCGAGGGCTATGAACTGACCCGCGAGCATGTCGGCTCGGACCTCGTCATCGTCAACACCTGCGGCTTTCTCGACTCGGCCAAGGCGGAATCGCTCGCAGCCATCGGCGTGGCGCTGAAGGAAAACGGCAAGGTCATCGTCACCGGCTGCATGGGCGCGGAACCGGAAAACATCACCGCCGCGCATCCGGGCGTTCTGGCGATCACCGGCCCGCAGCAATATGAAAGCGTGCTCGACGCCGTGCATCGCGCAGCTCCCCCGAAGCATAATCCCTATCTCGATCTGGTGCCGCCGGAAGGCATCAAGCTGACGCCGCGCCACTACGCCTATTTGAAGATTTCCGAAGGCTGCAACAACCGCTGCACCTTCTGCATCATTCCGAAACTGCGCGGCGATCTGGTGTCGCGTCCGGCCGGCGACGTGATGCGCGAGGCCGAAAAACTGTTGAAGGCCGGCGTCAAGGAACTGCTGGTGATCTCGCAGGATACCTCCGCTTACGGCCTCGACATCAAATACGCCGCGAGTATGTGGGGCGACAAGGAAGTGCGCGCCAGGTTCCTCGATATCTCAAGCGCGCTCGGCGAACTCGGCATCTGGGTGCGCATGCACTATGTTTATCCCTACCCGCATGTCGACGAGGTCATCCCGCTGATGGCCGAGCGCAAAATTCTCCCCTATCTCGACATGCCGTTGCAGCACGCCGATCCGAATGTGCTCAAGCGCATGAAGCGCCCGGCGTCGCAGGAAAAGACTCTGGAGCGCATCGCGCGCTGGCGTGACATCTGTCCCGATCTCACCTTGCGCTCGACCTTCATCGTCGGCTTTCCCGGCGAGACCGACGCCGAATTCGAGACCTTGTTGCAATGGCTGGATGAAGCCTCGCTCGATCGCGTCGGCTGCTTCAAATACGAGCCGGTGCGCGGCGCGACATCGAACGCGCTGCCCGATCATGTTCCCGATGAGGTGAAGGAAGAGCGCTGGCATCGCTTCATGAAAACCCAGCAGGCCATCTCGGCGCGCCGTCTCAAGCGCAAGGTCGGCACGCGCCAGCAGGTCATCATCGACGAGGCCGGGCCGACGGTTTCGAAAGGCCGCTCGATGGCCGACGCGCCGGAGATCGACGGTGCCGTCTATGTCGCCTCGCGCCGGCCGTTGCGCGTCGGCGAGATCGCTACGGTCAAGATAGAGCGCGCCGACGCCTATGACCTGCATGGTACGGCGGTAGGCTACTGATCGCTCACAAGTTCCATTGTGCCGCGGCGCGGAACATCGTCGATGCCCCGTGCGTTACCCGTCCTCCATCCACAAGGAGAGTTGGGTCATGCAGACCAGAAGCACACTTTTGATTGCCGCGTGCGCCGCGGCCGCGGCTCTATCGCAGCCCGCCTCCGCGCAGACGACAACGACGACCGTCACCACGATCGCCAGGCAGACCACGGCAATGGCCATCACGCCGCTCAACATCCGCTCCGGTCCCGGTCCGGAATATCCGGTCATCGGCGCGATTCCGACCAACGGCCAGGCGGTCATCGCCGGCTGCGTCGAAGGCAGCCTGTGGTGCCAGATTTCGTACAACGGCACGCAGGGCTGGGCCTATTCGCAGTACATGACGGCGATGGTGGAGGGCCGCCCGCTCGCCGTCTCTGAAATCCGCGAATTGCCGCCGGTGACTTACGCCGCGCCACCGGCAACCACGGGTACGGCTGTTGTGCGCCCGACCTATAGCGGCAACTTCATCGCGCCGGTGGCGACCACAGCGCCATTGTCGATCGCGCCGCCGCCGACCGTGCAGACCTACATCGTGCAGAATCCCCGGCCGCAGGTCTATCTGAACGGCGAAGTGGTCGAAGGCGCCGGCCTGCCGCCGGATGTCGCACTCGCGCCGGTCCCCGACTCCGACTATCAGTACGCCTATGTCAACGGCGTGCCGGTTCTGGTCGAGCCGGCGACCCGCCGCGTGCGCTATATCTATCGCTGAGCGCTCGCGCATCAGAAATCAACCGGCGCCGCGGCGATTTTGCCGCGGCGTTCGGCGTTTAACAGACAGCTTGCGATCTTCCCCCGATTGACGCAAATCAAGATGATCCGGCGCGGGCATGTGACCATTGCGCCTCCGGGGTAACGCCGTGCTGCTTGCATTATTCGCCGACATCCATGCCAACCGCCAGGCTTTCGAGGCTTGCCTTGATCACGCGCGGGCGCAAGGGTCGCAACGTTATGTATTTCTCGGCGATTATGTCGGCTATGGCGCCGATCCGGATTGGGTGCTGACGACCGTGATGGAGATGGTCGCCCAAGGCGCGCTGGCGGTTCTCGGCAATCACGACAATGCCATCAACGTGCCGGGCGAGACCATGAATTCCGAAGCGCAAGTGGCGATCGAATGGTCGCGCGGCCAGCTCGGGCCTGAACAGCGCCGCTTTCTCGCCAATCTGCCGTTGACGCTGCAGGACGAGAGCCGGCTTTATGTTCACGCCGAAGCCAGCAAGCCGAAGAACTGGATCTACGTGAAAAGCACCGTCGAGGCGGCGCACAGCCTTGAAGCGACGCCGGCGCACATCACATTCTGCGGCCACATCCACACCCCCGCGCTGTACAGCCTGTCGATCACCGCCAAGATGACGGCCTTCACGCCGGTCAACGGCGTCGCGGTGCCAATGCTGCCGGGTCGCCGCTGGCTCGCCGTGCTCGGCTCGGTCGGCCAGCCGCGTGACGGCAATCCGGCCGCGGCCTATGCGCTGCTCGATACCGACAAGAAAGAAATCACCTATTGCCGCGTCCCCTACGATGTCGACGAGGCGGCCGCGCGCATTCGCAAGGCCGGGCTGCCGCCGTGGCTTGCCGATCGCCTGCACACGGGGAAATGACGAGATGGCCAAGCCGCTGCACGAACCCGGCGTCATGGTCGATGGCTTTCGGCTCGAACAGCTGGTGCATCGCGGCGGCATGGCCGTGCTGTGGCGTGTTAGCCGACCCGACCTGCCCGCCCCGGTGCTGATGAAAGTGCCGCGCATTGGCGAAGGCGCCGATCCGGCCGCCATCGTCGGTTTCGAAATGGAACAGATGATCATGCCGAAACTGTCAGGCATTCATGTTCCGAAATTCGTCGCCGCCGGCGATTTTTCCGTGCAGCCCTATCTGGCGATGGAGGAGATTGAAGGCACGACGTTGCTGCCGCGGCTCTCGCAATTGCCTTTGCCCTATGCCGAGGTGGCCGAGATCGGCGTCAAGCTCGCGACCGCGCTCGCCGATCTGCACAACCAGCACGTCGTGCATCTCGACCTCAAGCCGAGCAATGTCATGTTCCGGCCATCCGGCGAAGCGGTGCTGCTCGACTTCGGCCTGTCGCATCACGACCAGTTGCCGGACCTGATGCAGGAGGAGTTCCGCCTGCCCTTCGGCACCGCACCCTATATGTCGCCCGAGCAATTGCGCGGCATCCGCAACGACCCGCGCAGCGATCTTTTTGCGCTTGGCGTGTTGATTTACTTTTTCTCGACCGGCGCGCGGCCTTTCGGCGAGAGCGAAACGTTGCGCGGCATGCGCCGTCGGCTCTGGCGCGATCCGGTTCCGCCGCGCGCCTTGCGCCCCGATTATCCGCAATGGCTGCAGGAAGTCGTTTTGCGTTGTCTCGAGATTGAGCCGGCCTGGCGTTATCCGACGGCGGCGCAACTGGCTTTCGACCTCAGCCATCCCAACCAGGTCAAATTGACATCACGCGCCGAGAAACTGAAGAAAGATCCGTTCACCACGGTACTGCGTCGGCGTTTCAACACCGACCTCACGCAAGGCCGCGCCAAACCAGGCTCGGCCGCGCCTCTTTCGTCCGCCCCGATTATCGCGGCCGCGATCGATCTGACCCAGGGATCGACCGCGCTCAATGAAGCGCTGCGCCTGACCGCCGAACGCATTCTGGCGACGGTGCCGTCGGCGCGGCTCGCCTGCCTCAACGTGCTGAAGCAAGGCCGCATCAGCCTCGATTCCGCTCTCGACGAGCAAGGCCACAACAAGAAAATCGACCGGCTGGTCGGATTGCGGCATTGGGCCGAACCCTTGAAACTGGATGAAGACCGCCTCACCGTGCATGTGCTGGAAGCGGTCGATCCGGCATCGGCGCTGCTCGAATTCGTGCAGAACAATCGCGTCGATCATATCCTGATCGGCGCGCGCCACGATTCATTGATGCGCACGCTTCTCGGCAGCGTTTCGGGCAAGATCGCGGCGGAAGCGCCCTGCACCGTCACCGTGGTGCGCCCGCCGCGCGCACCGGCTTGATCAATCAAGGCGAGAGCCGGTAAAATTTCGCCGCGTTGTCGTGGAACACCGCGCGCTGCTCGGCCTCGCCATATTCCGCCATGACCCTGCGATAAATACCGAAGAAATCGGCGTAGCTGGTGTGCAGCTTTTCCAGCGGATAATTGCTGCCGTAGATCGTGCGCTCGATTCCAAATATCTGGATCGCGTCGCGGATCACCTGCCGCGCCTGCGCGTAAGTAAGGCCCAACGAATACATGCCAAGGCCGGACAATTTCACATACAGGTTCGGATAGGCCGCCATCATGGTGAGCGCCGCGCGCCATTCGTTAATGGCGTCCGGCGTTCGTTCGGTCAGCATGCCGGCATGCACCAGGATCATGCGCACATTGGGAAAGGCCTTGAGCAATTCGGCTGCGTATTTCGCCTGGTGCGCATAGACCTGCAACTCGAAATGCAGATCGTGCTTTTCCAGCAGCGCAAAGCCGCGGCGGAAGTCGGGATCGTCGCAGAAGTCCGGCCGGATGGCGCCCTGCCGCTCCGGTTGTTTGTCCCAATAAAGCATCTGACGCGCGCCGCGCAGGTTCGGGAATTGCTTCTGCGCCTTGAGCGCCGCGTCGGCATCCGGCGCGGCGAGATCGACATTGCAGACGATGCCGTGTGGAAAGCCGTGTTTGTCCGCGGTGGCCTGTAGCCATTTGGTTTCATCGAGTGCTTTGCCCGGTCCCCACAGCGCAGTGACATGCACCGATTTGACCGCGCCCTGCGGCACGATATCGGCCATCCACTCCTCGACCGTATAGTCGCGGCGGATGCCGAAATAATCGCCGAACATGCGCGGCGGCGCCGGATCGGCGAGCCAGGCGACATCCTTGCGCAGCCATATGTGATGGTGCGTATCGATCATCGGTCCGTCATAGTGCGGCATGTCTTCTTCCCAAGGCTTAGAGCGTGCGGATGACTTTGATAATTGCGCCGGTCAATTGCACCAGATCGTCTGCCGCTATCGTAAAGGCCGGCGAAAGATAAATCACGTTGCCGAACGGGCGGATAAACACGCCGTTGTCGATGAAACGGGCGCGCAGAGCATTCAGGTCGCCGATGCGACCCATCTCGACCACGCCGATAGCGCCGAGGACGCGCACATCTTTCACGCCCGGCATTTGGCGGCAAGGCGAAAGCCCCTGCTCCAGCGCCCCCGATAGCGCGGCGACTTGATGTAGACGCGGCTCGCGCTCGAACAAATCGAGCGAGGCATTGGCGGCGGCGCAGGCGAGTGCATTGGCCATATAGCTAGGCCCATGCATCAAGGCCTTGGCGGGATCGTCCGACCAGAAGGCGTCGAACACTCTGCCGCTGGCGACGGTCGCGGCGAGCCCCATCGTGCCGCCGGTCAGGGCCTTCGACAGCGTGACAATGTCGGGCACGACGCCGGCCGCTTCACAAGCGAACATCGTTCCGGTGCGTCCGAAGCCGGTGAATATCTCATCGAAGATCAGCAGCACGTCATATCTGTCAGCAAGCGCGCGCAGTCGCTTCAGCACAACCGTATCGTGGAATTTCATTCCTCCGGCGCCCTGCACCAGTGGCTCGACGATGATTCCGGCAATGTCGCCCGCGCTCTGTGCCAGCAGGGCATCGAGTGCGGCGAGGCGTTCGTCGCTGTCCGGCAAATCAACGAGATGATGGTTTGGCAGGAGTCCGGCAAACAAAGCATGCATGCCGTCTTCACTGTCGCTCACCGCCATCGCGCCGCTGGTGTCGCCGTGATAACCGCCTTTGAAGGCTATAAATTTTGATCGGCCTTTGACGCCGCGATTGATCCAGTACTGCAGCGCCATCTTCAACGCCACTTCGACGGCGACCGAGCCGGAATCGGAAAAAAACACATGGTCGAGATCGCCGGGCAGCAGCGCCGCCAGCCGCCACGCCAAAGTCGCGGCCGGCTCGTGCACCAGCCCACCCAGCATGACATGCGGCATGGCCGCGAGTTGGGCCTCGACCGCCTGCCGGATATGCGGGTGGTTATAGCCGTGGCAGGCCGTCCACCACGAGGCGACGCCGTCGATCAGTTCGCGGCCATCGGCAAGCACGATCCGCGAGCCGTGCGTGCGCGTCGCCGGCAGCGGCGGATGGGCGGTTTTCATCTGCGCATAAGGCCGCCAGACATGCTTGAGCCCGTCCGCATACCAGCCGGGCGCGCTCTGCTTTTTGCTGGTATCGTCCGCCATTCGGCGCTTCCCTGACCATTCCGACGTGACACCCAAGGCCCTTAGATGCACTCGCTCGACCGATTTGCGCAAGACAAGCTCGACGACCTTAAAAGCCGTCACCTGCACCGGCAATTGACCGGCACTTTCCGCGAGGACGGCATCTGGGTCGAGCGTTACGGCCGGCGTTTGCTGTCGTTTTCCTGCAATGACTACCTCAACCTGACCCAGCACCCGCAGGTCAAGCAGGCCGCTGTGGCGGCGGTCGAACTTTACGGCGCGGGCTCCGGCGCCTCGCGCCTGGTTACCGGCAATCACCCGCTTTACGCCGACCTGGAAGCCCGCCTCGCCCGCATAAAGCAGACCGAGGCGGCGGTCGTCTTCGGTTCCGGCTATCTCGCCAATGCCGGCATCATCCCGGTTTTCGTCGGCGCTGGCGGTCTCGTGCTGCTCGACGAGTTGGCGCACGCTTGCCTGTTCGCCGGCGCGCAATTGTCGCGCGGCAAGATCATGACCTTCCGTCATAACGACCTCTCCCATGCGCGCGAATTGCTCGCGGAGCATCGCGCCGCGCACGACCACGCCATGCTGATCACCGACGGTGTGTTCTCGATGGACGGCGATCTGGCGCCGGTCGCCGCCTTGAACGCGCTCGCCGAGGAATATGACGCCTGGCTGATGACGGACGACGCGCATGGCCTCGGCGTCGTCGGCGGCGGGCGCGGTTCCAGCTTTGTCGGCAACACACATATCGACGTGCCGTTACAGATGGGCACCTTGTCGAAGGCGATCGGCGCCTATGGCGGCTACCTGTGCGCCTCGGTCGCGGCTATCGACCTAATCCGCAACCGAGCCCGCACCTTGATCTATTCGACCGGCCTGCCGCCGTCCTGCGTCGCCGCCAGCGTCGCCGCGCTCGATCTGATCGAACGCGAACCCGCCTATGCGGCGTTGCCGGTGCAAAAGGCGAAAGCCTTCACCAGCGCACTCGGCCTGCCCGACGCGCAGAGCCCGATCGTGCCGATCATCGTCGGTGAGGCCGACCAGGCGCTTGCCGCCTCAAAGATGCTGGCCGACGAAGGCTTCCTCGTCGCCGCCATCCGTCCGCCGAGCGTGCCGGCCGGGACGTCGCGACTTCGGTTCACGTTCACCGCGCAACATCCGGACGACCAGATCGAACGCCTCGCTGCCATCGTGCGCGAACGGGTGCTTGCGCCATGAGCGCCTACTTCGTCACCTCGACCGGCACCGATATCGGCAAGACCTTCGTCACCGCTGGGCTCATCCGCTATTTGCGCAATGCCGGCCAGCCGGTGAATGCACTCAAGCCCGTCGTCAGCGGCTACGATTCATCCGTGGTCGAGACCAGCGATCCGGCGGTGCTGCTGCGCGCGCTCGGCCGGCAGGTCTCGGCCGACGAAATTCAAACAATCGCGCCGTGGCGCTTTCGCGCGCCTTTGTCGCCCGATATGGCGGCGGCGCGCGAAGGCCGCAATGTCGATTTCGACAGGCTGATCGACTTCAGCCGTGCCGCCGTCAAGGCAGCATCGGGCATGCTGTTCATCGAAGGCGTCGGCGGCATCATGGTGCCGCTCGATGGCAAGCGCACCGTGCTCGACTGGATGGCGGCCCTCGATATTCCGTTGCTGCTGGTCGTCGGCGGTTATCTCGGGGCCATCAGCCACACATTGACCGCGCTCGATGTGCTGCGGCAACGCAAATTGACCATCGCGGCCATCGTCGTCAGCGAAAGCGAACGCGGCACCGTCGAACTCGACGATACGGTCGCCAGCATTGCGCGCTTTTCCGAGAGCATCGAGGTTGTCGGCCTGCCGCGTCTGCCGGGCGGATTGACCGAGCATCCCGCCTTCGCCCGCATCGCTTCCTTGTTATAACTTAGCGGCTTCAATAAAGCGGATCAGCGCGGCGACGGCGAGCCCCATATCGTCGGGGCTGGCATATTCGGCCGGGTTGTGGCTGATGCCGCCGCGACAGCGCACGAACATCATCGCGATCGGGCAAAGTTTCGCCATAGCCGTGCCGTCATGGCCGGCGCCTGAGGCCAGCCGCAGCGGCTCGCCGCCGACAGCGCGAATGGCGTCGGCAAATCCTTCCTGCAGAGCCGCATCGCAAGGAGTCGTCGCGACATCGCGCGTCTGCGTGATCGTCAGGCCAAGCTCGCGGCGGTCGGCGACCGCGCGTATTTCCGCCTTGAAGGCGTCGACGAATTGATGCCGCGCTTTATCCGAGCCGGACCGGATATCGACGATCAGCGCGACATTGCCGGGGATGACGTTCGACGCCGCCGCCGGAATGCGCAGATGGCCGACGGTCGCCACCACTTCGCCGCGCGTGTCGCGCGCCAGCCGTTCCGCCAGCATAATCACTTCGGCGGCGCCGGCGAGCGCATCACGCCGCAGCATCATCGGCACCGTACCGGCGTGTCCGGCTTCGCCGAGAAGTTCGACGTTGAGATAACTTTGCCCGGCAATCGCCGTGACAACGCCGAGCGGCTGGCCCTTGTATTCCAGCACCGGCCCCTGTTCGATATGCACCTCGACGTAAGCGGCGGCGACATCGCGCGCATAAGCCGCTGCCGGAATGTCGTCCGGGTTCTTGCCGTATAGTCTAATCGCATCGCGCAAGGTGACGCCGTCGCGGCCGGTCATTTCAAGGCGCGCGGCGTCGAACGTGCCGGCACAGGCCATCGAGGATGCGAGCGTGGTCGGAAAGCGTACGCCCTCCTCGTCGCCGAAGGCCAGCACGTCAATGCCAAAGCCGAGCTTGCGTCCGGCCACGGCGAAATGTTCGGCGGCGAGAATGCCGGCGACGACGCCGAACGGTCCGTCATACATGCCGCCGTCGATCACGGTGTCGATATGCGAGCCGATCAACAGGCGCCTCTCTCCCGCGCCCGCCCAATGGCCGCGCACGGTGCCAAGCGCGTCTTCCGACACCGCCAGATGAGCGGCGCGCATCCACTTGCCGATCAGGTCGGCGGCGGCGCGATGCTCGGGTGTGAGATACTGCCGGATCAACCGGTTCGGCTCGGCCGAGATCGAGCCGAGCGTGCGGATCATGGTGTCGGCGCGTTCGCCGAGCGCGGCCGCATTCGGCTCCTTCATCGAAAGGCCTTGCCCGGATCGGGTGCGCACGTCGTCACGCCGTCAACTCCCGCGATAGGTCGAATAGCCGTAGGGCTGAATCAGGATCGGCACATGATAGTCGCGGCCGCCGGCCAGGCCAAACCGCACCGGCACCAGATCGAGAAACGCCGGGTCCGCTGTCGCCACCTTCTGCGCCCGGTAGTAGTCGCCGATGTGAAAGGTCATCTCATAGGTGCCGGGCGTGAAATCCGCACCCTCGAGCAGCGGGCGGTCGAGCCGGCCGTCGGCATTGGTCATAGCCTCGGCGACGATCGTCGCCTCGTCGGCCCGGCGCAGCACGACGCGCAGTCCGGCCGCCGGCTTTCCGGAGGTTGTGTCGAGGACATGGGTGGTCAGGCGGGGCATGGCCCACCATAACAGGACGGCGCCCCCGCGAAAGCGGGGACGCCGTTGTTCGACGAAAGAGAGTGCCGGCGGCTTACGGTACCAGAATGACCGATCCCGTGGTCTTGCGGGCTTCCAGATCCTTGTGGGCCTGGGCGGCATCCTTGAGCGCGTATTTGTGGCTGGCCGGAATCTTCACCGCGCCGGAGCCGACGACGCTGAACAGATCGTTGGCGGTCGCCACCAGATCCTCGCGCTTGGCCGCGTAGTGGTTGAGCGTTGGCCGAGTCGCAAACAGCGAGCCCTTGTGCTGCAAGAGGTTGATATCGAAAGCCTTGATCGGGCCGGAGGCCGAACCGAACGACACGAACATACCGAGCGGCCGGATACAGTCGAGCGACTTCGGGAAGGTGTCGTTGCCGATGCCGTCATAAACGACGTCGCACATTTTGCCGCTGGTGATTTCCTTGACGCGCGCGGCGAAGTCCTCGTCGCGATACAGGATGGTGTGATGCGCGCCGTTCTTCTTGGCCAGATCCGCCTTGTCCTTGGAACCGACCGTGCCGATGACGGTAGCGCCGAGATAATTGGCCCACTGGCAGAGAATGAGACCAACGCCGCCAGCGGCGGCATGAACGAGAATGATGTCGCCCTTTTTCACCTTGAAGGTGCGGTTGAGCAGATATTGCGCGGTCATGCCCTTGAGCATCATCGAGGCCGCCTGCTCGTAGCTGATGTTGTCGGGCAGCTTCACGGCGCGCTCAGCCGGCAAAAGACGTTCGGCCGAATAGCCGCCGAGCGGCACCACATAGGCAACCCGGTCGCCGACCTTCAGATCGGTGACGCCAGGGCCGACTTCGGTGATCTGCCCCGCGCCTTCATTGCCCGAGACGAACGGCATACCGACCGGCGAGGGATACATGCCGATACGGAAATAGGTGTCGATGAAGTTCACGCCGCAGGCGTGCTGCTTGATCTTGATCTGGCCCTGCCCCGGCGCCGGGATCTCGATGTCATCCAGCGTCAGAACTTCCGGACCGCCGGTTTTATGAACGCGCACTGCTGCGACCATGTTTCACCCCTTGAATAGTTTTGATTGTTTGATTGAATGCGATGAGTTTCGGGCGCGATCATAGGCAGCCAGCCGACAAGCGCAAGCAGGGTTTCACCCGATCTAGCGCGCGCCTGAAACCCGCAGATTCGCGCCATTGACGTAGGATGCCGCGTCCGACAGCAGGAACAGGATGCCTTCGGCGACTTCTTCCGGGGCGCCGGCGCGCCCTTGCGGCAGCGCCGACATCAGGCGCTCGACACGGCCCGGCGGCTGGATATCGGTATCGATCATGCCCGGGCTGACCGCGTTGACGCGAATGCCTTCCTTGGCGACTTCGCGCGACACACCGATGACCATCGAATCGACCGCGCCTTTGGCGGCGGCGTACCAGACGCATTCATTGGCGCCGCCGAGCGTCGCCGACATCGACGACAGCATCACGATCGATCCGCCTTTGCCGCCGTGTTTGGTTGACATGCCGCGCACGCAGGCGCGCAGACACAACAGCGCGCCGAGCGTATCGACGTCGAGCACTTCGCGAATGGTTTTGGTTTCGACTTCATCCAGCCGCGAGAACGGTCCAATGATGCCCGACGAGTGCACGAAATGCGTGATGGGTCCGAGCTCTTTGGCGGTCTGCGCGAAGACGCGCGCGATATCGTCTTCCTTTCCCATGTCGCCTTGCAGCGCGATCGCCCTGCCGCCGGATGCCTGCACCGCCGCGACCACGCTCGCCGCCGCGTTTGAATTGCTGTTGTAGTTGACCGCGACGTCGTAGCCTTTGGCGCCCGCCAGTTTTGCGGTGGCGGCGCCGATACCACGGCTACCACCGGCAATCAGAAGAACGGGACGTGACATGCAGCAAACTCCCCAGGGCACTGTTTTATGTTTAACCGTCGGCCCGGCGTAGCAAACCCGCAATCAAAAAGTAAAGGCCGATGGCGGACAGCGCTGCGACGACATAGGGCCCGGGCGCGAGGTCGGTGGCGACCGCGACGAATGCCAAAGCTGCCCACAGCGCCATCAGCGCGATGTTGACACTCCGTAGATGCCGCACCCGCAGCGGATGGACAAAGCGCAGCGGCGCGAATGTCAGTCCGGCGAGAACGGCAATGACGGCCGCCGCGACATAAGGCGGCGGTTCGAGAACGAACAGATAGAACGCCACCAGATTCCACACCGCCGGAAAGCCGCGGAAATAATTGTCGCTTGTCTTCATGGCACGATCGGCGAAATAGAGCGCGCCGGTGATGACGATGACGCAGGCGAGCGGGATCGCCAGCATTTCCGGCAGATAGCCGCTGGCTGCGATCGCATAGGCCGGCACGAACACATAGGTGATGAAGTCGACGACGAAGTCGAGGCCCTCGCCATTCCAGCGCGGCAGCAGTTCGGCGACCTTGAAGCGGCGCGCCATCGGCCCGTCGACGCCGTCGACGATCAGCGCCAGACCCAAAGTGAAGAACATCGCCGCCCAGTGTCCGCCGGTGGCGAAGACGAGCGCCAGCATGCCAAGCGCCGCGCCCAGCGCGGTGAAGACGTGAACGGCAAAGGCGCGGACGGTGACGAACATTAGAGTTTTTGATTGCCCCAGTCGAGTTTGACGATCTCCGCCGATCGCCCGGTCAGATTCCAGTTGCGGCCGAAGCCGCGAAAGCGCGACTTGTCGGCCCTGGCGACGATGACGTCGGGGCCGATCCAGTATTCGCTGTTGCGGATGACGACATTGCCTTCGCGGTCATTGCCGCGCACCGGCGTGATCGCGCCCTCGACATATTTCTCGATGCGGATGCGCCGCGTCTGGCCGTCCGTTTCGTAGGAGATCGGGACCTGATGCACGCCGAGAAACTGGCCGACCAGGATCGACAGCAGATGCGTGGTGCCGCCGACGCGGCCGGTGAAAATGCGGGTCAGTCCCTTGACCGCCTGGATCGGCGCCTTGTCGTCGACGAACAAAGCCGCGGTCCAGTTGCCGCGCGACATGATGCCGGGCAGATCCATCATCAGGCCGACCTTAATGCCGGACAGATCGACGCTGTCGATATGGCCCTCATCGATACGCACGCCGGCCCAGGTCTGGCAGCGGTCCTCGGTCGGCGGATGGTCGCCGAGCGACAGCACACACGGGCAGAATACCGTGCAGCTGCACGACAGGGTCATTTCGCCTTTCAGCGTCCAGGCTTCGGCCACGCTTTCACTCCCCGTGTTTTCTTGGGCATTGGTAACTCAAATCGGCCGCGCCGGCCAATGGGCCATGACCGCGCTGCCGACGAAAGCGACGCCGCCCGCGATCAACAAGACGCCGATGGCATAAGTGAAGCGCTTGCCGGTCCCCATCTTTTCCAGCGTCATCACGATGCCGAGCGCCGCCATCCACACGACATTCATGATGCCAACGGCGAACATCACCAGCATCATCGCCCAGCAGCAGCCAAGGCAAAACAGTCCCTGGCGCAGACCGAGCTTGAAAACGCCGCGCGGCGTCGTCGCCCAGTTGGTGAAGAAGAACGGAAACGGCGACCGGCATTGCCGCAGACAGGCATGTTTGAGGTCGGAAAACTGATAGACGCCGGCGGCGACAAAGATCGCGCCCGAGAACAATCCGCTGACCGAGGCCATGCCCGGGTCGAGAATAGCCGCGCGCGTGAGCGCGTATTGCGCAATTGTCGCCAGCGCGGCGAAACCGAACCAGACCAGGGTATAGCCGGCCGCCAGCACGAATGGCGACACGACGGCCTCGCCCTTGCGGGCGGCGGTGTCGGCGATCTCGGCGTAGGTCAGGATCATCGGCGAGGCGCTCGGCAGCATCATGGCCAGCGTCATCGCCCCCCACATCAAGGCGATCAGCGCGAAACCCGAGACGCCCCACACCCCGTCCGGCATCAGCGCGACGCCGAAAGTCGAACCGCAGATCACCGCCCAAGTATTGCTCGCCCAAGAACTGATTGGCCATGTACCGGCGACCCATGTTCCGGCCGGACCGCTCATCGCGGCGGTCAGCAAAGCGAGATACAACCAGCCGAGACCCACCAGCGCGATCACGCAAATGACGGCCAGGCGCTTGGGCCGCGCGAAAGCCGCGCCCAGCCGGGAGGCGGCGGGCGACAGGTTCGGCAGGCTATTGTTCGCGGTCTCGGCCATCTGGCTCCTCTGATCCCGATGCATAGCGCATCGGACCGGGGACATGCTAATCCGGCTAAAGCCAAACAGGATCAGGCGCTTTGATGCCGGACAAATATGAGACAATCGTGGTCGGCGGGGGGCCAGCGGGGCTGACGGCGGCGGTCGCGCTGGCCGTCGGCGGGCTGGCGACGGCGCTGGTGGGCAAACGCCCGGCCCATCCCGACAACCGCACGACCGCTCTGCTCGGCGGTTCCGTCACGGCGCTTGAAACGCTCGGCGTCTGGGAGTTGTGCGTCGCCCAGTCGGCGCCGCTGAAAGTCATGCGCATCGTCGACGATACCGGCCGGCTGTGGCGCGCGCCGGAAGTCAAATTCGCATCGAGCGAAATCGACCTTGAGGCCTTCGGCCATAACATCGCCAATCGTGACCTGGTCGCCGCGCTGGAAAAGCGTGCCGCCGCGCTGCCGAACCTGACCCTGATCGACGACGACGCCATCGGCGTCTCGCCGGACGCCGATCGCGTCACGGTCACGCGAAAGAACGGCGCCGCACTCCGCGCCCCTCTCGTCATTGGCGCCGATGGCCGCCGCTCGCTGTGCCGCGACGCCGCCGGCATCGGCGTCAATGAGCATGCCTACCAGCAGGCCGCCCTCACCGTCATCTTGCGTCATTCGCGGCCGCACCGCGACACTTCTACCGAGTTTCACACACCGAGCGGGCCGTTCACGTTGGTGCCGCTGCCGGGCTTGCGTTCAAGTCTGGTCTGGGTGCTGGACCCGCACCTGGCCGAGGAGATCGCCGCGCTCGACGATGCAACGCTCGCCGCCGAGATCGAACGCGCGTCGCATTCGATCCTCGGCAAGATCGAGATCGAGCCGGGCCGCGGCCTGTTTCCGCTCAGCGTCGTCACCGCGCATAAATTCGCCGACCGGCGCATCGCGCTCGTCGGCGAAGCCGCGCATGTCATTCCGCCAATCGGCGCGCAGGGCCTCAATCTCGGCCTGCGCGATGCCGCGACCATCGGCGAACTGGCCGTCGCGGCGCATCGTAACGGCCGCGATATCGGCGGCGCCGATGTGCTCGCCGCCTACGACGCACAGCGCCGCGGCGACGTCACCACGCGCGGCGTCGCAATCGACCTTTTCAACCGCACGCTGCTGACCGACTTCCTGCCGGTGCAGGGGCTGCGCGGGCTCGGCCTTTACATGCTCGACAAGATCGGCCCATTGCGGCGTGTCGTCATGCGCGAGGGCATCGCGCCGACATCGGCGCAGCCGCGTTTGATGCGCGGCGAAGCGCTCTAGCGCTCATTGGGCCTTGAACGAAACTGCGCGTCGATCGGCACTGGCAAAGCCGGCATCGTCGTGCCCGACGCGCTTTTGATCGTGTGCGCGAACAGGCCGCGCGCGACGAAATGTGGATCGCGCACCGCTTCCGCAAGCGGCGTCACGATGGTAACGCAGCAATCCGCTTGCGCGAAAATCTGTTTCCACTCGCCGGCGCTCCGCGCGGCGATCAATTGCGCGACCGCCGCGCGCGTCGCTTGCGGATCGCGCGCGTCTTTGACGAACTCCGCCGCCAGCCCGATGGCCGTCGTGAAGGCGAGCCAGAATTTCTGCTCAAGCGCGCCGCAGGCGATAATCCGCCCGTCCTTGGTCGGATAAAGCTGGTAGCGCGGCGAACCGCCGACAAGCGGCAACTCGCCGGGCCTGGGAAACTTGCCGCTCGCCTGCCCCAGCGCCAGCGCATACCAGGCGAAGGTGAACATCGTGTCGGTCATGGCGATGTCGATGAACGCGCCCTGCCCGCTTTGGTCGCGCGCGCGCAATGCCAGAAGAATATTGATCATCGCCGGAAAACTGCCGCCGCCAATATCGGCAGCCAGCAAAGGCGGCAGCACGGGCGCACCGATCGGCCCCGGCTGCAGATCGAGCAGTCCTGTCGCGCCGATATAATTGACGTCGTGCCCGGCTTCATCGGCGCGCGGCCCGCTCTGGCCGTAGCCGGAAATCGAGCAATAGATCAGCTTCGGGTTGATCGCCCGCACATCGTCATAGCCGAGACCCAGCCGCGCCATCACGCCGGGACGAAACTGCTCGATCAAAATATCGGCGCGCGCCAGCAGCGGCTGCAGTGTCGCGCGGTCAGCGTCGTTTTTGAGATCGAGCGTGAGAATCTTCTTGCCGCGATTAAGCAGCGCAAAGGCCGCGCTCTCGCCATCGATAATCGGCGGAAAGCGCCGCATATCCTCGCCGCCCGGCCGCTCGATCTTGATCACCTCGGCGCCGGCTTCCGCCAGCATCAGGGCCGCCAGCGGTCCCGGCAGCAGGGTGGAGAAGTCGAGGACGAGTAAGCCCGCCAGTGGCTGGGTTGTCATTTGCGCATGACCTTATCCGAAAACCGGTTCCCACTTTTCGGGGTCATGCGTGCGCTACCTGAACAACAACGGCGGCAACGTACCTGTCTTCACCATCCACATCACGCTGGTTAGCGTCACCACCGAGACAATTGTCCCGACCAGCACCGCGCCGGAAGCCTGCTCGACCCAGGTATCGTACTGTCGCGCAAAGACGAAGACGTTGAGCGCCGGCGGCAGGGCCGCCATCAGGATCGCGGTATTGACCCACAATTGATCGAATGGCCCGAACAACGACAACAGGAGAAACATTAGAACCGGATGAAGCAGTAGCTTCACCGCGGTGAGGAACGGTACTTCCCACGGCATCTTCTTCAACGGACGTAACGCGACCGTGACACCAAGCGTGAACAGCGCGCATGGCGCCGACGCATTCTGCAGAAACTGCATCAACCGCTCGATCGCCACCGGCGGCTGGAATTGAATCGCCGCCGCGCCAATGCCGAGCGCGGTCGCGATCACTAGCGGATTGGTGCCGATGCGCCGGACCACATCGAGCGCGACCGAGGCGATGCTTTTCTTCTCCGGACTGGCGACCGCCATCATGAACGGCACCAGCGAGAACAACAGCAGCGTGTCGAAACAGAAAATCAGCGCCACCGGCACCGCCGCTTGTGCCCCTAAAGTCGCCAGCGCCAGGCCCGGACCCATGTAGCCGATATTGCCGTAGCCGCCGGCCAGTCCCGCGATGGTCGATTCATCGATGCGGCCGCCGCGGATCGCCATGCCGATGGCGAAAGCCACGGCGAAGGCCCAGAACGTCGACAGGGTCGTGGCAAAGATAAAATCGACGCGGGCCAACTGCTCGAGCGGCGTCTGCGACAGAATGCGGAAGAACAGCGCCGGCAGCGACACATAGACGATGAAGAAATTCATCCAGGCGAGCGCCGTATCGGGGATCTGCTTGATCTTGCCGCAGGCAAAACCGATGATGATCAGCCCGAAAAACGGCAATGCGAGATTGAGAACTTCGATCATTCCGGCCTCCGGCCGGCGCCCTGATTTGGCTAACTTTAAGCCTACTTGGCGCGGCCTTTGCTTTCCTCTAGACGGCAGAAGTGCCTTTTGGAAGGACCATCCCGTGAAGCTGCTCCGCCAGTTCTTTCAGCCGCTTGCCATCGGCGCGCCCGCGCCGATGCGCGATTTGCCGGTCCGGCTGGAGCGGATGATCCATTTCGTGCCGCCGCACATGGAAAAGATGCGGGCCAAGGCGCCGGAACTGGCCAAAACCGTCGACGTGGTGCTGGGCAACCTGGAAGACGCCATTCCGGTCGAGGCCAAGGAGGCCGCCCGCAAGGGCTTCATCGAGATGGGCCAGACGGTGGATTTCGGCCCCACCGGCCTGTGGACCCGCATCAACGCTCTCAACTCGCCCTGGGCGCTCGATGACGTCACCGAGATCGTCGCGGCGATCGGCAACAAGCTTGACGTCATCATGCTGCCCAAGGTCGACGGCCCCTGGGACATCCATTACCTCGACCAGTTGCTGGCCCAGCTTGAGGCGCGTCACAAGGTCGCCAGGCCGATCATGATCCACGCCATTCTGGAAACGGCGCAGGGCGTCAACAATGTCGAGGCCATCGCCACGGCTTCGCCGCGCATGCACGGCATGAGTTTAGGCCCGGCCGATCTCGCCGCTTCGCGCGCAATGAAGACCACGCGCGTCGGCGGCGGTCATCCCGAATACAAGGTGCTGGCGGACGCTCACGGCGACGCGCCGCGTGCGGCCTATCAGCAGGACCTCTGGCACTACACCACCGCGAAAATGGTCGATGCCTGCGCGGCCGCCGGCATCAAACCGTTCTACGGTCCGTTCGGTGATTTCTCGGACGCCGCCGCCTGCGAGTCACAATTCCGCAATTCGTTTTTGCTTGGATGCGTCGGCGCCTGGACGCTTCACCCCTCGCAGATCGCCATCGCAAAAAAGGTCTATGCGCCGGACCCGGCCGAAGTGGCGTTCGCGCGGAAGATCGTCGAGTCCATGCCGGATGGCGCCGGCGCTGTCATGATCGACGGCAAAATGCAGGACGACGCCACCTGGAAGCAGGCCAAGGTGCTGATCGACCTGGCAAAGCTGGTCGCCGCCAAGGACCCGGACATGGGCCAGCGTTACGGACTATGACGCGGGTTCCGCTGCGATTTGGACTAGCCAATACCGCGCCGAACCACTAACTGGTCTCTCCATGAGCAAGACGCACACCGCAAAATTCACGATCGGCCAGGTGGTCAAACACCGGCTGTTCTCGTTCCGCGGCGTGAT